>NZ_JBEXGM010000015.1:0-180081 GCF_040607335.1 Streptomyces sp. NPDC005303 | reverse complement strand
GGGGGGGGGGCGGGGGTGGAGGGTGTCCGTCCTCGGTCCGGCGGCTCGGCTGCTTGAGCAGGGCTCGGTAACGGACGCCGGCCGCTGCGGGCGGACACCCCCCACCCCGTCCCCTGCGCGCCGTACGCGGCTTGCGGCCTGTGTCGCCGCAGGTCGCGTCCGGGGCCTGCCGCCCCCGGACCACCCGCCCG
Organism: Streptomyces sp. NPDC005303; assembly: GCF_040607335.1. NCBI lineage: Bacteria > Bacillati > Actinomycetota > Actinomycetes > Kitasatosporales > Streptomycetaceae > Streptomyces > Streptomyces sp. NPDC005303. The sequence goes on along the minus strand of NZ_JBEXGM010000015.1, from coordinate 179,890 downwards.
GGCGGCCCACCCACCCCCGCCCCGGGGGCCCGATACGCGAGAGGCGCTTGCACTCGACCATGCCGAGTGCTAATCATTGGCGTTAGCACTCTGAAGGTGAGAGTGACAAAGATGGACCGGGTCGGTGAGGCCCGCAGGCCATGTGGGGCAAGGATCCACAGGCCGGCGAGCCGTCCGTCGCGGGCGCGGGCGCGGTCCGAAGGAATCACCCCCAGTCCTGGAGGGACCACTTCACATGGCCAAGATCATCGCGTTCGACGAGGAGGCGCGGCGCGGCCTCGAGCGCGGCATGAACCAGCTCGCGGACGCCGTGAAGGTGACGCTCGGCCCCAAGGGCCGCAACGTCGTCCTCGAGAAGAAGTGGGGCGCCCCCACGATCACCAACGATGGTGTCTCCATCGCCAAGGAGATCGAGCTCGAGGACCCGTACGAGAAGATCGGCGCCGAGCTGGTCAAGGAAGTCGCCAAGAAGACGGACGACGTCGCCGGTGACGGTACGACCACGGCGACCGTGCTCGCCCAGGCGCTCGTCCGCGAGGGCCTTCGCAACGTAGCCGCCGGCGCCAACCCCATGGCCCTCAAGCGCGGTATCGAGAAGGCCGTCGAGGCCGTCTCCGCCGCCCTGCTCGAGCAGGCCAAGGATGTCGAGACCAAGGAGCAGATCGCCTCCACGGCCTCCATCTCCGCCGCCGACACCCAGATCGGCGAGCTCATCGCCGAGGCGATGGACAAGGTCGGCAAGGAAGGCGTCATCACCGTCGAGGAGTCCCAGACCTTCGGTCTGGAGCTGGAGCTCACCGAGGGTATGCGCTTCGACAAGGGCTACATCTCGGCGTACTTCGCCACCGACATGGAGCGGATGGAGGCGTCGCTCGACGACCCGTACATCCTCATCGCCAACTCCAAGATCGGCTCTGTCAAGGACCTGCTCCCGCTCCTGGAGAAGGTCATGCAGTCGGGCAAGCCGCTGCTGATCATCGCCGAGGACGTCGAGGGCGAGGCCCTGTCGACCCTGGTCGTCAACAAGATCCGCGGCACCTTCAAGTCCGTCGCCGTCAAGGCCCCGGGCTTCGGTGACCGCCGCAAGGCCATGCTCGGCGACATCGCCATCCTCACGGGCGGCGAGGTCATCTCCGAGGAGGTCGGCCTCAAGCTGGAGAACGCGACCCTGGACCTCCTGGGCCGCGCCCGCAAGGTCGTCATCACCAAGGACGAGACCACCATCGTCGACGGTGCCGGTTCCTCGGACCAGGTCAACGGCCGGGTGAACCAGATCCGTGCCGAGATCGAGAACAGCGACTCGGACTACGACCGCGAGAAGCTCCAGGAGCGCCTGGCCAAGCTCGCCGGTGGTGTCGCCGTCATCAAGGCCGGTGCCGCGACCGAGGTCGAGCTCAAGGAGCGCAAGCACCGCATCGAGGACGCCGTGCGCAACGCCAAGGCGGCCGTCGAGGAGGGCATCGTCGCCGGTGGTGGCGTGGCCCTGCTCCAGGCCTCCAGCGTCTTCGAGAAGCTGGACCTCTCGGGTGACGAGCAGACCGGCGCCAACGCCGTGAAGCTCGCGCTGGAGGCCCCGCTCAAGCAGATCGCCGTCAACGGTGGTCTCGAGGGTGGCGTCATCGTCGAGAAGGTGCGCAACCTGCCCGTCGGCCACGGCCTGAACGCCGCGACCGGTGAGTACGTCGACATGATCGCCGAAGGCATCATCGACCCGGCGAAGGTGACCCGCTCTGCCCTGCAGAACGCCGCCTCCATCGCCGCGCTGTTCCTCACCACCGAGGCCGTCATCGCCGACAAGCCGGAGAAGGCCGCCGCGCCCGCCGGTGGCGGTATGCCGGGCGGTGACATGGACTTCTGATCGACCTCTGGTTGATCGACGTCCTTACCGAGGGCGGCACTCCCCGGAAGCGGGGTGTGCCGCCCCCGGGTTTTTCTGCGCTATGCTTGATCACGAGCCGCCCGACGTGAACTCCCGTCGGCCGACTACGCGTTGGTGGTCCAAGGAAAGACGCCCCGCTTCCTGCGGGGAGATGCAGGTGCAAGGCCTGCCCGGCGCTCGACAAGAAGCCCGTCCCACACTCGTGGGGCGGGCTTCTTCCATGCGTGGCCGGAGTCACAGAGCAGGGGGAAATCCTGGGGCGGACGGGACGGTTGGCACTTGGGAAGTGTCCATGCGTATGCACATACCGAGGAGTACCCCCACGTGACTGCCCCCGCCGCCTCCCGTGCCGCCGAGATTCTGTCCCGGCCGGTTCACATCAACGGCCTGACCGTCCCGAACCGCATCGCGATGGCGCCCATGACCCGCATGTTCTCCCCGGGCGGCATCCCCGGCGAGAACGTGGCGTCGTACTACTCCCGCCGCGCGGCCGCCGGAGTCGGTCTGATCGTCACCGAGGGCACGTACGTCGGACACGAGTCGGCCGGGCAGAGTGACAGCGTCCCGCGGTTCCACGGCGAGGAGCAGCTGGCGGGCTGGGCGAAGGTCGCCGAGCAGGTGCACGCGGCGGGCGGCACCATCGTGCCGCAGCTGTGGCACATCGGCATGGTGCGTGAGCAGGGCCAGCCGCCCTACGCCGACGCCCCGGCCGTCGGCCCCTCCGGCCTTCGTATCGGCGCCGACGAGCCCACCGGCAGGGCGATGACCCAGCGCGACCTGGACGACGTCATCGGCGCGTTCGCCGAGGCCGCGGCCGCCGCCGAGCGCATCGGCTTCGACGGCGTGGAACTGCACGGTGCCCACGGCTACCTCGTCGACCAGTTCCTGTGGGCGGGCACCAACCGCCGCACCGACGTCTACGGCGGTGACCCGGTCGCCCGTACGAAGTTCGCGGCGGAGATCGTGGCGGCCGTACGCGAGACGGTGTCGCCCGAGTTCCCGATCATCTTCCGGTACTCGCAGTGGAAGCAGGAGGCCTACAAGGCGCGGCTCGCCGAGACCCCGGAGGAGCTGGAGGCGATCCTCGCCCCGCTCGCCGCGGCCGGTGTCGACGCCTTCCACGCCTCCACCCGCCGCTACTGGCTCCCCGAGTTCGACGGCTCCGACCTCAACCTCGCCGGCTGGACCAAGAAGCTCACCGGCAGGACCACCATCACCGTCGGCTCGGTCGGTCTCGACGGCGACTTCATCCGCGGCTTCATGGGCGAGGGCTCCCCGGTCAAGGGCATCGACGACCTGCTCGACGCCCTGGAGCGCGAGGAGTACGACATGGTCGCCGTCGGACGGGCGCTGCTCCAGGACCCGCAGTGGGCCGCGAAGGTGCTGGCAGGCCGTTTCGACGAGTTGCAGTCGTACGAGGCATCCGCCCTGAAGACCCTCAGCTGAGCGCCAACTCGGCGGTAGTGTCCGGGAGATGAGGATCCTTCATCTCTCGGACACCCACATCAGGCGCCTCGACGCCCCCGACGCGAACGGCCTCAACGCCACCGACTCGCTGCGGCTGATGCTCGCCGAGCTGCGGCATCTTCGGGACATCGACGCGGTCGTCGTCACCGGGGACATCGCCGACGAGGGTGATGTGGAGGCGTATACGGCGGTGCGGGAGCTCGTCGGGGACTTCGCCCGGCCGTTGCAGGCTCCCGTCTTCTACACCACCGGCAACCACGACGAGCGCGAGGCCTTCGGCAAGGTGCTGGGGAGCGGGCACGCCCGGCCCGAGGCGGTGCTGGAGACCGGGGCGGCGGAGCGGGCCGCGGTGAGCACGGTCGGGGGCCATCGGTTCGTCACGCTCGACTCGCTCGTACCGGGGAAGGTGTACGGCCGTATCAGTGCGGCCCAACTGGACTGGCTGCGCGGGGTGTTGAGCAACCCGGCCGAGCACGGCACCGTCCTCGCCCTCCACCACCCGCCCCTCAGCCTCGGCCTCTCGGTGACCCAGCCCGTCTTCGGGCTGCTCAACCCCGAGGAGCTGGCCGCGGCGATTCGGGGGAGTGATGTACGGGTCGTGCTGACCGGGCACTTTCATCTTCAGCTCTTCGGGATGCTGGAGTCGGTGCCGGTGTGGGTCACGCCCGGCGTGGTCAACCGCATCGACCTGACGACGCCGTACGGCACCGAGCGGGCCGTGCGGGGGGCCTCGGCCTCACTGGTGGAACTGGGCGGTCCGGCGAGCCCGATGTTCCACACCTTCCACGCGCGGGACCCGCGGGCGCACGAGACGGTGTACCAGCTGGACGAGGAGCGGACCCGGGCGGTGGTGGAGCGGCACGGGCCTCGGTGACGACTTGGTTGACTCAGGCAAGGGAAGTGGGCTGAAGTGAATCGGACAGCCCCCTATCCGTGAGGAGTTCGACGATGACGTCAGCCGAGGATCTCGAAGTGCGTACCGCGGCCGGTGCCGTGCGCGGGCGGGCCGAGGACGGACTGGTGGTCTTCCGGGGGATCCCGTTCGCCGAACCCCCGGTGGGCGAGGCGCGCTTCCAGGCGCCGCGGCCCGTCAGCAGCTGGGCGGGGACCCGGGAGGCGTACGACTTCGGGCCCCCGCCCCCGCAGGAGTCGGGCTTCCAGGGGCGCGCGGGTGTGGTGGAGACACCCACCGGCGACGACTGGCTGACGGTCAACGTCTGGACCCCCGGCACGGACCCGTCGGCCCGCCGCCCGGTCATGGTGTGGATCTACGGCGGTGCCTACAAACTGGGCCACTCGGGCAGCCCCGGCTACGACGCCCAGCACCTCGCGCGCGCCGGTGACGTCGTCGTGGTGACCCTCAACTACCGCGTCGGCATCGAGGGGTTCGCCCTGCTGGAGGGGGCGCCCGCGAACCGGGGCCTGCTCGACCAGGTCGCGGCGCTGGAGTGGGTGCGGGACAACATCACGGCGTTCGGCGGGGACCCCGGGCAGGTCACCGTGTTCGGGGAGTCGGCGGGCGCGGGATCGGTGGCCTCCCTGCTGGCGATGCCGAGCGCGCGGGGGCTGTTCGGGCGGGCCGTCGCGCAGAGCGTGCCCGGCACGTACTTCTCCGCCGAACTGGCCCGGGACATAGCGGTGGAGATCGGCAAGGAGGCGGGCCTGACGCCGACGGCCGCCGCGCTGTCCGCCGTGGATCCCCGTGAACTCCCGGCGGCCGGTGAGCGGTTGAGCCTGCGCATGCGTGAGTACGACGACCGGTGGGGGCAGGCGGCGCCGACTGTGACACCGTTCGCACCGGTCGTCGACGGCGAGGTGCTGCCGTGCACCCCCTGGGAGGCGCTGACGGCGGGCGCGGGGCGGGACGTGGACCTGCTCGTCGGGCACAACCGGGACGAGTACCGCCTCTTCCTCGCCCTCGGTGAGCAGCTCGGCAGGATCACCGAGGAGCAGGCGGCCGCGGCCCTCAGGACGTTCGCGCCGGGCCTGGACGGGGAGCGCTCCTACCGCGAGGCCTTCCCGGACGCCTCGCCGACCGAACTCTACGAACGCGTGCAGACGGACTGGCTGTTCAACATGCCCTCCCTGCGGCTGGCGGAAGCACAGGCCGCGGGCGGCGGCCGGGCCCACCTCTACGAACTGACCTGGCCCGCACCGGCATTCGGCGGCACGCTCGGCGCGTGCCACGGGCTGGACATCCCCCTGCTGTTCGGCACTTACGACGCCGATCTCGGCAATCTGCTGTTCGCGGGGACCGGGGTGCCGGACGAGGCCAGGGCACTGACCGCGCACTTCCAGTCGGCGTGGACCAGGTTCGCGCGGACCGGGGACCCGGGGTGGCCGGCGTACGACGGCGATGGCCGACTCACCCAGGTGTTGGACGCAGCGGCGGAGGTGCGGCCGTACCCGGAGGAGGTGTCCCGGCGGCTGTGGGAAGGGCACGGCTTCCCGGCGCTGCCGCTGCTGAAGTAGCCCGCTCGACCCGGCCGGGCTCGCCGGGTTCTAGAGATTGCCGAGCGGCTCGATGTCCACCTTCACCGGGATGCCCCACACGCGCAGCACCTCGTAGTCGGTGAACTCGTGCACGAGCCGGTACGCCATCGCGGCGCGCGGGCCACGGCGCTGGGCGTTGAGGTAGAGCTCGGCCTCGTGCCGGTCCCGCCTCGGCGTCCCGCACAGCTGCCACTCCTGGCCGGTCCACTGCTCCGGCAGCCAGCGCTGCTGAGGCTGGGGCCGGTCCTCCCGCACCCCGTACCGGGAGGGGGTGGGTTCGGTGGAGCGGGGGCGCGCGGAAGGTCCGTTGATCTCGGCGCGGCGGGCCGCCCGGCGCCGGGTCTCGCACAGCAGGCACAGGTCGGGGGCGTTCTCGTCGACCGGGCCGTTCGGGTGCTCGGCGCAGCGGGTGGTGGGAGCGGCGGTGGTGACGCTGTCCTCCAGCAGCTCCAGCGCCCGCTTCAGATCGGTCCTGACCTCGTGAAGCTTGGCGTCCGGGGCGTCGGCGGTGAGGGCGTCGCCGTGCTCGCCGAGCACACGGAGGGCACGGCCTAGGGCGGTGAGCTGGGCGTGGTTCATGGGGTGGCTCCGGTTCTCGCGTCGGCGAGTGCGCGTACCGCCACGGCCGTTGCCTTGGCGCCGACGGGGTCGATGGCGCGGAGTCGCCGGAACTCGTCCATGGCGGCGTTCTCCCACACCACTGTGTGGGTCACGAAGCGGCCTCTTCGCGGTCCTCTTCCTCCAGCTGTGCCACGAACTCGTCGTGGGACATCGAGGGGCCGGTCGGCGCTGCCTGCCGAGCGCGCGCTTCAGCGATGTCGGACTCGTCCCGCAGTCGCTGAAGCTCTTCGAGCTCGCTTATCGGGATGAGCGCGGCGGCGGGCTTGCCGTACTCGGTGATCAGGATCTGCTCCTGGCCGTGCCGGACACGGCCGACCAGTTGACCGAGCTGGTTGCGGGCCTCTACGAGGGGATACGTGTCCATGCAAAAACTGTACACACCTGCAAGTGTGTGCGCTGGGACGTGGTTCGTCATGCGCGCATGCTCTCTTCTCGTTTCCGGGACATCGGGGCCCGGATCTCGCCTGCCCGGGCATGGACCACTGGGGCGGGCAGGAGTGTGGCGGGGCGTGCGGTGGCGTGTTCGCCCCGACAGCCCTTGTGCCCACCCCTCGGCAGGGCCTCCGGACGCCCGAGCACCCCGCACTTCGCGCACTCCAGGATCCGGTCGGGCGGTCGCGGAGGCGGGGGCTCCGGAGGGAGCTTGTCGGTCAGGCGGCGGCGGAGAGGGACAGGGAAGGGGTCTCGCGGCCCAGCGCGGCCAGCAGGATGTGGGCGCGGGAGCGGATGGGCGGGCGGCTCGGTGGGTCCTGCGGTACGTCACCCCGCGTGAAGGCCGCCCACCAGTCGTCGTCACGGGCGGTACGGGAGAACCACGATCGAGTGATCCAGCGGTGCCCTCCGTTGACATGCTCCCCCATTCAGGGGTTTGGGCCCGTCCTTGACGCCGCAGGTCTGGGAGGTCGGCTCGAACCGGCCGATCCTGACCAGGGTGCGGCCGTACCGTTCTGCTTTGCACTCCAACATGCTCGGAGCTGGGGCCTTGAGCTTCGGGACCGGTCAGCCCATGCTCTTCGCGCCGTCCAGGGACTCGCGGATGATGTCGGCGTGCCCCGCGTGCTGGGCGGTCTCGGCGGCGATGTGCAGCAGCACCCTGCGGGCCGACCAGCGAGCCCCGGGCTCGTTCCAGGGCGCCTTGGGCAGCGGATGGGTGGCGTTCAGGTCGGGCAGGGCGATGACGAGTTCGTCGGTCCTGCGGGCCGTCTCCTCGTAGTCGGCCAGCACGCCGGCCAGCGTCTCGCCGGGCAGCATGCGGAACTCGTCGGCCCGCCGGGCGAAGTCGGCCTCGGTCATGGCGGTGAAGTCGGGCATGGCGGAGGGGCCGTTGAGGATGAAGTCCGCCCAGTGCCGCTCCACCGACGTGACGTGTTTGATCAGGCCGCCCAGACACAACTGGCTGGCGGTGGTCCGCTGCCCGGCCTGCTCGTCGGTGAGGTCGCGGGTCGTGAAGCGCAGGAAGCGCCGGCTGTGGGCCAGCGCCTCCAGCAGGTCGGTGCGCTCGTCGGTCGTGATGGCGTGCGTGGTGTCGGTCATGGCGGCCACGTTAGGAGCCGTATAGGTCAGATCCTGACCTCTATGACCGCCTTGACGAACACAGACCATGACTCCGGCCGGAGCATGAGCTTCGGGCCGGGGGGCTTTGAGTCGCGGACGGGGACGGTGGTGGGGTGACCGACGGCTCCCTCCAGGCAGTCGCCGCCAGGAGAGGGGGCGGAAGGTCAACAGGGAGAGGTGCATGCCCTGTTGAACCCTGTTGAAAATGAACCATGCCTCTCCTGGACGCCCTCGCCCGCATCAACGACGCGTACCCCTGGAGCCACAACGCCCACTTCCACCCGTGGATCATGCGCCAGTTGCCCGCCCGCTTCGACCGTGCCCTCGACGTCGGCTGCGGTTCCGGGGACCTCGCCCGGCTGCTGGCCACGCGCGCGACCCACGTGCACGGCATCGACAGCGACGAGCGGATCATCGCCAGGGCGAGGGAGGCCACCGACCCCGGGCCCCCCGTCACCTTCGCCGTCGCGGACGCGCTGTCCTACGGCGAAGGCTCCCGTTACGACGTCATCACCTGTGTCGCCGTACTTCACCACCTCCCCCTGACCGAGACCCTCAGCCGGTTCCGAGACCAACTGGCTCCCGGCGGCACTCTGGTGATCGTCGGACTCACGCGGGAGGACACCCGCGTTCAGACCCTCCTCGGCCTCGCGTCCGTCCCGCTCAACCTGATCACCGGTTGGATCAAGAACCGGGGGCGGACAGCACCACGCCCCGTCGCCATGACCGCCCCGACCCGCCCGGCCGACGTCCCGTACACCGAGTTCGTCCGCGAAGCCCGCCGCGTCCTCCCCGGCGTACAGCTGAGGCGGCGGCTTTTCTGGCGGCACACCCTCGTCTGGAAAAAGGTGCGCGGGGATGTCGATCCAGGCAGGCTCTGAACGACGCAGAGGTGAGAGCACGACACCGCACGACACCACGCGAGAGGCGAAGACCATGCCGAAGGTCCGTGTACACAACGTGACGATCTCCCTCGACGGCTTCATGGCCGGTCCGAACCAGCGACTGGACGCCCCGTTCGGTGACGGCGTCGGCTGGGGCGACGACCTGCACAGCTGGTTCATGTCCGCGTCGCAGGACGCGACCGCGGGGAAGTCCGGGATCGATGTCGACCACTTCGTGCGCGGCGACCAGAACATCGGCGCCACGATCATGGGGCGGAACATGTTCGGTCCGCAGCGCGGTCCCTGGGAGGACGAGTCCTGGCAGGGCTGGTGGGGTGAGAACCCGCCGTACCACCACGACGTCTTCGTGCACACCCATCACCTGCGGCCGTCACTGGAGATGGCCGGCGGGACCACCTTCCACTTCACCGACGAGCCGCCGGAGGCGGTCCTCCGGCGCGCCTTCGACGCCGCGGACGGCAAGGATGTCCGGATCGGCGGCGGGGCGGCGGTCATCCGGCAGTATCTGCGCGCCGGGCTGATCGACGAGGTCCATCTGGCGATCGCGCCGCTCCTCATCGGACGCGGGGAGCGGCTGCTCGACGACCTGGGCGACGGGATCGACGGTTACCGGGTGTCCGAACTGGTCAGCTCACCGAACGTCACCCACGCGCTGCTGGTCCGCCGCTGAGACGTCCTTCAGCGGGCCGTCGCCGCCAGGGCGGCCCGCAGATGGCCCCCCGACTCCTCCAGCAGGCGGGCCGCCGTGGGCCCGTCGACGTCGGCCAGGATGGTCAGGATCGCGTTCTTCACCTCGCCGTCCGTGTCGGTCAGCGCCTGCTCGACCTCCTCGTCGTCGGCGCCGGTGGCGAGGGCGACGATGCGGCGGGAGCGGGCCCGCAGCTTCTCGTTGGAGGCGCGGACGTCGACCATCAGGTTTCCGTAGGTCTTGCCGAGGCGGATCATCGTGATCGTCGACAGCATGTTGAGGACGAGCTTCTGGGCGGTGCCGGCTTTCAGGCGGGTGGAGCCGGTGAGCAGTTCGGGGCCCACCACGACCTCGATGCCGTGATCGGCGGCGGCGGCGAGCGCGCTGTCCGCGTTGCAGGACAGCCCGACGGTCAACGCCCCCTGTGCGCGGGCGTGTTCCACCGCGCCGACGGCGTAAGGGGTACGACCGGACGCGGACACCCCGACCACCGTGTCCACGGCCGTCACCGTGAGCCCGTCCAGGTCGGCCCGCGCCAGCTCCGCGGAGTCCTCGGCCCCCTCGACCGACGTCACCAGGGCGTCCGGGCCGCCCGCGATCAGGCCCACGACCTGCGCCGGGTCCGTGTTGAAGGTCGGCGGACACTCGGAGGCGTCCAGCACGCCGAGGCGTCCGGCGGTCCCGGCACCGGCGTAGATCAGCCGGCCGCCCCGGGCCATCCGGTCGGCGATCGCGTCGATGGCGGCGGCGATCCGAGGCAGCTGCCGGGACACCGCGGCGGGCACGGAGGCGTCCTCGCCGTTCATCAGCCGGGCGATGTCGAGGGTCGGCAGCCGGTCGATGTCGGCGAGCTCGGGCCGGAAGGCCTCGGTGGTGAGCTTCTCCAACTGGGCTTGCAGATCACGGGGGTCGGAGGAGGAGGTCATGGCGGAGTGGCTCTTTCTTCGTGACCGACGTCTACCGGGTGACTCGTCTCTACCGGCGGTGCCGATGCGCCAGTGCCTCGTAGGACGCGGCCAGCGCGGGCGCCGCCGTCTCGTACGTCCGCTGCGCCACCCCCACGAACAGACAGTCGACCACCAGCAGCTGGCTCGTCCGCGACGACATCGCCGCGGGCCGCAGCTCGCTCTCCCGGGCCGTGGACGTCGTCAGCACCTGGTCGGCGTACTGCGTCACCGCCCCGTCCGGGCGGCCGGTGATGGCCACCGTAGTGGCCCCGCGCTCGAACGCGACCCGCAACGGCTCGATGACGTCGCCGGTCGCCCCCGAGTGGGTGATCGCGATCGCCACGTCCCCCGACCGCAGCTGCACCGCGTTGGTCACGGCCAGGTGCGGATCACTGTGCGCCTGGGCTATCAGCCCTATCCGCAGCAGCTTCTGCGTGAGGTCCTGTGCGACGAGACCGGAGGCACCCACCCCGTACACGTCGATCCGCCGCGCCGAGGCCGTCGCGGCGACCGCCGCGCCCAACTGCGCGGTGTCCAGCCCGGCCGCCGTGTCCGCGAGGGTCTGCTGCTCGTCGTAGGCGAGCTTGGCGACCACGTCCGCGATCGGATCGTCCACCGCGATGTCCGTGGTGATCGCCGGCGCCCGCCCGGACTGCTGCTGAGCGGCCAGCCCCGCGAGGGCGAGCCGCAGGTCGCGGTATCCGGGATAGCCCAGCAGCCGGGCCGTCCGCACGACCGTCGCCTCGCTGGTCCCGGTCAGTTCGGCGAGGCCTGTCACGGTGAGCGCCGCGCACCCCGCGGGGTCGGCGGCCACGGCCTCGGCGACCCGGTGCATGGAGCGCGTCATGGACGGACCCAGCGTGCGCACCTTCGCGGCGAGAGCGCTGCCGAAAATTTCCTTCACTTCCTGGGGCACATGTGAAAGATATTTTCGGCTCGGTGTCGTGGTCAAGAGCCCGCACAATGGCTCCATGGAGTCCATCGGTCCACTTGAGCAGTCCCTGCACACGGCACGCGCCCTTGTACTCGAAGACCTGGCCGCGAGCCAGGTCGCCGCCGCGGACGTGGTGTCGATGGTCGAGGATTCCGTCGTACAGCGGCGCTGGTGGGTGGAGCAGTGGCCGGAGGGCGCGGAGTTCGTGGCGGGCCTGGTCGCGCAGGACGTCCAGGACGCGCTCCTGGAGCGCCACGGCCGCTGGCCGCTGTGCCCGGTGTGCGGTTCCGGTGACCCGCACGCCCTGGAGGTCGAGCCCGAGCTGGGCCCCGCCCCGCACTGGGTGTGCCACCAGGCGGGCGTGAAGGTCGCGGCGATCGGCTCGCTCGGGACCGCGATGGGCGGGATCTCCTCCTCGTGACCGTCTACATCGACCCACCCACCTGGCCGGGCCACGGCCGCATGTGGTCCCACCTGATCAGCGACGCCTCCTTCGAGGAACTGCACACGTTCGCCGAGGAGTTGGGGGTGCCTGCGCGGGCCTTCGAGCGGGACCACTACGACATCCCGTCGCACCGGTACGCCGACGTGGTCGCGGCGGGCGCGGTGGAGGTGAGCAGCCGGGAGGTCGTGCGGTTGCTCACGGGGGCGGGGTTGCGGCGGCCGAAGGGGCGTTAACCGGCCCCGCCGGACAGCACGTACAGCCACAGCCCCGGTTCCGTCTCCCCGTACGCGTGCTCCTCCTCCACGGTCGCCCGCGCGAACCCGGCCCGGGCGATCACGCGTTGGGAGGCGGCATTGTCGGGCTCGATGGTGGCGCACAGGCTGCGCACGTCGTCGCGGGCCAGGGCCCAGTCGCTCAGTGCGCGCAGGGCCTCCGTGGCGTAGCCCTGGCCGCGGGCGCTCTCGGCGAGGTCGTAGCCGACCTCCGCGCGGCCGTCCTCGTCGGGGGCGCCGTGGAAGCCCATGCCGCCGATCGCGCGGCCGTCCTGCCGTCGTACGAGGACGAAGAGGCCGAACTCCGGGCGGTGCACGCCGGCTTCGTAGGCCTTGATGGTCATGCCGGCGGCCTCGCGGGTGCCCTCGAAGGGGCCGTCCTCGACCCACTCGAAGTCGCCGTCGCCGCCCGCGGCCAGTTCGGCGGCGGACGCGGGCGTGACGCCCTGGAGGGTCAGCCGCTCGGTGTGCAGGACGAGGTTGTTGCTCCAGCGCCACTCGGTGCGCGGCGCGCGGCCGGGCAGGTCGCCGCGACCGGTGGTCCACAGGAGGGTGCGCCAGGGGTCGGGGCCCGGCTGGACATCGGGGAAGATCCGGGTCAGCACGTACTCGGGGAGCCGGGCGGGGGGCTCGTACGCCAGGCCCAGGCCGTCCGCGATGTCGTACGTGTGCAGCAGGACCTCGGCGACGCCCATCGCGGCGAAGCCCACGCGGTTCGCGCTGCGGAAGGGGTACGGGTGGAAGGCGCGGGCCTCGCGCGGGGTGCTGCGGATCGTCGCCGCGAGCAGTGTGCCGGCCGTCTCGACGACCTGGAGGGCCCCCTCGGCGTCCGTGTCGTCGTCCAGGAAGATCTCGAAAGGGACCCACGTGTCCTGCGCCCGGCCCGCCAACTGCCCCGCGTACGCGATCAGATTGCCCGCGATGTGCTCGGCCGTCTTCAGACAGCTCCACTCCACCCGGCCGGCCGGCACCCCGGCCCAGTCGCGGTCCACCACCGTCCGCAGGACCGCCACCGCGTCCGCGACAGCCTCCGTCACCCGTTCCGCGCCCTGGTCCGCGCCCATGTCTGCCATGCGGGCAGGCTAAGGCGCCGGACGCCTCAGAGCGACAGCATTTCCAGCTCCGAGGTGAGGTTGTAACGGGCCGTGGCCTCCCACTCCCGCTCCCCGTACGGCGTCCTGTACAGCCGTGGCAGGTCGAGCAGTTGGCGCAGGATCGCGGACCGGCCCTCGCGGAAGGCGTCGCTCGGGACGAAGCCGTACTCCTCGCGGACGGCGGCCGTGTAGGCGGCGTACGCGGAGGGCGGGGCGGCGAGGATCGCGAGGTCGGCGTCGCAGAGGACCTGGCCGTCGCGGTCGTCGTCGGCGGGGTCGTGAGCGGTGGTGAGCCGGACCAGACGGGCGACCTCGGCCGTCGCGGCGGCCGGGACCCCGGCTTCGGCGAGGGCGCGTTCGGCCAGGCGGGCGGAGCGCTCCTCGTTCTCCGAGCGGTCCGGGAGGTAGACGGCGTCGTGGAACCAGGCCGCGAGCCGGACCAGGTGCGGGGCGTCCGCGTACTCCGCCAGCACGTCGACGTGGTCGAGGACCGCCGTCAGGTGGTGGACGGTGTGGTACCGCCGCTGCGGCTCCTGCCAGCGGGCGAGGAGATTGTCGGCGTACGGCGCCGGATCGGGGCCGACGGTCCCGGGGCGGGCACCCTCCAGGGCACGGGCGAAACGGTCGCGGAGGTCGTCGAGATCGGCCATGCCCTCATTGTCCCCCCGGCCGGGGCGTCCGGTGGCGGGGCGGGCGTACGAGCTCGCGGGGGCCGACGCGAAGGAGCTGAACATCTTCGGCTGAGACGCACTGGTGAGAGGGACTCCATGGCGGCGTATTCTGGAATTGGACTAGACCTGTAGCCGCCCGAGACCGTCGACGAATGGGGCCCCATGAGCAAGCGTGCAGTCCTGGAGGTGATCGCCCTCGACGCCGAGGACGCGATCGCCGCCCAGGCCGGAGGCGCGGACCGGCTGGAACTGGTGACCGACATGGCGGCGGACGGTCTGACGCCGACGGTCTCCACGGTCACCGCCATTCGGGCCGCCGTGTCCATCCCGCTGCGGGTGATGCTGCGGCTGTCGGACGGATTCGCGGCGGGTGACGTCTCGCGGGTGGCCCGGGCGGCGCGGGAGCTGCGGGACGCCGGGGCCGAGGAGTTCGTGCTCGGCTTCCTGAACGCGTCCGGTGAGGTGGATCTGGCAGCCGTGGAACGGATGGCCGAGGAGCTGGACGGCTGCCGCTGGACCTTCCACCGCGCCATCGACCACGCGGCGGACCGGGACGCACTGCGCAAGCAGCTCGCCGACCTGCCGGGACTGGACACCTACCTCACGGCGGGCTCCGCGGCCGGGGTCGACGACGGGCTTGCCGTGCTGCTCGCGGAGGCGGCGAGGGCGGGGGAGCCGGGCTACGAGCAGCAGTTGCTGGTGGGCGGCGGGCTGCGGCTGGAACAGGTGCCGCGGCTCCGCGCGGCGGGGATCGACGCGTTCCACATCGGCGGAGCGGCGAGGCCGGGCGGCTGGGAGGCGCCGGTGTCGGTGGCGGCGGTGGGGGAGTGGCGGCGGGTGGTGGACGGACGCTAGCCCTTCAGAGGGTGCAGACACAGGGGCTTGTCGTGGCCCTTGCTGTACATCGGGCCGACGGAGTGGTCCCCAGAGGCGCACGAGTCGTTCGTCCAGGGACGGACGACGTACTGCGCGGTCGAGGAGCCACACGGCTCGGGCTTGAGCTTCTCGTAGGGCCACGTGGCGTCGTTGCGGGCGCAGGAGCCCATCGTCAGGGTCGGGTAGACGTCGTTCGGGTAGTCGGTAAGACCCTTGCCGCTGCTTTCGCTGCTTGCTCCGTTTTCCGTGCTCTCCCTGCTCGGGCCCGCCACCAGTCCGACGACCAGGAGCGCCGTGAACGCGAACACCGCCAGGCCCAGCAAGCCCATCGGGATCAGTGCCAGGATGCCCGCCGGGCGCTTGAACACCGGCTTGCCGGGGTCCAGGGGCGGCCGGAACCCCGGTGCGACCGGTTCCGGGACCCGTCGGATTCCGGACAGCGCGCCGAGGTTGGCCAGCAGGGTGAAGGGCGTGATCAGCACCGACAGCGGGCCCCACCAGCCCAGCACCATCGTGTCCGCCTGCATGTCCCGGAAGCTCGCCAGCGCGCAGGTCCGGCAGAACATCCCCTCACGCTTCAGGAACCGCATGATCACCACCATCCCCTGGTGACCCCGGACCGTCACGGGCGCGGCAGGCGCCGCCCCGCAGATCTGACAGAGGGCCGGACCGGGAGTGGGCACGGAAGTGTGCTGATACGGCCCGGGGGCGGGCGCCTGCTGATAGGGCCCCGGGGGCGGTGACTGGGGGTACGCGCGCGGGGTCGGTGGCTGGGGGTACGCGCCCGGGGTCGGCGCTTGCGGGTACGCGCCCGGTGTCGGCGCCTGCTGATAGGGCCCCGGGGTCGGTGGGTGCGGGTATGCCCCTGGGGCGGGTGCCTCTTGATGCCCGCCTGGCGCCGAGGCCTGCGGGTACGCCCACGGGACCAGCCCTTGTTGATGCCCGCCCGGCGTCGGGGCCTGGGGGTACGCGCCCGGAGTCGGCGCTTGCTGATAGGGCCCCGGGGTCGGTGGGTGCGGGTATGCCCCTGGGGCGGGCGCCTGCTGATAGGGCCCCGGCGTCGGTGACTGCGGGTACACCCCCGGTGTCGGCGCCGGCTGATAAGGCCCCGGCGCCGGCGGATACGCGGGGTGCGAGGGGGGTGGCGTGGTCAACAGGGGGCCTTTCAGGGGGACTCACGGGGACTCAGAGGGCTCACGGGAACATCGCGGAGCGGTTCCGCACCCTACCCGGCCAGCGCCGCGGGCAACGGTGCCGCGTGCGTCACGATCAGGCCCGACACCGCTCGGGTCAGCGCCACGTACAGCCGCCGCAGCCCGGTCCGCTCGTCCGGTTCGCCGTCGACCACCGCCTGGGGCTCGTCCAGGACGACGTAGTCGTACTCGAGACCCTTGGCGAGAGACGCCGGGACCAGGGTCAGCCGGGTCTCGGCCGTGGTCTCCTCACCCGGGGCGAGATACGGGATCCCCGCCGCCGTCAGCGCCTGGGCGAGGACCGGTACCCGAGCGTCCGCCGCGATCAGACCGGTAGAGCCCTCGTTGCGCAGCAACTCCTCGCACGCGGCCACCACATCCGCCGTACCGGAG
Organism: Streptomyces sp. NPDC005303; assembly: GCF_040607335.1. NCBI lineage: Bacteria > Bacillati > Actinomycetota > Actinomycetes > Kitasatosporales > Streptomycetaceae > Streptomyces > Streptomyces sp. NPDC005303. The sequence goes on along the minus strand of NZ_JBEXGM010000015.1, from coordinate 163,458 downwards.
TTCTCCCGCAGGTCGAAGAAGCCCGGGTTCTCACGCACCGACGCGACCGGGGTCAGGCCCGGCGCGATGTGCGGCAGGAGCCGGGAGGCGTAGGTGATGACGTCCGTCGGCACGCGGAAGCCGGCCGTCAACTCCTCGATCACCCCGTCGGACTTGCCGAGGTGGGCCAGCGCCTCGTCCCAACTCCGCGTCGCCCACGGCGTGGTGCCCTGCGCGAGATCGCCGAGGACGGTCGCCGAACCGGTCGAGCAGCGGCGCCCGACCGCCCGGTACTGCATGGGGGACAGGTCCTGCGCCTCGTCCAGCACCACATGCCCGAGCGAGTGCGTACGCTCCACTAGGTCCGTCGCCTCGTCGATCAACACCGCGTCCGCCGAAGACCACTTGGCCGACTTCACCGACCGCACCGGCTTCGCCCACAGGATCGTCTTCTGCTCGTCCTCGTCGAGGACACCCTCCGCGTGCTCGGCGAGGAAGTCCGCGTCCGTCAGCAGCCGCAGCACCAGCTTCGCCGGATCCACCGGCGGCCAGATCGCCTTCACCGCCGCCTTCACCGCCGGGTTGCGGGCCACCGCGTCCTGCACACGGTCGTCCGGCGCCTCCCCGGACCGCTCCATCTGCACCAGCACGGCGTGTGCGATGCGCTGCGGGAGCGCCTCGCGGGCGGCGCCGTACCGGATACCCCGGTGGAGCAACTCCCTTACGGTCTCCTCGATCTCGTACGCCGGGACCCGCCACCTGCGTGACCCGCGCACCACCATCACCGGCTCGGTCGGCATGGTCACATGGGAGTAGACGGCCCGCCTCAGCACCTCCGCCATCCTCGCGTCGCCCTTGAGGACGGCGGCGGGCGCCTCGTCGGTGCCGCGCACCTCCAGGCCCGTGGCCACCAGGTCGTCGACGGTCGCCTGCTTCACCGTCAACTCACCCAGTGCGGGCAGCACCTGCTCGATGTAGTGCAGGAAGGACCGGTTCGGTCCGATGACGAGCGTGCCGGTGCGCGCGAGCCGCTCGCGGTGGGCGTACAGGAGGTAGGCGACCCGGTGCAGGCCCACTGCGGTCTTCCCGGTCCCCGGGCCACCCTGGACGCAGACCGTGCCGCCGAGCCCGGACCGTACGATCTCGTCCTGCTCGGGCTGGATCGTCGCCACGATGTCGCGCATCGGGCCGACGCGCGGGCGCTCGATCTCCTGCTGGAGCAGCTTGCTGGTGGCCGCGGCCTCGGCGGGATCGGAGAGGTGCTCGTCCTCGTAGGCCGTGATGTCCCCGCGGGTGTACCCGAAACGGCGGCGCAGCCCGACGTCCATCGGGTCCTTCTTGGACGCACGGTAGAACGGCTGCGAGACCGGCGCGCGCCAGTCGATCACCATCGGGTCGCCGTCGTGGTCGTGGACGTGCCGGCGGCCGATGTAGAAGCGCTCGCCCTCCGCGCCTTCCGCCCGGTCGGCGCCGGGGGAGTGCAGGTAGTCGAGGCGGCCGAAGAAGAGGGGGGTGTCGCTGAGGTCGGCCAGCGACTTGATGCGCTCGCCGATCTGGCGGGCCAGGACCTCGGCGTTGACCCAGTTCGCGGTGACGTCCTTGATGTCCAGCGACTCGACGTCCTCACGCATGGCGCGCAGCGCGGCACGGGAACCGGCGAGGTGGGAGCGTTCGCGGGCGAGGGGGTCGTCGTCGATGGGCGCGGGCAGGGCAGACAAGGGGGTGCCTCCGAAGGCGCTGCGGGGTGGGTGGCTACCGGGTGGGTGGCAGCGAGGTGCCGACCGGTTTCCGTCCGGGCGGCGGCACTCCGAGAGGGAGGCGGGCAGGAGCGGAGATTGTAGAGGGACCGGGTGAGAGGGGTCCAACGAATTACTCCGGCCCGCTGTTCTCCGGCCCCCTTCTCCAGCCCCCCTTCTCCAGCCCCTGTTCTCCGGCCCCGTTCTCCGGCCCCCTAAGGGATCGCCCCTCCTCCTCTGGGGGTGGCTCCACCCCCAGGCGGTACTCAGGTAGCACAGAAAGGGGCTACCTGGGACCGATGCCCTCTTTATGCCTGCTCGGCCACCATGGAGGCATGAGCGCAGCGACCTTCACCCCAGCACCTGGTCGCCCGTCCGGGGCGACTCCCCTCTCCGGTAACCACACCACCCACCGCCTGGGCAACGCCCTCCGGGCGGTCCGCGTCTTCGCCGGCGCCGCTTTCGACGTCGTCATACTCGGCGAGTACGGCGAGGAGGCCGGCGTCCGCCGCCGTTGAGCGGGTGGCGCCGGCTCAGGCCCCGTCCGCCAGCAGCTCGTCCGCGTCCACGATCCGGTAGGCGTACCCCTGTTCCGCCAGGAAGCGCTGGCGGTGCGCGGCGAAGTCCTGGTCGATGGTGTCCCGGGCGACCACGGAGTAGAAGTGGGCCTGGTGGCCGTCCGCCTTCGGGCGCAGGACCCGCCCGAGTCGCTGAGCCTCCTCCTGACGGGAGCCGAAGGTCCCCGACACCTGGATGGCGACCGTCGCCTCCGGCAGGTCGATGGAGAAGTTCGCCACCTTCGACACCACCAGCACGCTGATCTCACCCTCCCGGAAGGCGTCGAAGAGCTTCTCCCGCTGGGCGTTGGAGGTCTCGCCCTTGATGACGGGGGCGTTCAGATGCTCGCCGAGTTCATCGAGCTGGTCGATGTACTGGCCGATCACCAGGATCTGCTGCCCCGCGAATCGCTTGACGAGCGCCTCCGTGACCTTCCGCTTGGTCGCGGTCGTGGCGCAGAAGCGGTACTTCTCCTCCTGCTCGGCCGTGGCGTAGGCGAGCCGCTCGGAGTCGGTCAGGTTCACCCGCACCTCGACACAGTCGGCCGGCGCGATGTAGCCCTGCGCCTCGATCTCCTTCCACGGCGCGTCGAACCGCTTGGGCCCGATCAGCGAGAAGACGTCCGACTCCCGCCCGTCCTCCCGCACCAGGGTCGCGGTCAGCCCGAGCCTGCGCCGGGCCTGGAGATCGGCGGTGAACTTGAAGACGGGCGCCGGAAGCAGGTGCACCTCGTCGTAGACGATCAGCCCCCAGTCCCGGGAGTCGAAGAGCTCCAGGTGCGGGTAGACGCCCTTCCGCCGGGTCGTCAGCACCTGGTAGGTGGCGATGGTGACGGGCCGGATCTCCTTCCGCGTCCCGCTGTACTCGCCGATCTCCTCCTCGGTCAGCGAGGTCCGCTTCACCAGCTCGTGCTTCCACTGCCGGGCCGAGACCGTGTTGGTGACGAGGATCAGCGTGGTCGACTTGGCCTGCGCCATGGACCCGGCGCCGACCAGGGTCTTCCCCGCCCCGCAGGGCAGCACCACGACCCCGCTGCCGCCGTGCCAGAAGTTCTCCACGGCCTGCTTCTGGTAGGGCCTGAGCGCCCACCCGTCCTCGGCCAGCTCGATCGGGTGCGCCTCGCCGTCGACGTACCCGGCGAGGTCCTCGGCGGGCCAGCCCAGCTTCAGCAGCGTCTGCTTGATCTGCCCGCGCTCGGAGGGGTGCACGGCCACGGTGTCCGGGTCGAGCCGCGCCCCGACCAGCGGGATGATCCGCTTCGACCGCAGGATCTCCTCCAGCACCGGCCGGTCGGTGGTGGTGAGCACGAGCCCGTGGGCGGGGTGCTTGCTGAGCGTGAGCCGCCCGTACCGGTCCATCGTCTCGGCGACGTCGACGAGCAGGGCGTGCGGCACCGGATACCGGCTGTACTGCACCAGCGCGTCGACCACCTGCTCGGCGTCGTGCCCCGCGGCACGCGCGTTCCACAGCCCCAGCGGTGTCACCCGGTAGGTGTGGATGTGCTCCGGCGCCCGCTCCAGCTCGGCGAACGGCGCGATGGCCCGACGGCACTCGTCGGCCAGCTCGTGGTCGACCTCGAGCAGCAGAGTCTTGTCGGACTGGACGATGAGAGGACCGTTCACGTACATGCATCCTTCCGCACGGGCCAAACGTCCAGTGTGCCTCAATCAGGGACGATCAAGGGAGGGCGAGGGCGGTCGGGGAAGACCGAAGCGGTCTCCCGGGCAACCCCGGCCCCCGCTCGGGTGTCTTGACTGGCGGGAGCGGGCCGGGGAGGACACATGGGTATGTCTGCGGGCAGCTGGGCGGTCGGCGGGGGCGCGGTCGTGGTGCTGGTGGCGACCGGTGCCTGGGCGGTACGGCCGGTGGGCGCCGACACCCAGCTGTGGAACCGGGTGCGGCCGGTCATCGAGGCACGGCTCGTGGACCAGTCGCGCGGCGCCGGGTACGGGGAGAGCGAGCCCGGGCTCCAGACGCGGTGGTTCTGCCGGGCCGAGGAGGTGGACCTCGACGAGCGGGACGGGCTCGTGCGGGCCGGTGTCAGCACGTTGTGCGTCGAGTACGGGGTGCGCGCCGGACACCTGGTGGAGTGCTCGGGCGCCGAGGTACCGCAGGTGCTGCGGCTGCGGCGGGAGGCCGACGGCGACTACGTGGTCGTCTCGCAGGAGGAGCCGCCCGACGGCGCCGGCAACGCGCAGTGGCTGACGTCCCACTTCGGACACGCCACCACCGCCGCGTTCGGCGACGCCGTGCCGTCGGCCACCCTGGAGTCCGCCGCCCGCATCCACTTCGGCCTGCCCGCGGACTCCCCGGTCACGGAGTGCTGACGCGGGACCCGGGCCTGTCCCGAAGGACCTACTCCTCCGCCAGCTCCGCCACCCCGGTCACCCGGTGCAGCGGATACGTGCGGACCTCGTCCGCCGTGTGGTCGTACGCCGTCACGAAGCCGCCCTCGACGCGCACGGGGGCGATGACGCGCTGGCTCGCGGCCCCCTCGGCGTTGACGTAGCCGATCCACAGGGCCTCGCCGGTGAGGACGGCGGCCTGCATGGTGGCGAGGGTCTCGGCGGAGCTGGTGCGGGGGAGTTCACCGCCGGCGGGCAGGGACCGGTCGGTCTGTCTGCGGGGGGTCGTCGAGGCCAGGTCGCCGGCCCGGATGGCCCGGATCGCCGCCGACAGGAGGGTCGCGTCGGGGATCGGCGGGCCGTCCGGGACGGGTTCGGGGGCCGTGCGCGGCGGGGTGCGGTGGGCGTGGGCGCGGGTGATCAGCACATCGCCCTCCGCGGACTCGGCGGCCGGGGCGAAGCCCATCGCGCGCAGGCCCTCCAGCAGCGACGCCGGGTCGGCCTGCGCGGCCAGCACGGTGGGGGCCAGACGGCGCAGCCGCAGGCCCGCGGCGCGCTTGTCGGCGAGGATCTCGTTGAGCACGGCGTCGTCGTCGCAGCGGACGTACGCGGAGGCCGCGCCCACCCGCAGATGACCGTGTCTGCGCGCCACGTCGTCGATCAGATAGGTCAGCGGCTGCGGCACCGGGGTGCGCGCGTGCGCGGCGAGGAAGGCGTGCAGGTCGGAGGCGGACTGGCCGGCGTCCAGGGCACGGCGTACCGAGCCGGGGGTGAAGCGGTAGACCGTCGCCCCGCCCTTCGACTCCACGTCGGCCAGCACGTCCAGCACCTCGGCCAGCGACCGCCGCAGGGGACCGGGGGCCACCGCCGTCAGGTCGGCCTGGAGCAGGACGTGGTCGAGCGGCTCGGGCAGGAGCGGCGCGAGCAGCCGGGCGGCCGCGGCGGACGCGGTGGCCTGCTCGGCCGGGGAGAGGGGCTCCGTGACGGTGGGGCCCTGGTGCACGGGAAGGACGGTGGAGCCTTGGTGCACGGGACCGACGGTGGAGCGGTGGTGCACGGGAAGCTTGTCGCCGGGGCCCTCCGGCACCCTGTCCGGAGTCTTCGGCACGGTCGCGCCCAGCAACGCCCGCCCGTGCCCCGACAGCGCCCCCCGCCCCGTCACTCCCAGCAGCTCCGCCTCCGTCAAGGTCCACTCGGCGAGCCGGGACCGCAGATCGTCCTCGCGCTGCGGCCCCCGCAGCGGACGCTCCCAGCGCAGCCGCGCCAGCACCGACTCCCTCGACGGCGACGCCCCCTCGGGCAGCCCCGCGAGCAGCGTCAGCACCCGGCGCCGTACCTCCGGCGCCGCGCTGCGGTCGAGTCCCGGGCCCAGCGTCGACAGCGTGCGGTCCTTCGCGTCCCGGCCGCCCACCAGCCCTGACACCCGCGTCGCCGTCAGCCACGCCTCCGCCAGGTGGGCCCAGCGCCGCGCCGGGGGCTGCTCCAGCCACTCGTCGTGGGCCGGGGTCGCCGCGTACCGCTCGTCGGCCTCGCCGTCGGAGGCCAGCAGGCCCGCCGCGTACGCCAGCTCGACCCAGAACGCGGCGACCGGTTCGGCCACGTCCAGGGCGACGGCGGTGCGCTTGAGGTCGCGCACGCTCAGGCCGCCCGCCCGCAGCACGGCGGGCCCGCCCTCGTCCCAGTCCTTCAGCAGCTCCTCGACGGTCGCGAGCGCGGTGTACGCCTGCCCGGCCGCCGTCGCGTCCACCACCTGCGGACGGTGCGTCGCCGCGGGTGACACGGTCGGCGGCAGCGGCTCCACCTCCCGGTGCGCGCGGCCGCCGCGCAGATGCAGGGCCACCTCCCGGGGGAGTACGACCGTCCCGGGCGCCGTCGGCACCAGCAGCCCCAGATCCAGCAGCCGGCGCAGATGGGCCGCAGGCTCGGCGGTGACCTGGCCGTACGGCGGACCCCACACCAGCCGCGAGAGCACCTCCCGCGACTCCTCCGGGAGCCCGGCGAGCAGCGCCGACATCCGCCCGCGGTCGGTGAACAGGGCCGTCAGCGACGCCACCGCGGACACCGAGTCGTGGGTCGAGCCGAGCCCCGCCGCCGTGACGATGTCCTGGATGCGGCCCGGCGACATCCCCGACGTGGCCTCGTGCACGGTCGGCCCGAGCCCGGTCGGCGACGGATGCTGCGGTGCGGGCGCGAGCAGCTCACGGGCCGTGCGCACCAGCCGCAGCCGGTCGTCGTCGCCCCACACCAGGGCCTGCTCCCGCAACGTGCCCAGGGCACGCGGGAGCGCCGCCGAGACGGCCGGGTCGCCGCCGTCGCCGGTCAGCAGCGCGAGCAGTTCGCCGTTGGACGCGGGGTCCGCCGCCACCGCCAGCGCCTCCGCCGTCTGGAGCGCGAAACGGTCCAGCCGCTCCAGCGCCCGCACCACCGACGCCCGCGTCCCGGCCCGGGTCGCGAGCTGGGTGAGATCGGTCGGCACCGGGGTGATGAGGTCGGGGCGGGCACGCAGAAGCGCGGCCAGGGAGACGTCGTCCCTGGCCCGGAGCGCTTCCGCGAGGGAGCGCGGCGGTACGGCCGGGTTGCTCATCCGACCAACGTTAGCGGGTGGGGGGCCGGGGCAGGGGTGACGTACCCCGCGCCCGCGGAACCGTCCCCGTCGGCGCCGGGGCCCGTCCGATCGGCGGCGGCCTGCGCTAACGTCGTCCCACGGGGTATCCAACGCACCCGCCCCGGAGGGGACTTCGTGGGTATCGAGAGCGATCAGGTCGTCTACGAGTATCTGAGCCGCGTCGGCGATGTCGCGCAGCAGCGGCAGTTGCCGTCGTCGACCCGAATGCGGCTCGTCTCGGAACTGCGCAACGAGATCGACCGGCGGCGTGCCAAGGTCACCGTGGACTCGCCCGCCGCCGTCCGCCGCATCATCGCCAAGCTGGGCAGCCCCGACGAGGTGGTCACCGCCGCCGGCGGCACGGCGGGCAGCGCCCCGCAGGCGCCGGTCGTCGCCATGCCCGTACAGCGGGACCGGGAGACGGAGGAGACCGAGCGGCCCAAGGGGCTGCGCAAGGTCGTCCCCCGGCCGCGCCCCGGCACCCCGCAGCAGCCCGCCCCGGCCGCCGACCGCGACACCTCCCACGGACCCCACCAGGCAGGCCTGGACGAACTCGGCGACACCGCGATGCAGCCCGACTGGTGGCGGGTCGACAGCAGCCCCTTCGGCGTCGGCGACAGTGTCCCGGGGTTCGTGGGCGGAGTGGAGATCCCGGAACTTCTGAAGCCACCGCCGCCCAAGGAGGAGAAAAAGCCCGAGCCCGCGCCCGCCGTGGAGCCGACGGCGCCCGTGCCGGTGGTGAGGGCCCGGACGGCCTGGTGGAAACCGAGGACGGTCGCCAAGGCCGCGGAACCCGCTGTCGAGGCCGTCCCGGCCCGCCGACGCCGCTTCTTCCGGGCCGGGGGCTCCCGCGCCGACGGCTCCCGCGCCGGAGGTTGGAGCAATCCCCTCCTCCTGCTCGCCGCCGCCCTTCTCGTCGCCGGTGCCGTGCTCGGCAACCTGCTCGTCCTCGTCGTCGGCTGGCTCATCGCGTGGGCCTCGCGCCGGCTGACCGACGCCGAGACCAAATGGGCCGTCGTGTTCCTGCCGAGCCTCTCGCTCACCGCCGGGGTCGTCTGGCTCTGGGGGAGGAACGAGGGCCGCTGGGGCGAGCCGATCGCCCAGGGACACCTGAACGACGCGGTCGCCGAGACCTGGCCATGGGTCGTGCGGGGAGCGGCCGTGGCGTCGGCGCTGTTCCTGGTGTGGCGCTCGCAGCGGCGGCGTTAGGTCATGGGAATCCGGTCACGGGAAATCGTTGTCCGACGGGCGTACCGCTTGGGCACAATGGCTCATATGGCCTCTACAAGCACCTCCGCGCCGACCGTCGGCTTCGACCTCGACATGACGCTCATCGACTCCCGACCCGGCATCCACGCCTGCTGGGTGGAACTGTCCGAGCGGACCGGGACGTACGTCGACGCCGACCTGGTGGTCACGCGGCTCGGGCCGCCGCTGGCGGAGGAGATGGCGTACTGGTTCCCGGCGGACCGGGTCCCGGCGATGTCGGATCTCTACCGCGAGCTCTACCCGTCGTACGCCATCAGCGGCAGCCTGGCGATGCCCGGCGCCCGTGAGGCCATAGCCGCCGTACAGGCCGCCGGCGGACGGGCGATCGTCGTGACGGCGAAGTGGGAGCCCAACGCCAGGCTGCACATGAAGCACCTGGGCCTGGAGCCCGACGCGGTGATCGGCAACCTGTGGGCCGAGCAGAAGGCGGACGCGCTGCGCGAGCACGGCGCGAGCGTGTACGTCGGCGACCACATCGGTGACGTCCGCGGGGCGCGCAGGGCCGAGGCACTGTCGGTCGCGGTGGCCACCGGGCCGTGCAGCGCGGCGGAACTGACCGAGGCCGGTGCGGACGTGGTGCTCACCGACCTGACGGAGTTCGAGGAGTGGTTTTCGGACTACGACGGCTGACGTCCGGCCCGCGCCTGACGCCTTCCCGCCGCGATCGATTGCAGTACGCCGGCACCGGCCACCACGAAGCCGACGGCCATGAGCATGCTCAATCCGAACATGTATGTCGGAAAAGGTGTCGTTCCGATCAGGAACGGGGCCACGGTGACCAGAGTGGCCACCGCACCGACGAAGAACACGATGGCTCCGACACGGATCAGCCGGTCACCGGGAGCCGCGGAATTCGTTTGGGTTTTGTCACGCACCGGACCAGGGTAGTTCCCTGCGCGAAGGAACAACCGGGCGACGTCTTGTCACCGGCCTGAAGACCATTAGCCTTGGTACCGGCGGGTCCCGACGACCCGCCCCAGTGCTATCAAGAGCCGTTCCAGAAGCAGTTTTCCGACGAGTACGAGGACGAGGACAGACATGCCCACCGGCAAGGTCAAATGGTTCAACGGCGAGAAGGGCTTCGGCTTTCTCTCCCGCGACGACGGCGGTGACGTCTTCGTCCATTCCTCGGTCCTCCCCGCCGGAGTCGAGACGCTGAAGCCCGGGCAGCGGGTGGAGTTCGGAGTGGTCGCCGGGCAGCGGGGTGACCAGGCCCTCTCGGTGGCCATCCTGGACCCGACCCCCTCGGTCGCGGCGGCGACGCGCAAGAAGCCGGACGAACTGGCCTCCATCGTGCAGGATCTGACGACCCTCCTGGAGAACATCACGCCGATGCTGGAGCGCGGCCGTTATCCCGACAAGGCCGCCGGCGGGAAGATCGCCGGCCTCCTGCGAGCGGTGGCCGACCAACTCGACGTGTAATGAGCGACATACGGACCGAGGAGCCGTCCCCGCAGCTGCTGGAGCAGATCCGGCGGCAGCGGCGCCACACCCTGGAACTGCTGACCGTCTGCGCCATAGGTCTGGTCCCGTGGACGGTCCTGCTGGCCTTCACGCTGCCCAGCGGGTACACGGTCCGTCAGTGGCGCACCACGTGGGTCGGCTTCGACGTGCTGCTTCTCCTCGCGATGGCCGCCACGGCCCTGCTCGGCTGGCGACGCCACCGGGGGGTCGTGGTGGCGGCCGTGTCGACGGGTGCCCTGCTGGTCTGCGACGCGTGGTTCGACGTGTCGCTGGCCCTGGGCACCCCCGACGTCTGGTGGTCGGTGGCATTGGCGGTGTGCGTGGAACTCCCGCTGGCGGGCTTCCTGATCCACCGGGTCCTGGGAATGTTGAAACTGGCCCAATGGCCGATCGTCCCGAAGCGCGTCAGATAAAAGACAACGCGTCGGGCTGCAAAGCCGGTACAAGACCTTCGGCGGCCGCCCGGGTCAACAGCCCTCGAATCGCCGCATATCCGTCTTCCCCGAGGTCCGCGGTGAACTCGTTGACGTACAAACCAATGTGCTGATCGGCGACGGCGGGATCCATCTCCTGCGCGTGTTCCATGACATAAGGCCGGGAAACTTCGGGCTCGTCCCAAGCGGCCCGCACGGACGTACGGATGGACTCGGCGAGCGACGACAACCGCTCCGCCCCCAGCGACCGCTTCGCGATGATCGCCCCCAGCGGAATCGGCAGCCCGGTTGTCGACTCCCAGTGCTCGCCCATGTCCGCGAGCTTGTGCAGACCGTAGTTCTGGTACGTGAACCGCGCCTCGTGGATCACGAGCCCGGCGTCGACCTTCCCGTCCCGCACCGCCGGCATGATCTCGTGGAACGGCAGCACGACGATCTCCCCGACCCCGCCCGCGAGGACGTCCGCCGCCCACAGCCGGAACAGCAGATACGCCGTCGACCGCTCGGACGGCACGGCGACGGTACGGCCGGTCAGGTCCACGCCGGCCTCCCGCGTCAGCACCAGCGGCCCGCACCCGCGCCCCAGCGCACCCCCGCACGGCAGCAGCGCGTACTCGTCGAGGACGTACGGCAGCACGGCGTACGACACCTTCAGCACATCGAACTCACCGCGCTCGGCCATCCCGTTGGTGACGTCGATGTCGGCGAAGGTCACGTCCAGCGCGGGTGCCCCGGGTACCCGGCCGTGGGCGAGGGCGTCGAAGACGAACGTGTCGTTCGGGCAGGGGGAGTACGCGATCTGCAGTGGCTCAGTCGTCATGGTCTTTCCAACTCTCCAGTACGGGCGTCAGCTTCCCGAACCCCTCCGTCAGGGCCGCGAGCGCGTCGCCGATGCGCCAGGCGGCCCGGTCGCGAGGACCGACCGGGTTGGACACGGCGCGGATCTCCAGCACGGGCACCCCGTGCGCCCCGGCCGCCTCGGCGACCCCGAAGCCCTCCATGGCCTCGGCCAGGGCGGTGGGGTGGCGGTCTCGCAGGGCGGTCGCGCGGGCGGCCGTGCCGGTCACCGTGGAGACGGTGAGCACGGCCCCGGCGCGCGCCCCGGTCGCGGTCACCACGACCCGTACGAGTGTCTCGGGCGGACGGTGGGTGACGGTCCCGAACCCCAGCTCGGTGACGGGCACGAACCCGTCGGCGGTCTCCGCGCCGAGGTCGGCCGCGGTGATCTCGTCGGCGACGACGAGGGAGCCGACCGGCGCGTGCGGCAGGAAGCCGCCCGCGATGCCCGCGGAGACCACGAGGCCGTAGGGAGCGCCCTCCAGGGCGGCCCGGGTGAGCGCGGTGGCGGTGCGGGCGGCGGCGAGGGCGGGTCCGACGCCCACGGCGAGGACGTCGAGGGCGGGTGCCGGGCCCGCGAACGCGCGGACCACCGCGTCCCGTTCTACGGGGACGGCGGTGGCCACGAGGATGCGCATCGGGATACGGCGGATCAGTAGTCGGAGTTCTCCAGCTTGAAGTTCCACACGCCCTTGTACGCCTTGCTCTCGCCGGAGGACTGCTTGTCCTGCTCGACGATGCTGATGTACAGCGTCTTCTGCGGGGCCTGGCCCTGCTGCTGGGCGAAGAGGTCGACGCCGTCGAAGGCGTAGTACGACTTCTTGTACGCGTACGTCATCTGCTGGCCGTTGATCCACAGGGCCCAGCCGGTGTCCGCGATCTTCTGGTCGACGCCGACGCGCAGGGTCTCGCTCTGCTTGACCTTGATCGTCTTGACGTCCGACTTCTCCAGGGCGCACTTGGTGGCCTTCGCCTTGCCGAGGTCGTTGCCGTCGTCGTAGCAGACGGCCTCGGAGCTCACCGAGGTCGATCCGACCGTGACGGTGACGCGCGGCGTCGGCTTGTCGCAGGCCGACAGGACGAGCAGTCCGGCGGAAACGAGGCCGGCGGCGGCGACGGCGCGGCGGCGTCGCACAGCGGATTGCAGCGTGGTCATGGCCGAAGGCTATCGGGCCTGCCCTACGGTCCCTTTATGCGGGGTACGGCGTGCCGTGCGTCGGGGGCCTGGTTAGGCCACTCGCGCCTTGGGCGCGCTGCCGTGCCGTGCCGAGCTGAGCAGCCCTCTCGCGGTGGCCAGCCAGCCCGCGGCCACGACCGCGGCGGCCACGGACAGGCCCAGGTAGCCGTTGAGCGGCATCACGATGCCGACGGCGCCGCCGAACACCCAGGAGACCTGGAGCAGGGTCTCGGAGCGGGCGAACGCCGAGGTGCGGACCAGTTCGGGCACATCCCGCTGGATCAGCGCGTCCAGGGACAGCTTGGACAGGGCCTGCGAGAAACCGGCGACCGCCGTCAGACACGCCACCAGGAACGCCCCGAAGAAGATCGCCGCGGTGATCGCCGCGCCCAGCACGATGGCCACCACCGTCAGGATGATGATCTCCGGCGCTCTCGACCTGAGCCAGGCGCCGACCGCCGTGCCGAGCGCGTTGCCCACGCCCGCCGACACGGCCACCAGGCCCAGGGAGACCGCCGCGCTCTCGCCGGTCAGCGGGTGCTCGCGCAGCAGGAAGGCGAGGAAGAAGGTGAGGAAGCCGGAGAGCCAGCGCAGGGCCGCGTTCGCGCCGAGGGCGTGGGTGACGGCGGTGCCGACCGTGCGCAGTCCGGGGCGCTTGACCGGTTTGAGGTGCGGTCCGTGCAGATGTTCCTCGTCGGCCGCGAGCAGGGCCACGTCCTCGCCCTTGGCCGAGTCGACCTTCGGCGGCAGGGAGAAGGACAGGAACGTACCGGCGATGAAGATCACGAAGGCGCCGTAGAGCGGCCAGCGCGGTCCGACGGCCTGGAGTCCCGCGCCGATGGGGGCCGCGATGCCGGTGGCGAGGAGGCCGCCGAGGGTGACGCGGGAGTTGGCCTTGACGAGGGAGAAGCGGGGTGGGAGCAACCGGGGCACCACCGCGCTTCTGACGACGCCGTACGCCTTGGAGGCGACCAGTACGCCGAGGGCCGCGGGATACAGCTCCAGGCTGCCCGTGGCGACCGCCCCGGCGATGATCAGCGCGAGCATGGCGCGGGCGAGCATGGCACCCGCCATGGCGGCGCGGCGGCCGTGCGGGAGGCGGTCCAGGAGCGGGCCGATCACGGGCGCGAGGACGGTGAAGGGCGCCATGGTGATCGCGAGGTACAGGGCGACGCGTCCACGGGCCTCGTCGGTCGGTACCGAGAAGAACACCGTCGAGGCGAGGGCGACGGTGATCATCACGTCCCCCGCGCCGTTGACGGCGTGCAGTTCGATCAGCTTGCCGAGGCCGGACTCGCCCGCTCCGTGCGCATGGGTCGCCTTGCGGATGCCGCGGGCCGTACCGGTGAAGGGGGAGTGCAGGGCACGGCCGACAGCGCGCACGGACCCCGTCATCCGGCCCGTACCGCCACCGATCCCGGTGGCTCCCTGGTGTGTCCTCGAGGCTGCCACCCCGTCATAGTGCCCCGAGAAGGCTGTGAGTAGTGCGGTTACCGCGCGTATGAACGCATATGAAGTGTCGCCGCGGGCCCACTGGAGGCAACGAACCATCACGTCGGTGTAGGCCGAGCGGCAGCGAACAGGTAGCGTGCGTAGCGCGCCGTGGCGAACGTTCTCGGCCGCGCGCCTCTCTGACATCCCGCAGAATGGATGGGAGTAGGTGCGCCCGAGCGCGATCGGGCGCGGACGTCGACGCGGTCCTCCGGTCCGCTCCGTCCGCACCCACCGCCTTCAGGCCGGCGCACCCGAGTGACGGCGTAGGAGAGAAGCGATACCTGTGAGCGCAGCGACAACGCGAAGCCGCACCCCCGACCGCCTGTGCGCCGAGGCCGTCGACCTCGCCCGTGCCGCCGCCGAGGAGGCCGCCGCGCCCGGTGTGGTGGGCGAGCACTCGGGCCTGGTCTCCGAGGGAGACCGTGTCGTGACGCACTTCTTCGAGTGCAAGGAGCTCGGCTACCGGGGCTGGCGCTGGGCCGTGACGGTGGCGCGCGCCTCCCGCGCGAAGCTGGTGACGCTGGACGAGGTCGTCCTGCTGCCCGGCCCGGACGCGCTGCTGGCGCCGGAGTGGGTGCCGTGGAGCGAACGCCTGCGCCCCGGCGACATGGGCCCCGGCGATCTGCTCCCCACCGACGCCGAGGACCTGCGCCTGGAGCCCGGCTACACCGGCGAGGACGAGCCGCTGCCGAGCGCGCCCGTCTCCGAGGAGATGGCCGAGCTGGTCGAGGCGGAGGACGCGGAGCTCACGGCGGGCACCCCGTCGAACCTGCCCGTGGCCCCGACCCGTGGGTCGATCGCCGCGGTCGCCGAGGAACTGGGCATGCGCCGGGCCCGGGTCCTGTCCCGCTACGGCCTCCATGTCGCCGCCGACCGCTGGGAGGAGTCCTTCGGCGCGAAGACGCCGATGGCCCAGGCGGCCCCGGCGCCCTGTGTCAGCTGCGGATTCCTGGTGCCGCTGGGCGGCTCGCTGGGACAGGCCTTCGGCCTGTGTGCGAACGAGTTCGCCCCCGCGGACGGCCGCGTGGTCTCACTGTCCTACGGCTGCGGGGGCCACTCGGAAGCGGCCGTCATGCCCAAGCCCCCGCAGCCGGCGGAGCCGGTGATCGACGAGACCCGAGTGGACCCGTTCCCGCTGCGCCCGGCACCGGACTCGGGCTCGGTGCCGGTGCTGGCGGACGAGGACACGGCGGAGCTGGGGCACTCGTAGGTCGGCGACGGCTTCGGGGCCGGCAACTGCCGAGGGTCGATGGGCTCTTCGCGAACCGGCGGGTCAGGTGGCAGGAGATCGTCTGATGGCGATGGCGGAATGCCCGCAGGGTGGCCTGGGCCGGTTTTCTGCCGTACCCCTCAAGGAGCCGCTCCTGCCAAGCGCGAAAAGGCCGCCCGCCGGTCGTATTCCGGCGGGCGGCCATTTCCTGGTCATCCGCGTCCTATGAGGCCATGGATCGCGAAAGGGCGGACTTCGCATCGCCCAGAGGCGCCGCGTCCTCGGGCCGCAGCTCGATGGTGCCGCCCGTCCGGTCCAGCAGTACGAGCGACGTGACGAGCAGACCGTGGGCCAGTTCTCGCATGACCTCGTTCGAGGTGGCCGCATACAGGCCGTACAAACGCTCGACGAAGACCTGGAACATCTCGCGATCCACCGCGCAGCCACCCTGAGGTGTCGCCGTCAGTCCTGACGGCACGTCCAGGAATCGGGCTGCTCCCGGAGCAAGGGAGGCATACAGCTTTCCGCTGTGGTAGCCCGCGTCCCAGATTGTCTCGTTGCCGTACTCGAAGGGATAACTCAATCTGCGATCTCCAGTCTGAGGTCGAGATCCGGGTAGGCCTGCCTGAGCTCGGCGAACCGCTGCTGCAATGCCGCCCGGAAACGCGAGTCCATTCCTGACGTCGTGAAGCGGAAGCCGATCGGTGCGCTCTCGTAGCCGGGAAGCAGCGCACGGCATTTCAGGTAGTTGGACAGCTTCAAGTCGATGTGTTTGTCCAGCCACGCGGCATCAGCGTAGGTGGCCGACTTGAGTTCCCACATCACACCGTTCTCGAAGAGGTCGATGTCGGTGATCTTGTTTCCCGTCACGGGATCGAAGACGTCGTGGTCGATGGCGCCTTCCAGGCAGCCGGACACACCACCGTCCGCCGCCTGCGCCGCCACCGTGAACGCCGCCGACCGCACCGACGCCCGGTTGACCGCCTTGCAGCCGCGCTTCAGGAGCTTCAGTTCGTCATAGGCCCGGTTGAGGATCTTCAACTTGCCGCCGAGGACGTCCACCGCGAGGCCGCTGCAACTGTCGAAGTCCTTCTCGCGCAGGCACTCCTCGAGGTCGCTGATGCCGAGGAGCTCCTTCTCGATGTTCCAGAGCATCTCGGCCGCGTCGCTGAACTCGTCGGCGTGCGCGAGGAGGTCGCAGTAGATCTCGTTGTGCTGGCACCAGCGGGCGAAGTCCACCGGGTCGCAGGGCAGGATCGACTGCTGGCAGCGGTACAGCTCGGCCGGCGTCATCCCCTGGTTCTCGGCCGCCTCCTTCGCGGCGACCGCTGCCTTGCGACGCTCCTCCTCCTCTTCGCGGTACTTGGCGACCGCGGCGACGAACGCCTTGGTGGACGCCTCCAGCGCCGCGTCCGCGTCCTTGCCCGCCGCGATCTCCGACTTGCGCGCCTCCTCGGCGTAGTAGGCCGCGGTGGATGCGGAGGCCTGCGCCGACTCGGCGGAGATCGTCGCGTCCGCCGCCGACCTCGCGGCCCTGGACGCGGCGGCGTCCGCGCTGTTCGCCGCGTTGCGTGCCGTCTTCGCGGAGGCGGCGGCCTGGGCCGCGGAAGTCTCGGCCTGATCGGCGTACTGGTCGGCCTGGTCGGCGTACTCCTGCGCCTTGCCCGCGGACTCGTTCGCCTTCTTCGCCCACTCGGTGGCCTCGGCGGCGGCGTGGCGGGCGGTGGCGGCGACCTTCTGCGCGGTGGCGGCGTTCTGCTGGGCGGTGGCCGCGACCTTCGCCGCGTCCGCGATCATCTTCCGCACCTGGGCCACGTGGGTGGCGGTCAGATTGTCCTTGCGCAGCGCCTTGTACTGCCCGGAGACGACGAAGGAGTGCAGCGCGTCCGGCGAACCGGCCAACGCGATCCGGGCCGCCGACTTCACCTCGGGAGTGCCGCTGTCCACCAGCTGCGCTGCCTTCACCCGCTCGTCCTGGGTGCGGGCCTCCCGCTGGGTGGTGGACAGGAACTGGCTGTACTTCTTCGGATCGCCGGTGGCCAGCGCGGCCCGGCCGGCCTCGGCGAGCACCGGTCCGGCACCGTCGATCACCTTGGCGATGTCGACACGCATGCCCTCGGCGCCGGCCTGGTGCCGGCCGGTGGCGACGAACGCGCTCACTGCGTCGGCGTCGCCGTCCAGCGCGGCCTCGGCCGCGTTGCGCACCGCCTTGTCCGAACTCTCCTCGGCGAGCCGCTCGACGTAGGAGCGCTCGTCCTGCTGCCGGGCGGTGATCCAGCCGACCCGCAGATAGTCGAGGACGACTTCGTCCGGTCCTGCCAGGGCGGCCTCGGCGGCGGAGCGGCCCCATGCCGTGCCGTTCTTCATCGCCAGTACGGCGAGGTCACGGCCCTGTTCGGCGATGCCCGCGAGGTCGGCTCCGGGAGCGTTTGCCGTGGCGACCAGCCGGTCCCGCTCGACGTCCCGGTCCTTCGCGGCCTGTTCCAGCGTGGCCCGCGCGGCCACCTGAGCGTCGTAGTCGGCCTTGTCCTGCTCGGCCCGTTCGATGCCCGCGTTGGTGCGGCCCAGCAGTTCCTCGGCCTCGACCTCACGGGCGAGTTCGAAGACTTGCTGGGCCTTGGTGACGGCGGCGGTGGCGGCGTTCGCGGCCGTGGTCGCGGCGTTCGCGTGCTCCGTGGACCGCTCTGCGGCCTTTACGGCGTCACCGGCGTGTTCGGCCGCGTCGAGGGCCGCGTCACCGGCGTTCTTCGCGTGTGTGGCGGCCGACCGTGCGGCGTCCCGGGCCTCCCGGGCCGCGGTGGCGGCCTTGCGGGCCAAGGCCTCGGCAGCGGTCGCGGCACGGTTCGCCTCGGCCGCGTGGCTCTTGGCTGCTGCTGCGGCGGCGCGCGCCTCGGCGGCGGCGGCGCTCGACTGACCCGCGTAGTTGCCGGCCTCGATGGCCGCATCGGCGGCCGCGTTGGCGTTGGCGGTCGCGCTCTTCGCCGAACTGGCGGCGTCACCCGCCGCGTCGGCGGCCACGGCGGCCTGGTCGGCGGCCTCGGCGGCGAGGTTCGCGCCCTCGGCTGCCTTCTGGGCGGCCTGGGCGGCGACCCGCGCGGCATCAGCGTTGGCGGCGTCCACGGCGGCGTCGGCCGCGGCACTGCGAGCGCGGGAGGCCGCCTGGGAGGCACCGGCTGCCGCGGCGGCTGCCTGTGAGGCCGCGTTGGCCGCCACGCGCGCGGAGTTGTTCGCCGCGCTCGCTGCGTCGATGGCCCGCTGCGCGGCGGTGGCGGCCTGGGACGCGGCGGTCGCGGCGCGCTTGGCGGCGCGTGCCGCCTTGGCGGTGTCGTCCTTGGCGGCCTCGGCCTCGGCCGCCGCCTCCAGCGCGGCTTCCTTGGCGAGTTGGGCCGCCTTCACCGCCTTGGCGGACTCGGACTTGGCGGCAGCCGTCTGCGCGGCCGCCTGCCGTCCGGCCTCCTTCGCCTGTGCCGCGAGCTGGGCGACGGTGTCGTGCTCCTGGTCCTTGGCGCGGGCGACGAACTGGCCGACCTGGAGGAACTCCTTGATGTCGGCCGCGCTGCCGCTGAGAGCCAGGCGTCCGGCCGCCCGTACGTTGGTGCCGCCCACGCTGATGATCTGGGCGAGTTGTACGCGCTCGTCCTGCTCCTGCTGGGTGTACTGGAGCTTGGTGAGGAAGTTCCGTACGTCTTCGGAGCCGCCGTTCAGCGCGGCCCGCCCTGCCTCCTGGACGTTGGGCCCCGCGGTGTCGATGATCTGGGCGACCCGGACCCGGTTGTCCTCCTGCATCGGGTCTTCCCAGCCGTCGTCCAGGAAGTCGTGCAACTGGGCGGGGGTTCCTGCCAGCGCGGCGCGGGCCGCGGTCAGCAGCTCCGGTCCGCCGACGCTCGCGATCTGGGCGGCCGTCACCCGCTCGTCCTGGCCGTTGAGTTCCTCGGCGGCCGCCAGGAACGTCCGTACGTCGTCGTCGGTACCGGTCAGCGCGGCCTCGGCAGCCGCCTTGACGCCGGGGCCGCCCGCACGCCAGTAGTCGACGACCTGCCCACGGTCGGCGGCGGTCACCTCCGAGACGTCGGCAAGGAGGACGGCGGACGAGGTGTCCGTGGCCGCCGCGACCGCGGGCGAAGCACCCAGCAGGCCGGCGGCCAGGGCCAGCGGCAGCAGGCCCAGTGCCGTTCTGTGTATCGCGCGTGGCGTTCTTCGACTCATCGGGCCCCCGGTAATTGGTGGATTCTGCACGTCTCCAAGAATGGCCGACACTATACATGCGCTTTGCCTCTGCTTTATTATTATCCAATGTCCCGTTCTGGGGGTATTGGTCATGAATCAAAGTGAGTTGACGATGTGTGAGTCCAGGGTTATCTTGTGACGGATATTTGATGGGAAACGCTTGGGGGGAGCGGCTTTCGGCATGGAAATGCCGCACCCGAAAGGAGGGTGCGGTGTTTATCCGTGCTCGCAATCTGTTTCTTGCCGGTGTCGCCGTTGTCATGGGGGCGGCGATAGGTATTCCTATGGCGGTGGCCGATGATTCCTCGGCTGTCGCGGTCGATACTCCGCCCAGTGCGGTGGAGCAGTTCTCCTATCCCGGGGCGGCGGGCATTCTCGCCTCGGAGGGCATTCAGCTGAAAAAGGGTGACGGGCATATCCTCCTCGCCACCTGTGACGGCACCGCCGATCAGATCAGGGTCTACACCGTGGCGGACAGCACGGTGGGCCGTAAGGGCGACTACTGCTTCAGGGCCACGGCCGCCTCGGGCTGGCTCACGCTCGAACTGCCCCGGGTCTTCGCCCTGGAGACCGGCGACCACCCGATCAGCGCGGACCTCACCGCGAACGGCGCCACGACCACCGTCGCCGTCGCCGAGGGCGGCTTCGAGAGCGTCGGCGAGGGCACCGTGGGCGGCGCCCGCTCCGTCCTCGTCGAGATCCGTGTCACCGGCTGACCCGCAGTGCCCAGCGTCAAGGAATCGAGAAACGTGACCTCCATCAACTCCTCCGCCCCGAGATCCGCCGTCGGTGCGGCGCTCGTGGCGGTCGTCGCCACCGCAGGAGCCCTGCTCAGCGTCCCGGCGCACGCCGTCGCCGGCGATCCGGTCGGCACGGGCTCCTACGCTTTCACCGCCAACGTGGCCCTCGGCGCCGACGACACCGCCCGCGCGTGCAGCGGCGCCCTCGTCGCCTCCGACTGGATCCTCACCGCGGCCAGTTGCTTCGCCGCCGACGTCGAGGTGCCCACCGTCGCTGCGGGCAAGCCCGCCCTGTCGGCCACCGCCACCGTCGCGGGCAAGACCAGCGCCGTGGTCCAGCTGGTGCCGCGGGCCGGCCGTGACCTGGTCCTGGCCCGGCTCGCCCGCCCGGTCACCGGGGTCACCCCCGTGACCGTGGCGAGCACCGCCCCCGCCGCGGGCGACCAGCTCCGCGCGGTTGGCTACGGCCGCACCGCCGGCGACTGGCTGACCGCCACCGCGCACAGCACTGCCTTCGCGGTGAACGCGGTCGGCACCGACGACCTCACCATCACCGGCCAGAACGGCGCCCTGTGCCAGGGCGACACCGGTGCCCCCCTGCTCCGTGAGACGAACGGCACCGCCGAACTGGTCGGCGTCGGCAGCCGGTCCTGGCAGGGCGGCTGCCTGGGCGAGACGGAGACCCGCACCGGCGCGATCGCCGCCCGCTCCGACGACCTGGCCTCCTGGGTGTCCGCCACCACGGGCCCCGCGCCCGTCACCGACTTCAACTGCGACGGCGTCGAGGACATCGCCGTCTCCGACCCCAGGGCCACCGTCGGCGGGAACGCAGGCGCCGGGCTCGTCCGCGTCGTCTACGGCGGCGGCAAGGGCACCGCGGAGATCAACCAGTCCCTCGCCTGGGTCTCCGGCTCCGCCGAGGCGAACGACGGCTTCGGCGAGGCGATCGACACCGTCGACTACGACCAGGACGGCTGCACCGACCTCGTCGTCGGCACCCCCGGCGAGGACCTCGGTACCGCCACCGATGGCGGCATGGTCGACGTCCTGCACGGCGCGACCGGCGGCCTCGGCACCGGCACCGTGAAGGTCACGCACTTCCAGCAGGGCGAGGGCGCGGGCGCCATCGCCGCGTCGAGCTCCGAGTCCGGCGACCGCATGGGCCACGCCCTCGCGGCCGGGGAGACCGCGGCGGGTGAGCCGTACGTCGTGATCGGTGTGCCCGGGGAGTCCCTCGGCACCGTCACCAAGGCGGGCATGGCCTTCTACCTGCGCGGCAAGGTCAACGCGAGTGTCCACCAGGACAAGACCGACGTGCCCGGCAGCGCCGAGGCCAACGACGGCTTCGGCACCTCGGTCGCGGCCGACGCCAACCACATCGCGGTCGGCGCCCCCAACGAGGACATCGGCGGCGACGCCGCGTCCGGCAACCTCGCCGTCTTCTCGCACACCCTGCACGCCGACGGCCACCCCAAGCCGCTGTTCGGCCTCGACCAGGACCTCGACTCCGTCTCCGGCGGCGCCGAGGCGGGCGACGAGTTCGGCAAGTCGCTCTCCCTGACCGAGTACCGCCCCTCGGGTGCCACGGCCGCCACCGACTCGATCCTCGCGATCGGCTCACCCGGCGAGGACCTGCCGGTCGGCGACGCCCCCAACCCGGACGCGGGCCGGGTGATCCTCTTCCGTGTCACCGCCGCGGGCGCCGGCAGCCAGCTGGCCGAGCTCAAGCAGGGCACCGCCGACGACGACGTCAGCGGCTCCGCCGAGCCCGGCGACCGCATGGGCGAGACCGTCACCGCGGTCAACACCGCGCCGCGCTCGGTGAGCACCACGGCGACGATGAAGCTCGCGGTCGGTGTCCCCGGCGAGGCCGTCGGCTCGGTCGCCAAGGCCGGCGCGGTCCACACCTTCTCGCTGCTCGGCACGCCGGGTGCGAACGACCGCTGGCTGGAGGCCGGCGACGGCGACGGCATCCCCGGCACCCCGGGCGCCAACCAGGCCGTCGGCAGCAGCCTTCACCTCACCGGCACCCGCCTGTACGTCGGCATGCCCAACGGCCCGTCCACGTACGGCGCCCTGCACGCGTTGCCGCTGTCCAACGTGACCGCCGGCGGCACGGTCGCCGCGGTGACCACGTACCAGCCCGGCACGGGCGGCCTCCCGGCCGCCGGCAGCCGCTTCGGCTACGCGGCCCGGTAACCCGGCACGTGCATCCACACCGACGGGCGGCGGGGCGCACACCCCGCCGCCCGTCGGCGTCGCGCCGCGAGCCCTCCCCGAGTCATGGTCCCCGCTCGTCGCGGTACCTTCGTCGTCACGCCGACGAGGAGAGTGTGAACGTGAGCAAGTTCGTGCGGCCCGCTGCCGAGGGTGCCGACCCGTTCGGGACCGCCCGCCTCAGGCGAGGGGTGCTGGACGCCTGGGCGACCAGCCCCGCCCGGTTCCGGGAGGACGCCAACGCCGAGGAGGACCTCGTCCTCGGCGGGTACCGGGACCGGCTCGTCGTCGAACTCGCGCAGAACGCGGCCGACGCGGCGGCGAGAGCGGGGGTGCCGGGACGGCTGCGGCTCACCCTCCGCGAGGGCGTCCTGTTCGCCGCCAACACCGGCGCCCCGCTGGACGCGGCCGGTGTCGAGTCCCTCTCCACGCTGCGCGCCTCCGCCAAGCGCGACAACGCCGACGGCTCGGTCGGCCGTTTCGGCGTCGGCTTCGCCGCGGTGCTGGCCGTCACCGACGAGCCCGCCGTCGTAGGCCGCCACGGCGGGGTCCGCTGGTCCCTCGCCGAGGCCCGCGACGAGGCCGCCGACACGGCACGGCACAGTCCCGGACTCGGGGACGAGATCCGCCGCCGCGACGGCCACGTCCCGCTGCTGCGGCTCCCGTTCGCCGCCGAGGGCAGCGCGCCCGACCCCTACGACACCGTCGTCATCCTCCCGCTGCGTGACACCGCCGCCGCCGACCTCGCCGAGCGTCTTCTCGACGCCGTCGACGACGCCCTCCTCCTCGCCCTCCCCGGGCTCGAGGAGGTCGTGATCGAGACGGACACGACCCGTACGATCAGCCGCCGCACCGAGGCCGACCTCACCGTCGTGGAGGACTCGCGAGACGGTACGACCCGGTGGCGTACGGCGTCCGCGCACGGGCCGCTCACCCCCGAACTGCTCGCCGGCCGGCCCGTCGAGGAGCGGCTGCGACCGCACTGGTCGCTCACCTGGGCCGTGCCCGCCGACCCCGACGGCACCCCGGCCCACCCCCGCACCAGCCCCGTCGTGCACGCCCCGACGCCCAGCGACGAACCGCTCGGCGTCCCCGCGCTGCTCATCGCGTCCTTCCCGCTGGACACCACCCGCCGGCACGCGGCACCCGGCCCGCTCACCGACTTCCTCGTGCAGCGCGCGGCGGACGTGTACGCCGAACTGCTCGCCGGCTGGCGCCCGGTGAGCGAGGGGATCATCGCGCTGGTGCCCGGCCCGCTGGGCAAGGGGGAGCTGGACGGGGCGCTGCGGCAGGCCGTTCTCGAGCGCCTTCCGCGCACCGCCTTCCTCCCGCCCGCACTCGAGCCCGGCGACGACTCGGAACTGCCGCAGGCCCTGCGCCCGCGCGAGGCCGAGGTCGTCGAGGGGGCCGGCGCCGACACCGTACGGGTGCTCGCCGAGGTGCTGCCCACGCTGCTGCCCGCCGGTCTCGAACGGCGGGTGGAACTGCGGACGTTGGGCGTCGCCCGGGTCCCGCTGACCGAGGCGATCGACCGGCTCGCGGGCCTGGAGAAGGAACCGGAGTGGTGGCAGCGGCTCTACGACAGCCTCGCGGGCGTCGACCCCGACCGGCTCTCCGGGCTTCCCGTGCCGCTGGCCGACGGACGTACGACGATCGGGCCCCGGCAGGTGCTGCTGCCCACCTCGGACGGGCCCGTGATCGACGCCGAGATCCTCGCCCGGCTCGGCCTCAAGGTCGCCCACCCGGCCGCCGCCCACCCGCTCCTGGAGAAGCTGGGCGCGCTGCCCGCGACGGCGCGCGCGGTGCTCACCACGCCCCAGGTGCGGGCCGCCGTGGCCGCCTCCCTGGACGACGACGGGGGCATGAGCTGGGAGGAGGACACCCCGGACGCCGAGGAGCTGGCGGACACCGTCCTCGCGCTCGTCCGGGACGCGGGCCTGGAGCCCGGCGAGGAGCCGTGGCTGGGCGCGCTCGCCCTGCCCGACGAGGAGGGCGAGCTGGTCCCCGCCGGTGAACTCGTCCTCCCCGGCAGCCCGTTCGCCCAGGTCATGCGCGAGGACGAACTCGCCTACGTGGACGCCGACCTGGCCGGGAAGTGGGGCGAACAGCCCCTCGCGGCCTGCGGGGTGCTCGCCAACTTCGCCCTGGTCCGGGCCACGGATGTGGTCCTCGACCCCGACGAACTGGAGCCGCGCGAGGGCGACTTCGCCGAACCGGACGACGCCGGGCTGCTGGACGCCGTGGACGTGTGGTGCGAGGACATCCTCGACCGCTTCCCGGACAGCCCGGTACCGCCGGTCGCCACCGAACTGGTCGCCGTACGCGATCTCGACCTGGTCGACGAGGACAAGTGGCCCGAGGCCCTGGCTCTGCTGGCTCAGCCGCCCCTGAGGGACGCCCTGACCCAGCAGGTCCGCATCCTCCTGCCGGACGGCACGCACGAGGTCGTACGGCCGTACACCGCCTGGTGGCTGCGCGGGAACCCGGTGCTCGACGGCCGCCGCCCCGCCGGTCTGCTGGCGGCGGGCGGGGACCCCCTGCTCCGCGGCCTGTACGACGAGGCGGACGCGACCGGGTTCGACGACGAGCAGGTGCTGCGGGCACTGGGTGTACGGACGTCGGTGGCCGCGCTGCTGGCGGAGCCGGGGGGCGCCGCCGAGCTCCTCGATCGGCTGGCCGACCCGGAGCGGCCGGTGTCCTCCGGCCAACTGCACGCCCTCTACAGCGCGTTGGCCGACCTGGACCCGGAACAGGTCACCCTGCCCGACGAGCTGCGGGCCGTGACCGACGGCCGGGTGGAGGTCGTGGACGCGGCCGACGCGGTGGTCGTCGACTCGCCGGACCTGCTGCCCTTCACGCAGGGCGTCCCCCTGCTGCCGGTCCGCCCGTCCCGGGCCGCCGAGCTGGCCGAACTCTTCCAGGTCCGCCGGCTCAGCGAGTCCGTCACCGGTTCCGTCGACTCCGAGGGCACCGAGCACGACGTACCGGAGCCGGTACGGGTGCTGCTGGGCGCGCGGACCCCGTCGACCTACGTCGAGCACGACGAACTCGTCGTCGACGGCGTGGAGATCGACTGGCGCCTGACGAACGACGGCGTCCTGCACGCGTCCACCCTGGAGGGCGTTGCCGCGGGCCTGGCCTGGGCGGCGGGCCAGTGGCCCCGGCGCTTCGAGGTGGCAGCCCTCCTGGAGGACCCGACCCGCACGGAGGAACTGGCCAGGGACCGCTGGTTCGACTGAGCGGCTCAGCCGGAGCTGGGGTCCAGGAAGTAGTCGTACTTCTCCAGGTCGAGCGCGATGCCGGTCAACTGCCGGACGCGCTCGGCATGCTCCTCCGTCAGCGGCACATCACCGACCAACTCGTCCGGCCCCATCCCCACGAGGTCCGCGAGGACGTCCACGCCGACCGCGGTGACATCGACGGACGAGTCGAGGAACTCGCCGTCCTTCGGGTAACGGGAGATGGCGAGTCTCACGCGGAACGGTCCTCCTCGGGTTCCAGGAAGTAGTCGTACTTCTCCAGGTCGAGCGCGATGCCGGTCAACTGCGCGACGCGCTCGGCGTGCTGCTCCGTCAGCGGATACACGTCGGCCAGTTGTTCCGGCGCCATCCCAAGGAGTTCTCCCCAGGCTTCCGCGCCCACCGCGGTGACGTCGGTGGACGCGTCCGGACAGTCGTCATCCTGCGGATAACGGACGAGGGTGTAGACGATGCTCACACAAAACTCTTACCAGTCATGCAACCTTTCGCCCCACTGGTTTGTCTGAACAGTGGGTCACACAGACCCACTCATCTCACGTGGGGAACACATGCGTATACGTGCCACCGTGGCCGCCGTCTCCGGTGCCCTGGCCCTTTCCGCCCTCGCCGTTCCGGCCGCGCAGGCCGCTGACGGAGGTATCGACAAGACCACCGCCGCCGAGCGCTTCGGCGTCTCCCGGTCGGTGATGAGCACGGCCGCCGCCGCGGAGGAGCTGCCGGTCGTCTCCAAGGTGACGATCAACGGTGCCAAGAACGTCGTCCTCGGTACGACGGCCGCCAAGAAGTTCACCGTCTCCCTGACGGCCAGCCACTCCGCCGGCATCCAGGACGCCTACATCGACCTGTGGCACGGCAAGGACCTGGACCACGTCGACGGCTGGCTCCCGCCGAACGAGGAGGCCGCCAGCTGCACCGCGGTCAACGCCACCACCTCGAACTGCAAGCTCACCATCACGGCTGTCCCGGGCAGCGACCTGTACATGAACTCGCTGGCCGGTACCTGGCACGTCACGGCGGGTGTCCTCGCCAACGACGAGGCCGGCAGCATCTACTGGAACGACTTCTACAGCACCCACCGGGTCCAGCGCCTCTCGAAGCTCACCGTCAACGCCTCCCCGGAGCCGGTGAAGAAGGGCAAGACCATCACCGTCACCGGCAAGCTGACGCGCGCCAACTGGGAGACCCGCAAGTACGCCGGTTACACGTCCCAGCCGGTGAAGCTGCAGTTCCGGAAGAAGGACTCCAACACCTACACCACGCTCAAGACCGTCAAGACCAACAACAGGGGTGACCTGAAGACCACGGTCAAGGCCACGGTCGACGGGTTCTTCCGCTGGAGCTTCGCGGGCACCTCCACCACCCCGGCGGTCAACGCCGCGGGTGACTTCGTCGACGTCAAGTAGGTCAGCTTGAAGTAAAGCGTTGCGCATGTGCGGACAAAATCACGCCCCACGCGTACAACCGGTCGCGTGAGTGACGGATCTAAGGACTGAGTCATCAGACTCCGAGATCCTTCTCTCCTCATGGGGAACGCACATGCGCATACGCGCCCTCGTCCTCGTCGCCTCCGGCGCCGTGGCACTCTCCACCCTCGCCGTGCCGGCCGCGCAGGCCGCCACGGCCGGGCCCGCCGTCACCTTCTCCAGTCTGAAGGTCAACAGCGGCAAGAACATCGTCGTCGGCACGACGTCGACGGTCACGGTCTCGGCGACCTACACCGTGACCAAGCCCGCGAGCCTGGACCCGAACACCCTCGGTACCCTGCCGGTCCTCTACCGCGGTGCCACTCTCGGTCCGGACTCGGATGACCTCCTCGCCGGTGACGACGCCGGTACCTGCACGGTGGCCTCCTCGACGGTCCTGCACTGCTCCGCCAAGATCCAGTTCCGCCCGAAGTCCTCCGACTCGGACGTCGATCTGGTCAGCAGCGAGGCGGGCACCTGGAAGCTGGGCGCTGTCGCCGGCAACGACAGCAGCGACGACGTCACCTGGCAGGGCGACCTCGGCACCACCCACCTCCAGCGCCGGTCCACCCTCACCGTCAACGCCTCCCCCGAGCCGGTGAAGAAGGGCAAGACGATCACCGTCACGGGCAAGCTGGCCCGCGCCAACTGGGACACCAACACGTACGCGGGCTACTCGACCCAGCCGGTGAAGCTCCAGTTCCGCAAGAAGGGCAGCAGCACCTACACGACCCTGAAGACCATCAAGACGACGTCCACGGGCGCCCTGAAGACGACGACCACGGCGACGGCCGACGGTTACTACCGCTACAGCTTCGCGGGCACGACGACGACGCCGGGCGTGAGCGCGGCGGGCGACTTCGTCGACGTCCAGTAGAACGCTCCCCGCAAGGGGCGCACCCGGCGTCAAGCCGAACCGCGGCGGTCGACCCACCTCCACAGGAGTTCCAGGGCGGCCGCCGCCACCACCGAGATGCCGACCGCGATCCACGGCATCGTCACCCCCACCAGCTTCAGCGCGAAGAAGCCCTGGAGCCAGGGCACGGCCAGGACCAGGACGAATCCGAGGCCCATCGCAAGGACGAGCGCGAGCCGCCACCAGGTGTACGGGCGGGCGATGATCGCCAGCACCCACATCGAGATCAGGAACAGGGTCAGGGTCGCCGCACTGGTCTCCGCGTCCAACGAGCCCGTCCCCGTGTAGTGGTGCCGGGCGATCAGATACGTCACGAAGGTCGCGATCGCCGCCACCACCCCGCCCGGGATCGAGTACCGCATCACCCGCCGCACGAAGTGCGGTTGCGCGCGTTCCGTGTTGGGCGCGAGGGCCAGGAAGAAGGCCGGGATACCGATCGTCAGCGTCGACAGCAGCGTCAAGTGCCGTGGCAGGAAGGGGTATTCGACCTGCCAGCACACCACGAGGACCGCCAGCAGCACCGAGTAGACGGTCTTCACCAGGAACAGGGTCGCGACCCGGGTGATGTTGCCGATGACCCGGCGGCCCTCCGCGACCACGGACGGCAGCGTCGCGAAGCTGTTGTCGAGCAGCACGATCTGCGCGACCGCCCGCGTGGCCTCCGACCCGGAGCCCATCGCCACCCCGATGTCGGCGTCCTTCAGGGCGAGCACGTCGTTGACCCCGTCACCGGTCATCGCGACCGTGTGCCCGTGTGACTGCAGCGCTCCCACCATGTCCCGCTTCTGCTGCGGGGTGACCCGCCCGAACACCGTGCCCTCGTCGAGCGCCTTCGCCATCCCGTCCGGGTCGGCGGGCAGTTCACGCGCGTCGACCACGCTGCCGTTCAGCCCCAGCTTGGCCGCCACCGCCCCGACCGACACCGCGTTGTCCCCGGAGATGACCTTGGCGCGGACGTCCTGTTCGGCGAAATAGCGCAGGGTGTCGGCCGCGTCGGGCCGCAGCCGCTGTTCCATTACGACGAGGGCGGCCGGACGTGCTTCCCGGGCGACCTCGGGATCGTCGAGGTCACGGGAGGCCCGGGCCAGCAGCAGCACACGCAGTCCCTGCTCGTTGAGCCGCCCGGTCTCGGCGAGGGCGGGGTCCTCGGGGGGCAGGAGCACGTCGGGCGCCCCCAGCAGCCAGGTGCTGGACTCGCCGTCGCCCTCGCTGAAGGTGGCCCCGCTGTACTTGCGGGCGGAGGAAAAGGGGAGCGACTCGGTGCAGCGCCACTCCTCGACGTCCGGGTAGGCGTCGATGATCGCCTGGAGGGAGGCGTTCGGCCGCGGATCCGACTCGCCGAGGGCGCCCAGCACTTTGCGTATGTACGACTCGTCGGCGCCCTCGAGCGGCCTGAGCTCGGTGACGTCCATGCCGCCCTCGGTCAGGGTGCCGGTCTTGTCGAGGGCGACCGTGTCGACGCGGGCGAGGCCCTCGATGGCCGGGAGTTCCTGAACGAGGGCCTGTTTCCGGCCAAGCCGGATGACACCGATGGCGAAGGCGACGGAGGTCAGCAGGACGAGCCCCTCCGGGACCATCGGCACGATCCCGCCGACCGTCCGGGCGATGGAGTCCTTGAGGTCGTTGTCCTTCACGAACAGCTGGCTGATGACCAGGCCGATCGCGGTCGGGACCATCATCCACGTCACGTACTTGAGGATCGTGGAGATGCCGGAGCGCAGCTCGGAGTGGACCAGGGTGAACCGGGAGGCCTCCTCGGCGAGCTGGGCGGCGTAGGCCTCCCGGCCCACCTTGGTGGCCCTGAAGGCGCCGCCGCCGGCGACCACGAAGCTCCCGGACATCACCTGGTCGCCGGGCCGCTTCACCACCGGGTCGGCCTCGCCGGTCAGCAGGGACTCGTCGATCTCCAGGCTGTCGGCCTCCACGACCACACCGTCGACCACGGCCTTGTCACCGGGCCCGATCTCGATGAGGTCGTCGAGGACGATCTCCGAGGTGCTGACCGGGGTCGCGGTGCCGTCGCGCCGTACGGTCGGCCTCGCCTCACCGATCACCGCGAGCGAGTCGAGGGTCTTCTTGGCCCGCCACTCCTGGACGATGCCGATCCCGGTGTTGGCGAGGATGACGTACCCGAAGAGGCTGTCCTGGAACGGCGCGACGAACAGCATGACCAGCCAGAGCACACCGATGATCGCGTTGAACCGGGTGAAGACGTTCGCCCGGACGATCTCCGCCAGCGTCCGGCTGCTGCGCACCGGCACGTCGTTGACCTGGCCACGCGCCACCCGCTCGGCGACCTCGGCCGCGGACAGCCCGGTCACCGCCGGGGACAGGGCCGTCGTGCGGTCGAGTTCGGCGCCCGCGTCGATGTGCGTCATGCATTCGACGGTACGTGCGGTTTTGCGGCTTCACCCGCCGAGTGACCGGAAGTTCCGACCTGGGGAGGAGACGGGAACAGGCGAGTGATGCCTCGGTACTAGGGGGCGCTCGTCACTCGGCAGCAGGGGAGGCGGCGGAGTCCGGGCCGGCCGCCTTCCTGATCGCCGCGTCCCGCTTGCGGACGTACCAGGTGCCGTACAGCCCGAGCACGCCCCCGGCCAGGCAGGTCCACAGCCACCAGGTGTGGTCGTGGTCCGCGAACCAGCCGTAGAAGGGCAGCTGCACGAGGAAGAGCACGAACCAGAGGATCGTGCCACCGGTGACGGTGGCGACCACGGGGCCCTCCAGGGGCTCCGGAGCCTCGTGCTTGAGGGGTCCCGAAAAAAAGCCGGCCATGGGGGACAGCTTACGAGGCGATCACATCTACGCGCGGAGATGGCCCCCCCGACCTCATACGTTCATACTGAAACAGTTTGCGTCTGTCCACTTCTGCTCGTAGGAACATCCAATGCCGACCGCCCTCGACCGCTACTTCAAGATCTCCGAGCGGGGCAGCAGCCTGCCGCGTGAGATCCGGGGCGGCTTCGCCACCTTCTTCGCGATGGCCTACATCATCGTGCTGAACCCGATCATCCTCGGCAGCGCCAAGGACATGTACGGCCATCACCTGGACAACGGCCAGCTGGTCACCGCGACCGCCGTGACCGCGGCCTTCACCACGCTCCTCATGGGTGTGGTCGGCAACGTCCCGATCGCGCTGGCCGCGGGGCTCGGCGTGAACTCGGTCGTCGCGCTCCAGCTCGCGCCCCGGATGTCCTGGCCGGACGCGATGGGCATGGTCGTCCTGGCGGGCTTCGTCGTGATGCTGCTGGTCGCCACGGGCCTGCGCGAGCGCGTGATGAACGCGGTGCCCTTCGGGCTGCGCAAGGCGATCTCCATCGGTATCGGCCTGTTCATCATGCTGATCGGGCTCGTGGACTCCGGCTTCGTCTCCCGCATCCCGGACATCGCCCAGACCACCGTCCCGCTCCAGCTCGGCGCCGACGGACACCTCAACGGCTGGCCCGTCCTGGTGTTCATCCTGGGCGCCCTGCTCACCCTCGCGCTCATCGTCCGCAAGGTCCCCGGCGCGATCCTGATCTCGATCGTCACCATGACGGTCGTGGCGATGATCATCGAGGCCGTCGCCAAGGTCCCGTCCTGGGGGCTCACGGCCCCGAAGTGGCCCGGCAACCCGGTCGCCACCCCCGACTTCGGCCTGCTCGGCAAGGTCAGCCTCTTCGGCGGCTTCGACAAGGTCGGCGTGCTGACCGGCGTCCTGTTCGTCTTCACGGTCCTGCTGTCGTGCTTCTTCGACGCGATGGGCACGATCATGGGCGTCTCCGACGAGGCCAAGCTCACCGACGCCCAGGGCCAGATGCCCGGCATCAACAAGGTCCTCTTCGTCGACGGCCTCGCGGTCGCCGCGGGCGGCGCGAGCTCGTCGTCGGCGACGACGGCCTTCGTGGAGTCGACCGCCGGCGTCGGCGAGGGCGCGCGCACGGGCTTCGCGAACGTCGTCACCGGCGGGCTCTTCACCGTGGCCCTCTTCCTGACGCCCGTCGCCACGATGGTCCCGTCCCAGGCCGCGACCCCCGCGCTGCTCGCGGTGGGCTTCATGATCCTGGCCAACTCGGTCCGCGACATCGACTGGGCCGACTACACCATCGCGATCCCGGCCTTCATCACCATGGTGATGATGCCGTTCACCTACTCGATCACCAACGGCATCGGCATGGGCTTCATCACCTTCGTGGTGCTGCGCCTGGCGGCCGGACGGGGCCGGGAGGTGCCGGTTCCGATGTACGTCGTGGCCGCGGTGTTCGGCTTCTACTACCTGATGCCGGCGCTGGGTCTCACGTGATCCCTCACGTCACCCCGTAGAACTTCTCGGTCTCGTCGACGGCACTCTGGAACCGCTCGTCGAAGTCGTCCCGGATGAGCGTTCGGACCACATAGTCCTGGACGCTCATCCCCCTTTTGGCCGCATGGTCCCGGAGCCGGTCGAGCAGCTCCCCGTCTATCCGCAGGCTGAGCACGCTGGTCCCCATGGAGACGAGGGTCGCCGCCCCTGCCGAGCGGCGTTCACATTCCGCCATGGACTCACTCGTATGGGTGAAGATCGGGTTTCAGTGGCCGGAGTCACGGGAATCCCGGTGCGCGCCAGCTTGTTTAGCGAGAGTAATGAGTTACGCTAAAGAGATGCCGGACCTTACCCATGGCGACGACGCTGCCGCCGTGAACTCCCTGCGATCAGCCGTGATGCGACTGTCCCGTCGGCTCAAGCACCAGCGGGTCGACGAGTCACTGAGCCCCACCGAGATGTCGGTGCTGGGCACCCTCTCCATCTGCGGCAAGGCCACCCCGGGTG
Source organism: Streptomyces sp. NPDC005303 (assembly GCF_040607335.1). Taxonomy (NCBI): domain Bacteria; kingdom Bacillati; phylum Actinomycetota; class Actinomycetes; order Kitasatosporales; family Streptomycetaceae; genus Streptomyces; species Streptomyces sp. NPDC005303. The sequence continues at coordinate 130,738 of NZ_JBEXGM010000015.1, read as the reverse complement.
AGCTCGCCCGCAAGGAGCACGTCCAGCCGCCGTCGATGACCCGCATCGTGGCGCTGCTGGAGGCCAAGGGACTCGTCCGGCTGGAGCCGCACCCCGAGGACCGGCGCCAGAAGGTCGTCACGAAGACCGAGCAGGCCGAGGCCATGCTCGCGGAGTCCCGCGCCAAGCGGAACGCCTTCCTGGCCACCCTGGTCGACGGCCTCGACGAGGACGAGTGGGCGAAACTGCGCGAAGCCGCCCCCGTGCTGGAGAAACTCGCACACCTGTAAGCCGCGAAGAGGAGGCGAACGCACTTTGAGTACGGGACCCGGAGCACCTTCCGCCCCCGCACCGATCCCTTCTACCTCTGTGTCCCGCAAGTCATCCATGTTCAGCTCGCTGAAGGTCAGGAACTACCGCCTGTTCTTCGCCGGCCAGGTCGTCTCCAACATCGGCACCTGGATGCAGCGCATCGCCCAGGACTGGCTGGTGCTCAGCCTCACCGGCTCCGCCACCGCCGTCGGCGTCACGACGGCCCTGCAGTTCCTGCCGATGCTGCTCTTCGGTCTCTACGGCGGTGTCCTCGTCGACCGGCTGCCCAAGCGCCGCGCGCTGCTGTTCACCCAGTCCGCGATGGGCGCCACCGGTATCGCGCTCGCCGTCCTCACCCTGAGCGGCCACGTCCAGGTCTGGCACGTCTATCTCGCCGCCTTCGCCGTGGGTCTCGCGACGGTTGTCGACAACCCGGCCCGCCAGTCCTTCGTCTCCGAGATGGTCGGCCCCGACCAGCTCCAGAACGCGGTCAGCCTGAACTCCGCCAACTTCCAGTCGGCCCGGCTGATCGGCCCCGCGGTCGCGGGCGTCATGATCACCGGCGTGGGCACCGGCTGGGCGTTCCTCGCCAACGGCCTGTCCTTCGTCGCCCCGCTGGTCGGCCTGCTGATGATGCGGGCACGTGAGCTGTACGTCGTCGAGCGCGCCCCGCGCGCCAAGGGACAGCTGCGGGAGGGCCTGCACTACGTGGCCGGACGCCCCGAGCTGATCTGGACCATCGTCCTGGTCGGGTTCGTGTCCACCTTCGGCTTCAACTTCCCCGTCTACCTCTCGGCCTTCGCCGACGACGTCTTCCACGCGGGCGCGGGCTCCTACAGCCTCTTCAACACGGTGATGGCGGTCGGCTCCCTGGCCGGCGCCCTCCTCGCGGCCCGGCGCGGGACCGCCAGGATGCGGGTGCTGGTCGTGGGCGCGGTGGCCTTCGGCACGCTGGAGATCGTGGCCGCGCTCGCCCCCTCGCTGTGGCTGTTCGCCCTGCTCATGGCCCCGATCGGGATGTTCGGCATGACGGTCAACGTCACCGCGAACACCAGCGTCCAGATGGGCACCGACCCGGCCATGCGAGGCCGGGTGATGGCCCTGTACATGATGGTGTTCATGGGCGGCTCCCCGATCGGCGCGCCGATCGCCGGCTGGATCACCGACGCGTACGGCGTCCGCGCCGGCCTCGCGGTGGGCGGCGCGATCGCCGCGGCGGCGGCCGTGACGATCGGCCTGGTCCTGGCCCGCGTCGGCAACCTGCGTCTGTCGGTCGGCTGGAACCGCGGCCACCCGCATGTCCGGTTCGTGCCCCGCGAGGCACGGGAGCAGCTGGCCGCGGCGGCCTGAGCGCTACGGCAGCACGCGCATGGCCAGTACCTGGCCCGGCCAGTCGTTGTTCGCCCCGGCGGTGTACGTGTCCGTCGGGGCGAAGCCGTTGGCCTCGTAGTAGGCCACCAGTTTGCGGTCGTCGCCCGCGTAGCAGTCCACCCGCAGCAGGGCGACACCCGCGCGCCGGGTCTGTTCGGCGGCGTGTGCGAGGAGGCGGCTGCCCACGCCGTGGCCCTTGAAGCGGCGGTCGGAGGCGAGCCAGTGGATGTACCGCTCGGGCTCGCCGGGCGGCGGGAGATGGTCCAGATAGGCGCCGGGCGAGTCGGTGATCGTGAGGGTCGCGGCCGGGACACCGTCGGCCTCGGCGATGAACACACTGCCCTCGTCGATGTACCGGGCGACGGACTCCACGGTCCTCGGGCTCCTGGACAGCGGCTCGGTCCCCCACTGGCGGGGGCGTCCCTGCGCGACCAGCCACTCCACGCAGCTGTCGAGCATGCCGAGGATCACGGGTATGTCGTCGGGTCCGCCGTCCCTGATGCTGATCTCCATGCCCTCATGGTGACAGGCTGATCCCCATGAGACTCTTCGCCGCGGTGCTGCCTCCGCAGGATGTCACCGAGGAACTCGCCGCCGTGGTGGCCGAGTCGAGGAAGCTGCCCGGCGCGGAGGGGCTGCGCTGGACCGGCGTCCCCGGCTGGCACTTCACGCTCGCGTTCTACGGCGAGGTCGACGAGGCCGTCGTACCGGAGCTGTCGGCGCGGCTGGAGCGGGCGGCTCGGCGGACCGCTTGTTTCCCGCTGGCCGTGCGCGGTGGTGGGCAGTTCGGGCACGGGCGGGCGTTGTGGGCGGGGGCCTCCGGCGAGCTGCCGGTGCTGCGGCTGCTCGCGGAGCGGGCGGAGGCGGCGGGGCGGAAGGCGGGGCTGGAGATGGGGGAGCACCGGCGGTACAAGGCCCATCTGACGGTGGCGCGGAGTCGGGAGGCGGTTGAGGTGGCGCCGTATCTGGAGGTGCTCGACGGGTTCACCAGCCGCACCTGGACCGTTGACGAGCTGGCGCTGGTCCGGAGCAACCTGCCGACGTCCGGGGTGCCGGGGGAGCAGCCCCGCTATGAGGTGGTCGCGCGCTGGGCGCTCGGTGGGGGCGGTTAGGCTCGATGCGTGGACCCGAAGACACGGAACCGGATCATGGCCGGTGTGCTGGTGATGATGTTCGTCGTCGTGGCGTTGGCCGCGGTGCTCGGTAGGTAGGTAGGCAGGGGAACCGCGGCCGGCTCTTCGGCTGCCGCGCCGTCGTGGGCGGTCGCGCACGCGGGGCGGAGCCACCTGTCGACTCCGCCCCGCGCCCCTGAAAGGGCCCTACCAGGCGAAGGCCTCCGGAGACGGTCCCGGGCCCGGGAAGATCTCGTCCAGGCCCGCCAGGACCTCCTCGCTCAGCTCCAGCTCGACCGCCCTGATCGCCGACTCCAGCTGCTCCGCCGTACGCGGGCCGACGATCGGGCCCGTGACGCCGGGGCGGGTCAGCAGCCAGGCCAGGGCCGCCTCGCCGGGCTCCAGGCCGTGCTTCTCCAGCAGCTCCTCGTACGACTGGAGGCGGGCGCGGGCGGCCGGGTCGGCGAGGGTGTCGGCGGCGCGGCCGGAGGCGCGGCGGCCGCCCTCGGCCTCCTTCTTGATGACACCGCCGAGCAGGCCGCCGTGCAGGGGCGACCAGGGGATGACACCGAGGCCGTACTCCTGCGCCGCCGGGATGACCTCCATCTCGGCGCGGCGCTCGTAGAGGTTGTACAGACACTGCTCGCTGACCAGCCCGATGGTGCCGCCCCGGCGGGCGGCGATCTCGTTGGCCTGGGCGATCTTGTAGCCGGGGAAGTTGGAGGACCCGACGTACAGGATCTTGCCCTGCTGGACGAGGGTGTCGATGGCCTGCCAGATCTCCTCGAAGGGAGTGGCGCGGTCGACGTGGTGGAACTGGTAGATGTCGATGTAGTCCGTCTGGAGCCGCTTGAGCGAGGCGTCGACGGCACGGCGGATGTTCACCGCCGACAGCTTGTCGTGGTTGGGCCACGCCTCGCCGTCCGCGGCCATGTTGCCGTAGACCTTCGTGGCGAGGACGACCTTGTCCCGGTTCGCGGCGCTCCTCGCGAACCAGTTGCCGATGATCTCTTCGGTACGGCCCTTGTTGTCGCCCCAGCCGTAGACGTTGGCGGTGTCGAAGTAGTTGATGCCCGCGTCGAGAGCCGAGTCCATGATCGCGTGGGAGTCGGTCTCGTCGGTCTGGGGGCCGAAGTTCATGGTGCCGAGGACGAGTCGGCTGACCTTGAGTCCGGTGCGTCCGAGCTGCGTGTACTTCATGGTGGTCAAGCCAACGCCTTGGAGTGGACTCCAGGCAAGCGACCTTGACGCTAACCAAGAGTTAGTGCTTTCCTGTGGATCGCATGAGATTGAACTTTCAAGATTTTGCCGATCTCAGAGAAGAGAGCTCCATGCCCCCCACCACGCCTGCCCGCAAGGCAGTTGTCGCCCTCCTGGCTTCCGCCGCACTGCTGGGCACGGCCGCGATACCCGCCGTCGCGGCCCCCGCCCCGCACGGCGTCTTCGCCGGCCACGCCTACGACCCCGCTCGCCTCGGCTACCAGAAGGCGGTCGCCGTCCGTGTCCTCAAGGGCGTCTTCGAGCAGGGCGACACCGCCGTCGTCGACCGTTTCGTACGGCCCGACTACATCCAGCACAACCCCTTCGCCCCCGACGGTGCGGACACCCTGAAGGGGCTCGCCACCTCGGCCCACGCCCAGTTCCCCGACGCGCGTTACGACGTCAAGCGGGTCATCTCCGACGGCGACCTCGTGCTCGTCCACTCCAACGTCGTCCTCACGCCGGGCACGCGCGGCTCCGCCGTCTTCGACATCTTCCGTTTCCAGGGCGGGAAGATCGCCGAGCACTGGGACACGGGACAGAACGTCCCGGACAGCTCGGTCAACGGCAACGACATGTTCTCCACGGTGAGTTGGCCGCAGACCTCGCAGCCGGGGCCGGGCTTTCTGACCGAGTACAACAAGAAGCTGGTGACCGCCGCCTTCGACCAACTCATCGTCCGGAAGGACCTGTCGGCGATCGACCGGTACTGGGGACCGGAGTACCACCAGCACAACCCCGGTATCGCTGACGGGATCGCGGGCGCGAAGGACGGGCTCGGGGCGTACTTCAAGGCGTTCCCGCAGCTCTCGGTCTCCCGGAAGCGGGTCATCGCGGAGGGAGACCTGGTGGCGGTCCACAGCCACTATGTTCCGGCGCCGGGGGAGCGGGGGCAGGCGGTGGTCGATCTGTTCCGGGTGCGGGGCGGGAAGATCGTGGAGCACTGGGACGTGCTGCAGGACGTGCCGGCGAGTTCGGCGAACGACAACACGATGTTCTAGGAGAGGGCCCTCCCTCAGAGTCCCTCCGCCACCTCGTCGACCCGTTTCGCCTGGAGCTCGCGGTGTGTCGCCCACGCGTCCGCCACCGGGCCCACATGGCCCAGCTTGTCCGGGTTGATCACCAGCCGGATCATGTGGATCCGGCCGTCCAGGACATCGAGGGTGAGGGTGTGGAGAACCTTGCCCGCCCGGTCGTGGAAGATCGCACCCGGTTGCCCGTTGAGCTCGTGCGGCTCGAAGGTGACCGCGATGTCGGCCATCCGTGGGAAGACCGAGCCGAGCAGCCGGGCCACGTTCGACGCGCCGGTGACCGCCCGGGCCAGCTGAGGTGCCTTGCCGCCGCCGTCGCCGACCATCGAGGCGTCGGCGGCGAGCAGCCCCCGGAGGCCGTCGACGTCGCCCTCACGGAGGGCGTCGAAGAAGCGGGAGGCCAGTTCCTCGCGTTCTTCGCGGTGCGCCTCGAAGCGGGGGCGGCCCGCCGCCATGTGGCGCCGGGCCCGGGAGGCGAGTTGGCGGCAGGCCGCCTCCGTACGGCCCACCGCCGACGCGACCTCGGGGAACCCGAAGTCGAAGACCTCCCTCAGCACGAACACCGCGCGCTCCAGCGGGCTGAGCCGCTCCAGGAGCAGCAGGGCCGCCATCGAGACCGAGTCGGCGAGTTCGGCCGCCCGCTCGGGGTCCTCGTAGGGGTCGTCGAGGAGCGGTTCGGGGAGCCAGGCGCCGACGTACTGCTCCCGGCGCACTCGGGCCGAGCGCAGTACGTCGATGGAGAGCCGGGTCACGGTGGCCGAGAGGTACGCCTTCACCGACCGGGGCTCGGCCGAGGCGGTCTCGTAGCGCAGCCAGGTCTCCTGGACCGCGTCCTCGGCCTCGCCGACGCTGCCGAGGATCCGGTAGGCGATCGAGAACAGCAGGGGACGCAGCTCCTGGAACTCCTCGGTCCTGGTCATTGCCTCTTCCCTGGTCGTCGTGGGTCAGCCGGTGAAGGACTCCGGGCCGAAGCGGCCCCACGCGATGAACACCGCGAGGGCCAGGTAGGCCAGGTTCAGCGCCACGAGCGCGGACTCACCGCGGCGGCCGTGGGTGATCATCGCGCCGATCATCAGCAGGACCCAGCAGACGGCGGTCACCGGGACCAGCACGGGTGCGATGCCGAGCGCGGCGGTCAGGACCAGGCCCGCCGCGGCGAGGAGTTCGAGGACGCCGAGGGTCTTGACGAATGCCGTGCTCACCTCCCCGGTCCAGCCTCCGCCGTGCACCGAGGCCAGCTTCTGCCTGGGCACGAAGGTCTTGGTGACGCCGCCGGCCAGGGCCACCGTGGCCAGCAGTCCGGCGGCGATCCACAGCGCGAGGTTCATCGTCCACTCCTTGATCGAGGCTTGCCTGCACCTCTCGGGACGAGACAGTCGCCTCCGGTGTGACATCCCCCTTGTCAGGGGGTGCGCAGGCTCGCGAAGACGGCCCGTACGCGGGTGCCGTCCGGTGCGTCCCAGGCGCCGGAGACATGGCCGATCGCGCCCTCGGGGCCCGTGGGCAGCGGACGCCGGTGCAGGCGGAGGAACGTGCCGTCCGGGAGGGGGAGTTCGGTGCCGTCCTGGTCGTCGGTGACCTCGGCGGGGCCGGTGGCGAGGCCGGGGCCCGTGTAGGAGTGGGTGACCTCGTGGTCGGGGGTGTCGCTGATGCTCTGGGCCATGGCCTGGGCGCGGCCCTCGAACAGGGCGAGGAGCTCGGTGCGCAGGACCGGGTCGTGGATGCCGTCGTAGGCCCAGCGGGGGCCCAGTACGCCGTGTTCCATGGTGCCGACGAGGGCGTGGTCGGCGCCGGGGAGGGGGGCGGCGCGATAGGTGAGCGGGGCCAGATAGGCGACGGGTTCGGGGCCGGAGGAGTCGACGGCCACCATGAACTCGATCCCGACCTCGCCCTCCGGGTCGTCCAGCCGAAAGCCGCCGGCCTTGGCCAACTCCGGTGTGCCGTCGCCGAGATACCAGGGGCGGGTGGGGAGCCAGGTGGTGAGGAGTTCCAACTTGGTGGGCTTGAGGGTGGTGTTGTGGATGATCGCCATGCGGCGGATTCTGTCAGTCAGTCGTGGGGGAACTCATCCTTTTTGAGGGTGAGACCGACGACGCCGGCGGTGCCCTTGGGGTCGGTGTGGATGTGGCACCGCCCTTGATACGGATCCGCGATGACATAGACACGAGCGGAGCGTGCTTCCCGAGCCCGAGCCCGAGCCCGAGTCCAGTCCCGGTCTCGCTCCCCTGCTCACCAGGGCGCCGACCGGGAACACTCGTCGGCGTCCTCGGGTGTCGGTCGCTCAAGTGGTGCTGTCCGAAGGGGGCTCCGGTTTCGTGTGGAGGAGCTCGCGCGCCTGGTCCGCGGCGCGGGTGAGGCTTTCGGAGACGAAGTCGAGGAAGCGGGCGATGTTCTCGAGGCGGGCGGCGGCCGGGGTGTCCCGGCCGAGGACACCCACGCCCTGCCGTGCGGTCTCGGCGAGCTGTACGGTGCCGCGGGCGCTGGCGATCATGGACTGGTACCAGTCGTCGTTGTCGGCGACATAGCGCTCGCGGCGGCGTTCGTCGCGTTCGCGGCGCACCAGGCCCTGGCTCTCCAGGAAGCTGATGGCCTTGGAGATGGACGCCGGGCTGACCTGGAGGCGCTGGACGAGTTCGGCGGCGGTCATGCTGCCGGTGTCGCTCGTGTAGAGACAGGTCAGCACCCTCGCCATCATCTTGGGCGTGCCCGCCTGCATGAGGACGGTGGTGAAGGTCTCCTCGTACTCGCGCACCGCCTCGGGGTCGCGTCCGTGGGCCGTCTCGGGGGCCTGGGTGCCCCGGGGTGCGGTCTGCCGGCGCCGGTGGGCGCGACGTTCGGTGGCGCGGTGGGCCAGGTCGGCGCGGTAGGCGGTGGGACCGCCGTTGCGCATGACCTCGCGGGTGATGGTCGAGGTGGGGCGCTCCAGGCGGCGGGCGATCTCCGCGTAGGCGAGGCCGTCGGCCACCCCCAGCGCGATCTGCTGACGTTCCTGCTGGGTGAGCCTGCCTCCCGGCATCGCGGTCTCCTTCGTGGTTCCTGGTGTCCGCAGCATAGCGTTCGCTTTCATTCTGTTGCAACGGATGCATGGCTGACGTTGCGTTACCTTCAGGATCGTTGCAATGAAATTAACACGTTCACCAGCGATGATTCCATTATTGTGCAACGAATGCGTTGTCGAATCCGTGAATGCAACGTAGCTTTTCGCCTATCGGAAACAGCGACGAACGCAGGAGCACCTGATGCAGAAGTTCGACACCCCCGCCCCCGTCACCGCCGTCATCGACCTGCCCGCCGGGCGCGTCCAGGTCATCGCCGCCGACCGCGCCGACACCACCGTCGAGATCCGGCCCGCCGACCCCGCCAAGAGCCGCGACACCAAGGCCGCAGAGCGGATCGAGGTCACCCACGGCGACGACGGTGTCCTGCGGATCACCGCCCAGGCCGCCAAGAACCAGTACTTCGGGCCCTCCGGCTCCGTCGAACTCACCGTTCAGCTGCCGGCCGGCTCCCGCGTCGAGGCCAAGGCGGCCGCCGCCGAGTTCCGGGCCGTCGGACGCCTCGGCGACATCGCCTTCGAGGGTGCCCACGGACCGGTCAAGATCGACGAGGCCGCGAGCCTGCGCCTGACCGTCGTCGACGGCGACGTCACCGTCGGCCGCCTTGCCGGACCCGCCGAGATCAGCACCCAGCGCGGCGACATCACCGTCAACGAGGCCGTCACCGGCGCGGTCGTGCTGACCACGCAGAAGGGCGACATCACCCTCGCGACCGCCGCCTCCGCCTCCCTCGACGCCGGCACCTCCCACGGCCGTGTTCACAACTCCCTGAAGAACACCGAGGGTTCCGCCGCCGCCCTGACCGTCCGAGCCACCACCGCCCACGGCGACATCACCGCCCGCAGCCTCTGACCCGCAGCCCACACAAGGAGCACGCACCATGACCGACCTGGCCATCGCGGCGAACGGGCTGCGCAAGTCCTACGGCGACAAGACCGTCCTCGACGGCATCGACCTCCAGGTGCCGGCCGGCACGATCTTCTCCCTCCTCGGGCCGAACGGCGCCGGTAAGACCACCGTCGTCAAGATCCTCTCCACCCTGATCTCCGCCGACGCCGGACAGGCCCGGGTGGGCGGGCACCACCTCACCGCCGAAGCCCAGGCGGTACGGGCCTCCATCGGCGTCACCGGCCAGTTCTCCGCGGTGGACGGGCTGATCACCGGCGAGGAGAACATGCTGCTCATGGCGGACCTGCACCATCTGTCCAAGAGCGAGGGACGGCAGGTCGCCGCCGAACTGCTGGAGCGCTTCGACCTCACCGCGGCGGCGAGGAAGCCCGCCTCCACCTACTCCGGCGGTATGAAGCGCCGCCTGGACATCGCCATGACCCTGGTCGGCAGCCCGCGGATCATCTTCCTCGACGAACCGACCACCGGCCTCGACCCCCGCTCCCGGCACACCATGTGGCAGATCATCAGGGAGCTGGTCGCCGACGGCGTCACCGTCTTCCTCACCACGCAGTACCTGGAGGAGGCCGACCAACTCGCGGACCGTATAGCGGTGTTGAACGACGGCCGGATCGTCGCCGAGGGCACCGCCGACGAACTCAAGCGGCTCGTCCCCGGCGGGCACGTCCGCCTCCGCTTCACCGACCCGGACGCCTACCGCGGCGCCGCCCTCGCACTGCGCGAGGTCTCCCGGGACGACGAGTCCCTCGCCCTGCAACTCCCCTGCGGCGGCAGCCAGTCCGAGCTGCGCGCACTCCTCGGCCAACTCGACGCGGCCGGTGTCGAGGCCGACGAACTGACCGTGCACACCCCCGACCTCGACGACGTGTTCTTCGCCCTGACCGGCGGCGCCGACGTCACCGACCAGCCCAAGGAGACCGTCCGATGAGCAGCCTCTCCCTCGCCGTACGCGACTCGTCCACGATGCTGCGCCGCAACCTCCTGCACGCCCGGCGCTACCCCTCGCTCACCCTGAACCTGCTGCTCACGCCGATCATGCTGTTGCTGCTCTTCGTCTACGTCTTCGGCGACACCATGAGCGCGGGCATCGACGGCGGGGACCGCTCCGACTACATCGCGTATCTCGTCCCGGGACTGCTGCTGATGACCATCGGCTCCACCACGATCGGCACCGCGGTCTCCGTCTCCAACGACATGACCGAGGGCATCATCGCCCGCTTCCGGACCATGGCGATCCACCGCGGTTCGGTGCTCGTCGGGCACGTCGTCGGCAGCGTGCTGCAGTCGATCGTCAGCGTGGTCCTGGTCGGCGCGGTCGGTGTGGCCATCGGCTTCCGCTCCACCGACGCCACCGCCCTGGAGTGGCTCGCGGCCTTCGGACTCCTCGTGCTCTTCGCCACGGCGCTGACCTGGATCGCGGTCGGCATGGGTCTGATCAGCCCCAACGCCGAGGCCGCGAGCAACAACGCCATGCCGTTGATCTTCCTGCCGCTCATCTCCAGCGCCTTCGTGCCGGTCGACGCGATGCCGGGCTGGTTCCAGCCGATCGCCGAGTACCAGCCCTTCACCCCGGCCATCGAGACCCTGCGCGGACTGCTCCTCGGCACCGAGATCGGCAACAACGGATGGATCGCCGTCGCCTGGTGCCTCGGCCTCGCGGTACTCGGCTACCGCTGGTCGACCGCGAGGTTCAACGCCGACCCGAAGTGACCGCCATGACAGCGCGGGCCCGCTCCCGCACCCCGTCCCACCTCAGGGCGGCGTACACCGACGCCTCGTCGGAGTGCGCCGCCCCGGTCAGGTGCGAAGTGCCGGCTCAGCCGGCCACGTAGGGCGCGCCGAGGTCCCACGCCTGGTACATGGCGTCCGCGAAGGCCGCCGCGATCTTGTGCTCGCCGCTCGCGTTCGGATGGGTGCCGTCGTAGGTGTCGAGGTTGATGTCGTACGACGACGGAGGCGACGCCGGCAGCAGCGGGGAGCGGGGCTCGTCCAGGTCCGCGATCGCCTTGGCCAGAAGCTCGTTGAAGCGGGCCACCTCCGTCGCGAAGGGCGCGTCCGACTCCGCCCGGACGTTGGGGATCACCGGGAGGACGGCCATCCGGATCCTGGGGTTCGCCCGGCGGGCCTCGGCGACGAAGGCGCGGACGTTCTCCGCCGTCTGCTCCGCGTTCGTGTAGAAGCCCAGGTCGATCAGGCCCAGCGAGACCAGGAGCACGTCAGCGCCGTGCGCCCCTACCGCCTCGCCGATCAACGGGGCCATGTGCAGCCAGCCCTCGCCCCAGCCGGCCAGGTGGGCCCGGGGGAAGTCGGGATCGGCGTACGCGTACGACGTCGGGGCGTCGGCCACCTTGTCGTACAGCGTCTCGCGCGGGCCCACGAGGGCGAAGGGGCCGCCGGATGTGTCGCGCAGGTGCCGCCACATCCGGTACCGCCAGGTGTGCTCGCCCGCGCTCCCGACGGTCATCGAGTCGCCGACCGGCATGAATCGCAGCATGCGCTCATCTTCGGTGATTCTTACCGGCGGGTAACAGATCTTGGGCAACCCGGCGCTGTGAAGATGGCCACGCGCCGCGGTCGACCCGGCCCGCTCGGCGGGGCCGTAGGACACCCGGCGCAGATTCACACCCCCCGCGCCCGGGCGACGCAGGGCACTCTCCCTACCCGGCCTACCCGGCCTACCCGGCCTACCCGGCCCCTCGGCCTACCCGGCCCCTCGGCCCCTCGGCCCCTCGGCCCCTCGGCCCCTCGGCCCACCGGCCCACCGGCCCACCGGCCCACCGGCCCACCGGCCCCTCGGGTCCGGCGGGCAGGCGTCCGGAGGGACACGCTCGCACGGGCCGGATGCGGCTGCCACGCGCAGCCCACCGGCACCAGCGCGTGCCGACGTCGGCGAGAAACACCAGGTGCGCGGGGCAGCGTTGGGTGCCGGATTCCATCTCCGCGCCCACGCCACCCCGCCCCGAGGGGAAGCGATCCAGCCGACACCGCAACACGCGGATCGCACAGGACCACTCAGCTGATCAGAGACACTTGGGTCATGCGTCGACCCTTCGCCCTGCTCGCCGGGATCCTGCTCGTGGGCGCCTTCACCGTGCCCGCCGCCGTGCCCGCCTCCGCCGCCGACGGGGACGGTAAGGGGGACAAGGGCTTCACCATCACCGATCCCCGGATCACCGAGTCCAGCGGACTCGCCGCCTCGCGGCAGCATCCGGGGATCTACTGGACCCACAACGACCAGGACACCGGCGCGTACCTGTACGCCGTCGACAGCGCCACCGGGAGGACCGTCGCCAGGATCACCATGACCGGTGTGGGCACGCCCCGGGACGTCGAGGCCATTGCCATCGGGCCCGACAACCAGATCTGGGTCGGCGACATCGGCGACAACGACGGGGTCACCTGGCCCTACGTGTGGATCTACCAGCTGCCCGAGCCGAAGGTCCTCAAGGACCAGTCCGTCAAGGCCACGCAGTACGTCGTGAAGTACACCGACGGCTCGCGCGACGCCGAGTCGATGGTCGTCCACCCGAAGACCGGGCGCGTCTACATCATTGACAAGCACGAGGACGGCGGGCATCTCTACGAGGGACCCACCACCCTGTCCTCGTCGGGGACGAACGTCTTCAGGCCCGTCGAGCCGGTCGACCTGTGGGCGACCGACGCCGCGTTCTCACCCGACGGCAGGCAGCTCGTCGTACGCGGGTACCTCGGCGGCATCTGGTACGACTGGAACGGCGGCGACATCAAGCGCGGCGGGCGGATCAGCGTGCCGCTCGGACAGGGGGAGTCCGTCTCCTACTCGCCCGACGGGACCAAGATCCTGCTCGGCATGGAGGGCGCGGCCAGCGAGGTGGAGGCGCAGGACGCACCCGGGAGCGGAGGCTCCAAGTCGCCTTCCGGGAGCGGGAGTTCCTCGGCCTCCGGAAGCGACGGCGGCGGGAACTCCAACGGCACGATAAAGATCGGCGTCCTCGCCCTGGGGGCCGTCGCAGCCTTCTTCGGCCTCCGCAGGCTGTTCAGGCGCTGAAGGCGGCGTCCAGTGTCTTGACGTGTCCATGTGACCTGTCTTCCATGGGAGGTGCAGGGTGATGGGAGCGCTCCCATCGAGTTCCGGCCCGCGCCTCCCGAGAGGAAGCAGCGAACATGTTCCGCAACTTGCGAAGAGCGCTGTGTGCGGTGGCGGCGGCTCTCCTGTTGCCGCTGGGGGCCGCCGGTCTTCAGCCGGCCGACGCCGCCGAAGCGGCCGGCGCCGGCTACTGGCACACCAGCGGACGCCAGATCCTGGACGCCTCCGGGCAGCCGGTCCGGATCGCCGGCATCAACTGGTTCGGCTTCGAGACCAGTAACCACGTCGTCCACGGCCTCTGGTCCCGCGACTACAAGTCCATGATCGACCAGATGAAGTCGCTCGGCTACAACACGATCCGCATCCCGTACAGCGACGACATCTTCAAGGCGGGCACGGTCCCCAACAGCATCGACTTCTCCAGCGGCAAGAACGCCGACCTTCAGGGCCGGGACTCCCTCGGCGTCCTGGACAGGCTCGTGTCGTACGCCGGTCAGGACGGCCTCAAGGTCATCCTCGACCGGCACCGCCCGGACTCCGGAGGCCAGTCGGCGCTCTGGTACACGGCGGCGGTCCCGGAGTCGACGTGGATCGCCAACCTCAAGGCACTGGCGACGCGTTACCAGGGCCAGGACACGGTCGTCGGCATCGACCTGCACAACGAGCCCCATGATCCCGCCTGTTGGGGCTGCGGGGACACCGCCACGGACTGGCGCCTCGCCGCCCAGCGGGCCGGGAACGCGGTGCTGTCCGTCAATCCCGACCTGCTGATCTTCGTCGAGGGCGTGCAGACCTTCAACGGCGTCTCCGGCTGGTGGGGCGGCAACCTGATGGGCGTCGCCCAGTACCCGGTGCAGCTGAACGTGGCCAACCGGGTCGTGTACTCCGCCCACGACTACGCGACCAGCGTGGCCCAGCAGAGCTGGTTCAGCGATCCGTCCTTCCCTGCCAACATGCCGGGGATCTGGGACAAGTACTGGGGTTACATCTTCAAGCAGAACATCGCGCCGGTGTGGGTGGGCGAGTTCGGCACCACCCTGCAGTCGACCGTGGACCAGAAGTGGCTGGCGGCACTGGTCTCATATCTGCGGCCGACCTCGACGTACGGCGCCGACTCCTTCCACTGGACCTTCTGGTCCTGGAACCCCAACTCCGGTGACACGGGCGGGATCCTGAAGGACGACTGGCAGACCGTGGACACCGTGAAGGACGGGTACCTCGCGAGCGTCAAGGCGCCGGGGTTCCCCAGCTCGGGCGGTGGCACCGACCCGGGCGACCCGGGCGGCTCCACGGCGGCCTGCACTGCCGCCTACACCGTCAGCAGTGACTGGGGCGGCGGCTTCAACGCCGAGGTGAAGGTGACCAATTCGGGGTCCACGGCTCTCTCCTCCTGGAAGGTGACGTGGACCTGGCCGGGCTCGCAGAAGGTCACCTCCATGTGGAACGCGTCGTACACCCAGACCGGCTCGACCGTGACCGCGACGAACGCTTCCCACAACGGGGCGGTCGCGGTGGGCGGTTCGGCGAGTTTCGGGTTCGGTGGGGCGCCCGGGAGCGGGGGTGTGCCGAGCGTGAGCTGTACGGCCACGTGAGGAGAGGGCGCCCGGTTCTCATCGGGCGCCCTGTCCTGGCACATACGGTCGTACCAGGTCGTCGGACGTTGTCCAGAGGGGTGTCCGAGGGCGTGGAGGAATGTGCCAGCAGTAGCGAGCGTGATACTCACCTCGTCGCAGCCATCTGGGCCCGCAGGACCTGCCTCACCTGTGCCTTCGCCGATGAGGCGATCCGCTGCAGCGCACCGTGCGTCTCCTCGTCCAGCGCCACCGGCACTGCCGCACGTCGCCCCGAGCCCTCGGTCATGAGCAGTGATCACGGTCGAGGACCGGTCAGGGGCGGCAGGATGGGGTCGTGCCGAAGAACCCGCCCGAGTCCATTCAGCACCACCTGCGCCGGCGGCTCAACGCTCATACCGCCGAGCACTGGCCGCAACTCACCCGGGTCCACGTCCGATTCCGAGCCGGATTCGCCTACGTAGAGGGCGAGTTGAAGGACGGTGAGTGGCTTCCGCTGTGCCGCCTGCGCTTCACCGGAGTCCTGCACACCTGGGGCTTCGCCCTCTACCAGGCCAGCAACGACGGCTACCGGGACAGCATCCTCCCCAGCGGCCTGGCGGCCGGCTCAGTGGAAGAAGCCCTGGACTACGCGGGCGACCTCTACCTCAAGCCTCACCCGCCGGGCGACTCCAGGCCGACCCCCGTGCCGGCGGGACTCGTGCTCCTCGTCGGCCCACCGGCTTCCGGCAAGACCAGCTTCGTGCGGGCACTGATCGCGCTCGGCCAAATCGACGAGGATGCCGTGGTCTCCAGCGATGAGATCCGCGCGGAACTCTTCGGCGCCTCACCCACCGATGCGGACCGCGACGCGGCGGACGCTCGAATCTTCGAGGAACGCGACCGCAGGATCGCCGCCCGGCTCGCCGCCGGACGGACAGCAGTCGCGGAGTCCACGAACGTCACCCCACGGGCGCGCGCCCGACTCATCGCCATCGTCAGGCGCTTCAACGCCCCGGTGACCATGCTTCGATTCACCCCGGACCTCGGCCTTCTCCTCCAACAGCACGCAGAGCGAGGCCGTACTGACATCACTGCCGCAGACGTCCGCGCCTACGCCGCGGTCATGGCCCGCCACGCCGGGGTCGACCAACTTCGCGCCGAGGGCGCAAACGCCGTCCACGATGTCCCCGGACGCTCTCAAGGGGCCACGCCCGCCGAGGCCGCAGCCCACTTCTCATTCACCTGACAACCCGACGCGTCCGGACTCGCCTTCCCACAGCCCCCACGAACTTCTGCGGAACAGCACTGAGGCACTTACCGGGTCAGCCCTCCCGCAAGTGGTCGATCCCGTACATTGATCAAGATTTTCGGTACCTGCCTAACGAGCGAGGAACGGACCCAGTGCCGCGCTGAGTTCGGCGGGCGCGTCCATAGCGATGAGGTGTGCGGCGGTGGCGAACTCGACCAGGGTGGCGTCGGCGATCGCGGTGGCGTAGCGGCGGGCGATCTCCTGGAAGTCGGCGACATCCAGCTTGCCGACGCCCACCAGGGTGGGGACGGAGATGGCGGCGAGGTCGCCGGCCGCGGGGCCCTGGGAGTGCTCGTCCACGACGGCCTGATTCTCCAGCGATGTCCGCAAGGGGCCGCGGAGTCGGTCGGCCAGTCCGCCGGCCACGTCGTCCCAGCCGCGAGCGGGTCCCCGCAGCCACATGTCCAGGTTGATCCGTACGGCGGCGTCCAGGTCGCCCGCCTCCAGGGCCGCCGTCTCGGCCTCGTCGTACGAGACCATGTCCGCAGACCAGTGATAGCGCGGCCAGGGGGCGGCGAGCATCGCGAGGGAGTGCACCCGGTCCGGGTGAGTGAGCGTGAAGTCCAGGGCCACGCGGCCACCCCAGGAGGCACCCACGAGCCGGACACGTTCGTGGCCGAGGTGGTCCAGGAGGTGGCGCAGGTCGTCGGTCTCACGGAAGGGGCCACTCGGGGGCGCGGACTCGCCGAAGCCGCGCAGGTCGTACCGGATCACGGTGTGCCGTTCCGCGAGCGCGGGCACGACCGCGTCCCACATGCGGTGATCGGCAACCCCAGCGTGCACGAGCACGACGGGCGAGCCGTCACCGGCTATGTCGTAGGAAAGATGTCCGAAGTCGTCGTTGAGCGTGAGCATGCATGGATGATCGCAGGACTCATCATGTATGAGCCGACGAGAGTGGATCCTCACCGGGGTCACCCATTGACCAGGACTCGATACGCGCCCTAGGGGTTGGCATCCCGGAGAGCAGCACGGTCACCACCAGGTACACCGGGATGGCCGCTGCGCTGTCCGCCAGGTCACCGCGCCAAGTGCCTCCGGATCAAAGAAGATTCAAATCTCTCGTTCATTTGTTTCTCACTCGAGCGGTTTTTCGGCAGGATGCGGTCAGGATCGTGAGTCCTTCGGTCCGGACCCCAACCCCCCATCTGCTGAGAGAACTTCATGAGAAGAAGCGCAGCCGTGCTGTGCGGTGCGACCGTGGTCCTCGCGGGGACCGTCACGTCCGTTCCCGCTGAGGCCACTCCGTCCCTCACCACGGCCACCGCCCAGGCGGTGGCCAAGGTCAGCTGGAAGAAGTGCGGCACCGACGACTACCCGACCCTGCAGTGCGGTTCGGTGAAGGTGCCGCTCGACTACGCCAAGCCGCAGGGCCGGAAGATAACCCTGGCCCTGTCCCGGGTCCCGCACACCGCGAAGAAGTACCAGGGCCCGCTGCTGGTCAACCCCGGTGGCCCCGGCGGCAGCGGACTCGGCCTCGCCGGGTTCGTCGCCTCGAGCCTGCCCAAGGCGGTCGCGGCACAGTACGACGTCATCGGCTTCGACCCGCGCGGCGTGGGCGACAGCAAGCCCGCCCTCGACTGCAAGCCGGGCTACTTCAACCCGGTGCGCCCCGACTCCGTGCCGAGCACACCCGCGATCGAGAAGGCCAACCTGGAGCGCGCCAAGTCCTTCGCCGCCGCCTGCGGGCGCAAGTACGCGGACGTGCTGCCGTACATCAACACGGTCAACGCCGTGAAGGACATGGACTCGATCCGTAAGTCCCTCGGCGCGAAGAAGATCAACTACTTCGGCTACTCGTACGGCACCTACCTGGGCCAGGTCTACGCGAAGCTCTTCCCGGGCCATGTGCGCCGCCTGGTGCTGGACTCGATCGTCGACCCCGACGGGGTCTGGTACGACGCCAACATCTCGCAGGACTACGCCTTCGACGCCCGCCAGAAGGCGTTCATGGCGTGGATCGCCAAGTACAACTCGACGTACAAGCTCGGTACCGACCCGGCCAAGGTCGGTGCCAAGTGGTACGCGATGCGGGCGGCCCTCGCCAAGACGCCGGCCGGCGGCGAGGTGGGCGCCTCCGAGCTGGAGGACACCTTCATCCCCGGCGGCTACTACAACGGCTACTGGCCCTCCCTCGCCCAGGCGTTCGCGGCGTACGTGAACCACAAGGACACGGCCCCGCTCGTCAAGGCGTACGAGGGCATGGCGGCCATCGACGCCTCCGGTGACAACGGCTACAGCATCTACACGGCCGTGCAGTGCCGTGATGCCTCCTGGCCGCGCGACTGGAACCAGTGGCGCAAGGACAACTGGGCCGTGTACGAGAAGGCCCCGTTCATGGCCTGGAACAACGCCTGGTACAACGCGCCGTGCGCGTTCTGGCCCACCAAGTCGCTGAAGCCGGTGAACGTCGCCAACTCCAAGCTCCCGCCGGTCCTGCTGTTCCAGGCGACGAACGACGCGGCCACCCCGTACCAGGGCGGTGTCACCGTGCATCGGCTCCTCAAGCACTCCAGCCTGGTCGTCGAGCAGGGCGGCGGCAACCACGGCATCTCGCTGAGCGGCAACGCCTGCCTCGACAAGTACCTGGTCAATTACCTGACCGACGGCACGGTCCCGCGCGGCCACGGCACGGCCGACGCGGTCTGCAAGAAGCTGCCCGACCCGAAGCCGCAGGCGGCCCAGCCGGCGAAGGCGACGGCCCTGACCGGCGCGTCCGCCCCGGCGGCCGCCGTGTCCGGCGGCGCGACCCTGCACGGGATGCTCGGCTTCCGCGGCTGAGCGGTCGAACCCGACGAGGGCGCCCGGCGACAGTGCCGGGCGCCCTCACTGCCGTACCGGATCGGCCGCCGCGCGGTCGTCGAACTCCTGCCGTGCGGCCCGGATGGCGGCGATGTTCGCCTGCGACCAGTCGGTGATCGACTGCACGAGGCCGCCCACCTCCCGCCCCAGCGGGGTCAGCCGGTACTCCACGCGGGGCGGCACGGTCGGGTACACCCGGCGGGCCAGCAGTCCCTCGCGCTCCAGCGCCCGCAGCGTCTGCGTCAGCACCTTCTGCGTCACGCCGTCCAGCCGCCTGCGCAGTTCGCCGAACCGCATCGGCCGGCCGTCCTCCAGCGCGACCAGCACCAGCATGGTCCACTTGCCCGCGATGAGCTCCAGCACGGCACGGGTGGGGCAGTCGCGCAGGAAGACATCCACGCCGCCGTGTTTCCTCAGGTCGAAGCCGGTATCCATGAGGTACCTCGATATCAGACAAGTGCCTTCTTCCGCCTCGGTATTGACCGGCCGAGGATGGGGCGCATGACCCGTATGCATGCCATCGTCCAGTCCGCGTTCGGCGGCCCCGAGGTGCTCACTCCCACCGAGACCGAGGTACCGGAGCCCGGACCCGGGGAGGTGCTGGTGCGGGTGGGCGGCGCCGGGGTCAACCCCGGGGACACGGTGCTGCGGGCCGGCCGGGTGCCGGAGCTGGTCACCCTGCCCTGGACTCCGGGCAACGACGTGGCCGGGGTCGTCGAGCGGGTCGGCGCGGGTGTCACGCGGTTCGCGCCGGGCGACGAGGTGTACGGCATGCTGCCTCTCTCCTCGCGCGGCGCGTACGCCGACTACACCGCCGCCCCGGCCGTCGCGTTGGCCGCCAAGCCGAAGAACCTCGACCTCGCGCACGCCGCCGCCGTCCCGCTGGTCGCGATCACCGCTTGGCAGGCGCTGGCCGTCCTCGCCCGCGTCCGGCCCGGGGACCGCGTGCTGATCCACGCGGCGGCCGGCGGTGTCGGCCATGTCGCGGTGCAACTGGCCGAGGAGTTCGGCGCGCACGTCATCGGGACCGCTCGGCCCGCCAAGCACGACTGGCTGCGCGGGCTCGGCGCCGACGAACTGATCGACTACACCGCCGACGACTTCCGTACGGTCGTGGACCCGGTGGACGTCGTCCTGGACCTGGTGGGCGGTGCGTACGGACCGCGCTCCCTCGACGTGCTCAGGCCCGGGGGGCTGCTCGTCGGCGCCGCCATCGACCCCGGTACGGACGAACGTGAGGCCGCCGCCCGGGGGTTGCGCTATGCCTGGGTCACGGCCGAGCCCTCGGGCCGGGCGCTGGAGCCGATCACCGACCGCATCGAGGCGGGCCGGCTGCGGGTGACCGTGGAACGTACCTATCCGCTGGCCGAGGCCGCCGCGGCACACCGCGCGATCGAGGAGAGGCGCACCACCGGGAAGCTGGTCCTGGTGCCGTGAGGGTGCCCTGCGGCGCGGACGACGAGGGGCGCCCGGCACGGTCGCCGGGCGCCCCTCGTCGTCGTATCCCTGGAAACGACTACAGCTTCTCGATGACGTAGTCCACGCACTTCGTCAGCGCCTCGACGTCCGCCGGGTCGATCGCCGGGAACATCGCCACACGCAGCTGGTTGCGGCCGAGCTTGCGGTAGGGCTCGGTGTCGACGATGCCGTTGGCGCGCAGGACCTTGGCGATCGCGGCGGCGTCGATCTCGTCCGAGAAGTCGATCGTGCCGATGACCTGGGAGCGCTTGGCCGGGTCGGTGACGAACGGGGTCGCGTGCTTGGACTCCTCCGCCCAGCCGTACAGACGCGTCGAGGAGTCCTTCGTACGGGCCGTCGACCACGCGAGACCGCCCTGGCCGTTGATCCACTCCAGCTGCTGGTTCAGCAGGAAGAGGGTGGCGAGGGCCGGGGTGTTGTACGTCTGGTTCTTGCGGGAGTTGTCGATCGCCGTCGGGAGCGAGAAGAACTCCGGGACGTGACGGCCGGACGCGTGGATCCGCTCGGCGCGCTCGATCGCGGCCGGGGAGAACACACCGATCCACAGGCCGCCGTCGGAGGCGAAGGACTTCTGCGGGGCGAAGTAGTAGACGTCCGTCTCGGCGATGTCGACCGGGAGGCCGCCGGCGCCGGAGGTGGCGTCGACCAGGACCAGGGACCCGGAGTCGGCGCCCGCGACCCGCTTGAGCGGGGCCGCGACACCCGTCGACGTCTCGTTGTGGGTGAAGGCGTACACGTCGACGCCCGCCTCCGCCTGCGGCTCCGGGTGGGTACCGGGGTCGGAGGAGATCACGGTCGGCTCCGCCAGCCAGGGGGCCAGCTTGGAGGCCTTCGCGAACTTCGACGAGAACTCGCCGAAGGTCAGGTGCTGCGACTTGTTCTCGATCAGGCCGTGCGTCGCCACGTCCCAGAACGCGGTGGAGCCGCCGTTGCCGAGGACGACCTCGTAGCCCTCGGGGAGCTGGAACAGCTCGGAGATGCCCTCGCGGACCTGACCGACCAGGTTCTTGACGGGAGCCTGGCGGTGGGAGGTGCCGAGGAGGGAGGTGCCGGTCGCGGCCAGCGCGTCCAGCGCTTCCGTCCGCACCTTGGAGGGGCCCGCGCCGAAACGACCGTCGGCGGGCTTGATGTCAGCGGGAATCTGGATCTCAGCCACGAGGGGAGCGTAGCCGTTGGGGGAAACCTGGTCGAAACGTAGTCCGTCGGGTGAGACGGCGATGTTGACCCGGCTGGTTTGCTGGAGTCATGACGGATCTTGAGGCCGATCTGCGGAAGGTCGTCCAAGGCGAGGTCGGTTTCGACGTCACCTCCCGGGCGCTGACCACCATGGACGCGTCCAACTACCGGCGCGTCCCCCTCGGGGTGGTCGCCCCGAGGGACGCCGACGACGTGGCCGCCGTACTGGAGGTCTGCCGCACCCACGGCGTCCCCGTCGTCCCCCGCGGCGGCGGTACCTCCATCGCCGGGCAGGCCACCGGGACCGGAGTCGTACTGGACTTCACCCGGCACATGAACAAGCTCCTGTCCGTCGACCCCGAGAGCCGTACCGCCGTCGTCCAGCCCGGTCTCGTGCTCGACCGGTTGCAGGACGCCGCCGCGCCGCACGGGCTGCGGTTCGGGCCCGACCCCTCCACCCACAGCCGGTGCACGCTCGGCGGGATGATCGGCAACAACTCCTGCGGCTCGCACTCGGTGGCGTGGGGGACGACCGCGGACAGCGTGGCGGAGCTGGCCGTCGTCACCGCGCGCGGGCAGCGGCTGCGGCTCGGACAGGAGTGGGCCGGGGCGCCCGCGGGACTGCGGGAACTGGTCGACGGTGAGCTCGCGCGCCTGCGGACCGGCTTCCCCGACCTGCCCCGCCGGATCTCCGGCTACGCCCTGGACGCCCTGTTGCCGGAACACCGGGCCGACGTCGCCCGGTCCTTCTGCGGCAGCGAGGGCACCCTCGGCGTGCTCACCGAGGCCGTCGTGCGGCTGGTGGAGGCGCCACGCGCGCGTGCGCTCGCCGTCCTCGGGTACGCGGACGAAGGCGCGGCCGCCGAGGCCGCCGCCGGGCTGCTGGTGCACCGCCCCCTGACGGTGGAGGGCATGGCGGCCGACCTGGTGCCCTCGGCGGCCGCGCTGCCGCGGGGCGGAGCCTGGCTGTTCGTGGAGACGGGCGGCTCCTCCGAGGGCGAGGCACGCGCGCGTGCGGAGCGGATCGTGCGCGCGGCCGACGTCATCGACGCGCAGGTCATGACCGACCCGGCCGGGCAGCGGGCCCTGTGGCGCATCCGAGAGGACGCCAGCGGTACGGCGACCCGGATGCCGGACGGGTCCGAGGCGTGGCCCGGCTGGGAGGACTGCGCGGTGCCCCCGCGGCGGCTGGGCGCGTATCTGCGGGACTTCCGGCGACTGCTCGTCGCCCACGGCCTCAGAGGCACCCCGTACGGACACTTCGGCGACGGCTGCATCCACGTCCGCATCGACTTCGACCTGCTCACCGAGCCCGGCGTGGCCCGCTTCCGGCGCTTCTCCGAGGAGCTCGCCGACCTGGTCACGGCGCACGGCGGATCGCTGTCCGGGGAGCACGGGGACGGCCAGGCGCGGGCCGAGCTGCTGCCCCGGATGTACGGCGCCGAGATGGTCGCCCTCTTCGAGCGGGCGAAGGCCGTCTGGGACCCGGACGACCTGCTCAACCCCGGCATGCTGGTCCGCCCGGCCCCTCTCGACTCCCACCTCCGCTTCTCCGTCCTCCCCCGCGAACCCGTCGAGGTCACCTTCGGGTACCCGGCCGACGGCGGTGACTTCTCCGCCGCCGTACGGCGCTGCGTCGGGGTGGCGAAATGCCGTACGACAACGGCGTCCGGGGCCGCCGTCATGTGCCCGTCCTTCAGGGTCACCGGTGAGGAAGCGCACTCCACGCGCGGGCGTGCCCGGCTGCTGCACGAGATGCTGGCCGGTGAACTGGTCACCGACGGCTGGCGTTCGACGGAGGTCCGTGACGCGCTGGACCTGTGCCTGTCCTGCAAGGGCTGCCGGTCCGACTGCCCGGTCGGGGTCGACATGGCCACGTACAAGGCGGAGTTCCTGCACCACCACTACGCGGGGCGACGGCGCCCGGCGTCCCACCACACCATGGGCCGGCTGCCGGTCTGGCTGCGCCTGGTGGACCGTATGCGGGCAGCCGCGGTGGTCAACGCCCTCGCGTCCGTGGGGCCGTTGGCCGCCGTCGCCAAGCGGCTCGGCGGGATCGCGGCCGAGCGGCGGATCCCGAAGGTGGCGACGGAGACGTTCAGCCGGTGGTGGGACAGGCGAACGGCCCGCGGCACCGGTGGGACAACGGTCATCCTGTGGCCGGACACCTTCACCGAGCACCTCTCGCCGTCCGTGGGGCGGGCGGCCGTACAGGTGCTGGAGGCGGCGGGGCTGCGGGTGGCGCTGCCGCCCACCGTGCACCTGGAGAAGCCGCCGGTGGGCGACGGCAGGACGGTCGCCCTCGACCCCGTGTCCCTGCTGCGCGGCCGGGGCCGGGTCTGCTGCGGCCTGACGTACGTGTCGACGGGCCAACTCGACCGCGCCCGTACGGTGTTGCGCCGCACCCTCGACCTGATGGCACCGGTGCTGGAGACCCGGGCACCGGTCGTGGTCCTGGAACCGAGCTGTGCGGCCGCCCTCCGCACCGACCTGCCGGAACTGTTGCACGACGATCCGCGGGCCGCCGTTCTCGCCTCCCGGGTCCTGACCTTCGCGGAGGCGCTGGAGAGCCTCGCTCCCGACTGGCGGCCACCGTCCCTGAACCGCCCGGTCGCCGGCCAGACCCACTGCCACCAGCACGCGGTCCTGGGCGACACCGCCGACCGTCGACTGCGCGAGGCCGCGGGCCTCACCGGCGAGTTGACCGGCGGCTGCTGCGGCCTGGCGGGCAACTTCGGCTTCGAGAAAGGGCACTTCGAGGTGTCACGGGACTGCGCTGAGGAGCAACTGCTGCCGTCGGTGCGCCGGGCCCCCGACGCCGCGGTGGTACTGGCCGACGGCTTCTCCTGCCGCACACAGCTGGAGCAGCTGGCCGGGGTGCGGGGGCGGCATCTGGCGGAGGTGCTGGCGGAGGGGCTCGCGGAGCCGGAGCCGCCGCGGCGGGGGTGAGGGTGCCTGGGCCCGGCCCGCTGGACGGGGTCCTCGCGGGCGTCCCGGACCCGGTCCGCACGATCGTCCGCGGGCCCACTCACCTGCCGTACGTCCGCCTCGCCCACGGCTTGAGAGACTCCGGCCATGGATACGAGCACGTGGACCCTGCGTCCCGCGCGGCCGGACGACGTCGAGCCGATAGCCGAGCTGCGGGCCGTCGTGATGCGCCCTGACCTGGAGCGGCTGGGGCGGTTCGACGAGCACCGGGTACGGCAGCGGTTCCGGGACGCCTTCGTCGCGCCGCACGCGTCGGTCATCCTGGCCGGGGGCCGGTTCGCGGGCTGTGTCGCGCTGCGTCCCGCCGAGGACGCGCACTGGCTGGAGCACTTCTTCATCGACCCGGAACTCCAGGGCCACGGTCTCGGCTCGGCCGTCCTGCGCAGCCTCCTCGCCAGGACCGACGCAGACGGCGAACTCGTCCGCCTGAACGTCCTCCAGGGCAGCGCGGCCAGACGGCTGTACGAGCGGCACGGGTTCACGGTGGAGAGCGAGGACGCGGTGGACGTCTTCATGGCGCGCGGGCCGGGCCGGTAGCGGTTCGGGGACAGCCGTATAACGGGTTTACGCGCATGACTGAGTCCACTATCGTGAACTGAGTAGTGCAGCATGATGGACGAACCCCGAGTCGACCCCTGGAAGCCCCGTGACCACCTCCAGCAGCGCCCCGACGTCGTCGCCGAGCACGGCCCCGATGGCCGCCACGCCCACCCGCGGGCCTCGTCGCCTCGGCTCCCTCGGTCCCGTCGGCCTGGTGCTCGCCGGAGGGGTCTCCGTGCAGTTCGGCGCGGCGCTGGCCGTGACCCTGATGCCGCGGGCCGGCGCCCTCGGGGTCGTGACCCTGCGACTGATGGTGGCCGCGCTCGTTCTCCTGGTCGTCTGTCGCCCCCGGCTGCGCGGGCACTCCCGTACCGACTGGGGCACGGTCGTCGCCTTCGGCCTCACCCTGGCAGCGATGAACGGCCTCTTCTACCAGGCCGTCGACCGCATCTCCCTCGGTGCCGCGGTGACCCTGGAGTTCCTCGGCCCCCTCGCCCTCTCGGTGCTCGCCTCCCGCCGCGCGGTCAACGCCGTCTGGGCCGCGCTCGCGCTCGCCGGAGTCTTCCTCCTCGGCGGCGGCGACTTCGGCGACCTGGACCCGGCGGGCGTGGCCTTCGCGCTGGGTGCGGGCGCCATGTGGGCGTCGTACATCGTCTTCAGCGCGCGCACCGGCCGCCGCTTCCCACAGGCCGACGGCCTCGCCCTGGCCATGGCGATCGGCGCGCTGGCGTTCCTGCCGCTCGGCATCGCGGAGTCCGGCACCAGGCTCCTCGACCCGGTGACCGTCGGCCTCGGCGCGGCGGTGGCCCTGATGTCCTCCGTCCTGCCCTACACCCTCGAACTCCTCGCACTGCGCAACCTCCCCGCCTCCGCCTTCGCGATCCTCATGAGCCTGGAGCCGGCCATGGCCGCCCTCGCGGGCTTCCTGATCCTCGACCAGGCCCTGTCCCCGCTCCAGGCGCTCGCGGTCGCCCTCGTGATAGCGGCGAGCATGGGGGCGGTGCGGACGCAGGTGGGGCGGGGGAAGGGGATCACTCCGTGAGCTTTTGGCGGGCTGTGCGGGTCGTGTCAGGGCGTGCGGGTCATGTGGGCGTTATTGGGGCTTGCGGGCCGTAACGGGGGTGTCGGGGCGTGCGGGTCGTGCAGGGGTGATCGGGCCGTGCGGATCGTGCGAGCGGGATCGGGGCGGGCGGGTCACATGGGGGCGTGCGGGTCGTGCAGGGGTGATCGGGGCGTGCGGGTCGTCTGGCGGCGTGTGGAGCAGCGGCTGAATCGAGGCGGGGCTCCTGGTCTCCCTCCGCCGCCGGGGTGGGCCGGCGGAGTCCGTCGGCCTTTTCCGTCTCGACGTCAGTCCGCGGGCTTCTCCCACACGGAGACGTGCTTGGGGCTGTCGGCCGTGAAGGGCCGCCGTCCCCAGTCCTCCCACCGGTCCCGCAGCCGCATCCCGGCCAGTCGGGCCATCAGGTCCAGCTCGGCGGGCCAGACGTATCGGAAGGGGATGGACCGGAAGGAACCCTCACCGTCCTCCGTGACCTTGACGTGGTGAGAGGCCATCGCCTGGGTGGCCACGTCGTAGGTGTCGAAGCCGAGGCGGTCGGTGCCGACGTGGAACGGCACCGTGTTCTGCCCCGGAGGCAGCTTGCGCAGCTCGGGGACCATGACCTCGACGACGAAGGTCCCACCCGGCTCCAGATGACCGGCGACCGTGCGGAAGCAGTCCACCTGGGCGTCCTGGGTCGTCAGGTTCATGATCGTGTTGAAGACCAGGTAACCGACCGAGAAGGTGCCGGGTGCGCGGGCCGTCGAGAAGTCCCCGATCGTCACCCCGATCGCCTCGCCGCCGGGCTTGGCCCGCAGCCGGTCCGCCATCGCCCGGGACAGCTCGATGCCGTGCACCCCGACCCCGCGCCGGGCCAGCGGCAACGCGATCCGCCCCGTCCCGACGCCCAGCTCCAGCGCCCGCCCTTCACCGGCCAGCTCCGCCAGCACATCCACGGCCGGCTCGACCGTCTCGGGCGCGAACATCGCCGCCGACGACTCGTCGTACGTCGCCGCGACGGACTCTCCGAAGTAACCGTCGTCATCGATCACCGGGGGACCGTACTGCGGGGGAGGGGGTCAGTGCCTCCGAATATCGGTGCAGTGAATTAATGCAAGCATGCTTGCTTGTTTTCGGGGTCGCTGACATCCTCGCCCCATGGCAGACCCCACGCCCGTCATCGCCGACCTGTGTGCGGAGAGCGAGGAACTCGACCTGCTGGTAGCCGAGTTGAGCCAGGAGCAGTGGTCCTTGCCGACCCCCGCCCCCGGCTGGACCGTCGCCCACCAGATCGCCCATCTCGCCTGGACCGACCACTCCTCCCTGCTCGCCGTCACCGACCAGAAGGCCTTCTCCCGCGAGGTCGAGAAGGCGCTGGCCGCACCCGGGGATTTCGTGGACGAGGGTGCGAAGGACGGCGCCCGCAAGCCTCCGGCGCGACTGCTCGCGTACTGGCGGGCGGGTCGCGAGGACCTGGCGGAGGCCCTGCGCGCGGCGCCCGAGGGGGCCCGCTTCCCCTGGTACGGGCCGCCCATGTCCACCGCCTCCATGGCCACGGCCCGTCTCATGGAGACCTGGGCCCACGGCCTGGACGTGGCGGACGCGCTGGGGGTGAACCGCGCGGCGACCGACCGGATCCGGCATATCGTCCGCCTCGGCGTCCGCACCCGCGACTTCGCCTTCGGGGTGCACGGGCTGACCCCGCCCTTCGAACCGTTCCGCATTGAACTCACCGCGCCCTCCGGCGAGTTGTGGTCCTACGGCCCCGAGGACGCCACCGACTGCGTCACCGGCCCCGCCCTCGACTTCAGCCTCCTGGTCACCCAGCGCGCACACCGCGCCGACCTCGCCCTGACCGCAGTGGGCGAGGACGCCGACCGGTGGCTGGACATCGCCCAGGCGTTCGCGGGCCCACCCGGCGTCGGACGCCCGGCGAAGGGGGCGGCCGGATGATCCTCCGCATCGGCGACGCAGCCAGTTTCCGCGGCGAGCGCTTCGGCACCCTGCGTGCCGAGGGCACGGACGCCGACTGGCGGCTCGGCATCGCGCAGCCCTTCGCGGGGTCGGCGCCCGGCGACCGCTTCACCCCCCGCACCGAGGCCACGGACTCCGACCCATGGCGCGACACCGCCCCGCCCGGTGAGGGGCGCGCGTTCAAGAGGGTGGCCGAGTGAAGCCTCTGCGGATCGGCAACGCCTCCGGGTTCTACGGTGACCGCTTCGACGCCCTGCGCGAGATGCTCACCGGCGGTGAACTCGACGTCCTCACCGGCGACTACCTCGCCGAGCTGACCATGCTCATCCTGGGCAGGGACCGGCTGAAGGACCCCGAAGGCGGTTACGCCCGCACCTTCCTGCGTCAACTGGAGGAATGCCTCGGCCTCGCGCAGGAGCGGCGCGTCAGGATCGTCGCCAACGCGGGCGGCCTCAATCCGTCCGGACTGGCCGCCCGCATAAGGGAGTTGGCGGACCGGCTCGGCCTGTCGGTCCGGGTCGCCCATGTGGAGGGCGACGATCTCACCGCCGAGCACCCCGGCGCCCTCGCCGCCCACGCCTACCTCGGCGGCTTCGGTATCGCCGCCTGTCTCAGGGCGGGCGCGGACGTGGTGGTGACCGGCCGGGTGACGGACGCGGCCCTGGTCACCGGGCCCGCCGCCGCCCACTTCGGCTGGGGGCCGGGGGAGTACGACCGCCTCGCGGGGGCCGTCGTCGCCGGGCACGTCCTGGAGTGCGGCACACAGGCGACCGGCGGCAACTACGCGTTCTTCGCCGACGGAGAGCGGGATCTGAGAAGGCCCGGCTTCCCTCTCGCCGAACTCCACGAGGACGGCACCGCCGTCATCACCAAGCACCCCGGCACCGGCGGCTTCGTGGACGTCGGCACGGTGACGGCCCAGCTGCTGTACGAGACCCAGGGCGCCCGGTACGCCGGCCCCGACGTCACCGCCCGCCTCGACACGGTCCGGCTCACCCAGGACGGCCCCGACCGCGTCCGGATCTCCGGCGTACGCGGCGAGGCCCCGCCGCCCACCCTCAAGGTCGGCCGCAACCGCCTCGGCGGCTTCCGCAACGAGGTCACCTTCGTGCTGACCGGCCTGGACATCGAGGCCAAGGCCGCGCTGGTGCGGGAGCAGCTGGAGCCACACCTGGCCAAGGTCACCGACGTGCGCTGGGACCTGGTCCGCACCGACCGCCCGGACGCCGACACGGAGGAGACCGCCAGCGCCCTGCTGCGGCTGGTGGTCCGGGACACGGACCAGGAGGCCGTCGGACGGGCGCTCAGCGGAGCCGCCGTGGAGCTGGCCCTCGCGAGCTACCCCGGGTTCCATGTGCTGGCACCACCGGGGAAGGGCTCGCCCTATGGGGTCTTCGAGGATGTGTACGTCCCCCACAGCGCCGTGGACCATATGGCCGTCCTCCACGACGGGCGACGGATCCCCGTGGACCCGGCCCAGGAGACCGCCGTACTCGAGTACCCACCGGAACCACCCCTGCCCGCGCCCCTGCCTCCCGGTCCGACCCGGCGGGCCCCGCTCGGGCTCGTCGCCGGGGCCCGCAGCGGCGACAAGGGCGGGAACGCCAACGTGGGGGTGTGGGCACGGACCGACGAGGGCTGGCGCTGGCTCGCGCACACCCTGACCGTGGACCGACTGCGCGAACTCCTCCCGGAGACAGTCGACTTGGACGTCACCCGGCACGCCCTCCCGCACCTTCGCGCCCTGAACTTCGTCGTGGCGGGGATCCTCGGCGAGGGCGTCGCCGCCCAGCACCGTTTCGACCCGCAGGCCAAGGCCCTCGGCGAATGGCTGCGCTCCCGCCACCTGGAGATCCCGGAGTCCCTGCTGTGACGATCCTGCGGACCACCCTCGACACCACCGGCCCCGACTACCGGACCCACCGCGAAGCCATGCTCGCCAAGCTCGCCGACCTGGACACCGAGCATGCGAAGGCGCTCGCGGGTGGCGGCGAGAAGTACGTCCAACGACACCGGAAACGCGGCAAGTTGCTCGCCCGGGAACGTATCGAGCTGCTCCTCGACCCCGACACGCCCTTCCTGGAACTGTCCCCGCTGGCCGCCTGGGGCAGCGACTACACGGTCGGAGCCTCCCTCGTCACCGGGATCGGTGTGGTTGAGGGCGTGGAGTGCCTGATCACCGCCAACGACCCGACCGTGCGCGGCGGGGCCAGCAATCCGTGGTCACTGAAGAAGGCCCTGCGGGCCAATGACATCGCCCTCGCCAACCGGCTGCCCTGCATCAGCCTGGTGGAGTCGGGCGGCGCGGACCTTCCCTCCCAGAAGGAGATCTTCATCCCCGGGGGTGCGATCTTCCGGGACCTGACCAGGCTGTCGGCCGCCGGAATCCCCACCGTCGCCGTCGTCTTCGGCAATTCCACCGCCGGGGGCGCCTACGTCCCCGGCATGTCCGACCACGTGATCATGGTCAAGGAGCGGGCCAAGGTGTTTCTCGGCGGCCCGCCCCTCGTCAAGATGGCCACCGGCGAGGAGAGCGACGACGAGTCCCTCGGCGGTGCCGAGATGCACGCGCGCGTGTCGGGCCTCGCGGACCACTTCGCCGTGGACGAGCAGGACGCGCTCAGGCAGGCCCGCAGGGTCGTGGCCCGCCTCAACCACCGCAAGGCGTACGGCGATCCGGGCCCGGCGGAGCCGCCCAAGTACCCGGCCGACGAACTGCTGGGAATCGTCCCCGGCGATCTCAAGGTCCCGTTCGACCCGCGTGAGGTGATCGCCCGGATCGTCGACGCCTCCGACTTCGACGAGTTCAAGCCCCTGTACGGGACCAGCCTGGTGACGGGGTGGGCGGCGCTCCACGGATATCCGGTCGGGGTGCTGGCGAACGCCCAGGGGGTCCTGTTCTCCGCGGAGTCCCAGAAGGCGGCCCAGTTCATCCAGCTGGCCAACCAGCGCGACATCCCGCTGCTCTTCCTGCACAACACCACCGGCTACATGGTCGGCAAGGAGTACGAACAGGGCGGCATCATCAAGCACGGCGCGATGATGATCAACGCCGTCAGCAACTCCAAGGTCCCGCACCTGTCCGTCCTCATGGGCGCCTCGTACGGAGCGGGCCACTACGGCATGTGCGGCCGCGCCTACGACCCCCGCTTCCTCTTCGCCTGGCCCAGCGCCAAGTCGGCCGTCATGGGCCCCCAGCAGCTCGCCGGTGTGCTCTCCATCGTCGCCCGCCAGTCGGCCGCGGCGAAGGGACTGCCGTACGACGAAGAGGGCGACGCCGCCCTGCGCGCCATGGTGGAACAGCAGATCGAGTCCGAGTCGCTGCCCATGTTCCTGTCCGGGCGGCTCTACGACGACGGCGTCATCGACCCCCGCGACACCCGGACGGTACTGGGACTGTGCCTGTCCGCGATCCACACCGCGCCCTACGAGGGCGCACGCGGCGGCTTCGGCGTCTTCCGGATGTGAGGGACCCAGTGATTTCTGCACTCCTTGTGGCCAACCGGGGCGAGATCGCCTGCCGGATCTTCCGCACCTGCCGTGAGCTGGGAATCCGGACGGTCGCCGTGCACTCGGACCCGGACGCGAACACCCTCCACACGCGCGTGGCGGACACGGCGGTACGACTGCCGGGCGCGGCCCCCGCCGACACCTATCTGCGCGCCGACCTGATCGTGAGGGCGGCGCTCGCCTCCGGCGCCGACGCGGTGCACCCGGGCTACGGCTTCCTCTCCGAGAACGCCGACTTCGCGCGGGCCGTCCTGGACGCCGGTCTGGTCTGGATCGGACCGCCCCCGGCCGCGATCGAGGCGATGGCGTCCAAGACCCGCGCCAAGGAACTGATGGGGCTGGCGCCCCTCGACGAGGTGACGCCGGCCGATCTGCCGGTGCTGGTGAAGGCGGCCGCGGGCGGCGGAGGCCGCGGCATGCGCGTCGTCCGCCGCGTCGAAGACCTGGCCGCCGCCCTGGAGAGCGCCCGCGCCGAGGCCACGAGCGCTTTCGGCGACGGCGAGGTCTTCGTGGAGCCGTACGTCGAGGACGGCCGCCATGTGGAGGTACAGGTCCTCGCCGACACCCACGGCACGGTCTGGGCCCTGGGCACCCGCGACTGCTCCCTGCAGCGCCGCCATCAGAAGGTGATCGAGGAGGCCCCGGCTCCCGGACTCCCGGAGGACCTCGGGGAGGAACTGCACCGGCTGGCGGTACGGGCGGCGCGCGCGGTGGACTACGTGGGCGCGGGCACGGTCGAGTTCCTGGTCTCCGGCACCAAGGCCCACTTCCTGGAGATGAACACCCGCCTCCAGGTCGAGCACCCGGTGACGGAGGCGGTGTTCGGCATCGACCTGGTGGCGGAACAGCTCCGCGTCGCGGAGGGGGCCCGGTTGCCCGACGAGCCGCCACGCGCGCGTGGCCACGCCGTCGAGGCGCGCCTCTACGCCGAGGACCCCGCCCGGGACTGGACCCCCCAGACCGGCACCCTGCACCACTTCGCGGTCCCCCCGTCGGTCCGCCTGGACACGGGCTACGAGAGCGGCGACGACATCGGCGTCCACTACGACCCGATGCTCGCCAAGGTCGTCGCGTACGCCCCCACGCGCGCGGAGGCGGTCCGCAAACTGGCGGGGGCGCTGGAGAGGGCGACGATCCACGGCCCGACCACGAACCGGGACCTGCTGGTGAACTCCCTGCGCCACAAGGAGTTCACGACGGCCCGCATGGACACCGGCTTCTACGACCGCCACCTGCCCGAACTCACCGAACCGGTCCCGGACTTGCTGGCCCCCCTGGCGGCGGCCCTCGCGGACGCGGTCGGCCGCTCCCGCTTCGGCGGCTGGCGCAACCTGCCCTCGGCCCCGCAGACCAAGCGCTACGAGATGGCGGGCGAGGAGCACGAGGTCCACTACCGCCACACCCGGGAGGGCCTGGAGGCGGACGGGGTCAGGGTGATCCACACGGACGCGAGCCGGGTCGTACTCGAAGTGGACGGCGTACAGCGCAAGTTCGAGGTGTCGACGTACGGCGACCAGGTCTACGTCGGTGGTGTGGCTCTGAAGGCCCTACCCCGCTTCCCGGACCCGACCGCCCAGCACGCCCCGGGCTCGCTGCTGGCCCCCATGCCGGGGACGGTCGTACGGGTCGCGGACGGCCTGACGGAGGGATCAGCCGTGGACGCCGGCCAGCCCCTCCTGTGGCTGGAGGCGATGAAGATGGAACACAAGATCACGGCCCCGGTGAAAGGCGCACTAGCTGCGCTGAATGTAGTACCCGGCCAACAAGTAACGGTCGGCTCTCTACTGGCGGTAGTCCAACCCACCTAGGGGCGCGGGGAACTGCGCGCTCAGCCACAACGAAGGGGTCACATGCCCACGATCGAAACGGACGAGCACAAAACCCTCCGCACAGCTGTATCCGCCTTGGGCAAACGCCACGGCCGCACCTACGACCGAGAGGCGCTCTGGGCCGAAGCGGCCAAGCTCGGCTACCTAGGCGTCAACCTGCCGGAGGCATACGGCGGTGGAGGCGGCGGCATAGCCGAACTCTCCATCGTCCTGGAGGAGCTCGGTGCGGCCGGCGCCCCCCTCCTGATGATGATCGTCTCCCCGGCCATCTGCGGCACGGTGATCGCCCGCTTCGGCACGGAAGCCCAGAAACAGGAGTGGCTCCCCGCACTCGCCGACGGCACCCGCACGATGGCGTTCGGCATCACGGAACCCGACGCCGGTTCCAACAGCCACCGCATCAGCACCACGGCCCGCCGCGACGGAGCCGACTGGCTGCTGACCGGCCGCAAGGTGTTCGTCTCCGGTGTCGACATCGCCGACGCCACCCTCATAGTCGGCCGCACGGAGGACTCCCGCACCGGCCGCCTCAAGCCCTGCCTGTTCATCGTCCCCCGGGACGCCCCCGGCTTCGACAGGCGCCGTATCGAGATGGAACTGGACGCCCCGGAGAAGCAGTTCGAGCTCACCCTCGACGACGTACGCCTCCCCGCCGAAGCCCTCGTGGGAGACGAGGACGCGGGCCTCCTGCAACTCTTCGCCGGCCTCAACCCCGAACGCATCATGACGGCCGCCTTCGCGATCGGCATGGGCCGCTACGCGCTCTCCCAGGCGATCACCTACGCCAAGGACCGCACGGTGTGGAACACCCCCATCGGCGCCCACCAGGCCATCGCCCACCCCCTCGCCCAGGCGCACATCGAGCTCGAACTGGCCCGCCTGATGATGCAGAAGGCCGCCCACCTCTACGACGAGGGCGACGACGTGGCCGCGGGAGAGGCCGCCAACATGGCGAAGTACGCCGCGGGGGAGGCCTGTGTGAAGGCCGTGGACCAGGCGGTCCACACCCTCGGCGGCAACGGCCTCACCCGGGAGTTCGGGATCGCCTCGCTGATAACGGCCGCGCGCGTGGCTCGTATCGCACCGGTCAGCAGGGAGATGATTCTCAACTACGTCTCCCACCAGACCCTGGGCCTGCCCAAGTCGTACTAGGCCGCCCAGGAACCAGGCCGTCTTGGAGGAACCGTGTTCCGCAGCGAGTACGCAGACGTCCAGCCCATAGAACTTCCCATCCACGAGGCGGTGCTGGGTCACGCCGCCGAGTTCGGTGACGCGCCCGCCCTGATCGACGGCACCGACGGCACCACCCTCACGTACGCACAGCTCGACCGGTTCCACCGCCGGGTCGCCGCGGGCCTCACGGACGCGGGCGTCGCCAAGGGGGACGTACTCGCACTGCACAGCCCCAACACCATCGCCTTCCCGACCGCGTTCTACGCCGCCACGCGCGCGGGTGCCTCCGTCACGACCGTGCACCCGCTCGCCACGCCGGAGGAGTTCGCCAAGCAGCTCTCCGACTCGGCCGCCCGCTGGATCGTCACCGTCTCGCCGCTGCTGGAGACGGCACGGCGGGCCGCCGAACTCGCGGGCGGGGTACGGGAGATCTTCGTCTGCGACAGCGCCCCCGGTCACCGTTCCCTGATCGACATGCTGGCCTCGACGGCCCCCGAGCCGGACATCGCCATCGACCCGGTGACGGACGTGGCGGCACTGCCGTACTCCTCGGGCACCACCGGCACCCCCAAGGGCGTGATGCTCACGCACCGGCAGATCGCCACCAACCTCGCCCAGCTCCAGCCGCTGATGTCGGCGGGCCCCGAGGACCGAATCCTGGCGGTTCTTCCCTTTTTCCACATCTACGGCCTCACGGCCCTCATGAACGCGCCCCTGCGCGTCGGCGCGAGCGTCGTCGTGCTGCCCCGCTTCGACCTGGAGACCTTCCTCGCGGCCATCCAGAACCACCGCATCACCGGCCTGTACGTGGCCCCGCCGATCGTCCTCGCCCTCGCCAAGCACCCACTGGTCGAGCACTACGACCTGTCGTCCCTGCGCTACATCGTCAGCGCCGCCGCCCCGTTGGACGCCCGACTCGCCGCCGCCTGTTCGGCCCGGCTCGGCCTCCCGCCCGTGGGCCAGGCGTACGGCATGACGGAACTCTCGCCCGGTACCCACGTCGTCCCCCTGTCCGCCATGCGCGAGGCACCGCCCGGAACCGTCGGCAAACTCATCGCCGGCACCGAGATGCGGATCGTCTCCCTCGACGACCCCGACAAGGACCTCGATGTCGGTGAGCCCGGCGAGATCCTCATCCGCGGCCCGCAGATCATGAAGGGCTACCTCGGCCGCCCCGACGACACCGCCGCGATGATCGACGCCGACGGTTGGCTGCACACCGGGGACGTCGGCCATGTCGACGCCGACGGCTGGCTGTTCGTCGTCGACCGGGTCAAGGAGCTCATC
Source organism: Streptomyces sp. NPDC005303 (assembly GCF_040607335.1). Taxonomy (NCBI): domain Bacteria; kingdom Bacillati; phylum Actinomycetota; class Actinomycetes; order Kitasatosporales; family Streptomycetaceae; genus Streptomyces; species Streptomyces sp. NPDC005303. The sequence goes on along the minus strand of NZ_JBEXGM010000015.1, from coordinate 94,983 downwards.
AAGTACAAGGGGTTCCAGGTGGCCCCCGCCGAACTGGAGGCCCTCCTGCTCACCCACCCCGGCATCGCCGACGCCGCCGTCATCGGCACCTACAACGACCAGGGCAACGAGGTCCCGCACGCCTTCGTCGTCCGCCAGCCCACCGCGAGCGGCCTCTCCGAGAGCGAGGTCATGATGTACGTCGCCGAGCGGGTCGCCCCCTACAAACGTGTCCGCCAGGTCACCTTCATCGCCGGGGTGCCCCGGGCCGCCTCCGGCAAGATCCTCCGACGGCAGCTCAGGGAGCGCACATGACACTGATCGCCCGCACACGCGCGCGTGGCGTCGAGACCCTCGGCCTCGATTCCCCGCACAACCGCAACGCCCTGTCGGCGGCGCTGGTGGGGGAGCTGGCCGCCGCTCTGGCCGACTGCGCCAAGGACGACGCCGTCCGCGCGATCGTCCTCACCCACACCGGCAACACCTTCTCGGCGGGCGCCGACCTGAAGGACCCGCCGGACCCGTACGCCCTGGTCGGGCTGCTGCGGCAGATCGTGGAACTCGGCAAGCCGGTCGTCGCGCGCGTCACCGGCCACGTCCGCGCGGGCGGCCTCGGCCTCCTCGCCGCCTGCGACATCTCCGCGGCCTCCACGGAGTCGACCTTCGCCTTCACCGAGGTACGGATCGGAGTCGCCCCCGCGGTCATCTCGCTGACCCTGCTGCCCCGCACCGACCCCCGCGCCCTCGCCCGCCACTACCTCACCGGTGAGCGCTTCGACGCGGCCGAGGCGGCCCGCATCGGCCTGGTGACGGCGGCGGGCGACGACGTGGACGCCGTACTCGAACCGATCCTGGACGGTCTGCGCCGGGCCGCCCCCGAGGCCTTGGCCGAGACGAAACGGCTGCTCACGGCTAGGGTGCTGGAGACCTTCGACCGGGACGCGGCCGACCTGACCGCGCTCTCGGCCCGGCTGTTCGCCGCACCGCACGGGCGCGAGGGCATGACAGCCTTCCTGGAACGACGGGATCCCCCATGGGTGGTGTGACCACGATCGGCGACCGGGCCGACCGCGTGCCGAAGCAGGACCGCAGCCGGGCCACCAGGCAGCGCCTCCTCGAAGCGGCCGTCGCCTGCCTCGCCGAACACGGCTGGGCCGGCTCCACGGTCACCGTCGTCGCCGAACGCGCCGGCGTCTCCCGAGGCGCCGCCCAGCACCACTTCCCGACCAGGGAGGACCTCTTCACGGCGGCGGTGGAATACGTGGCGGAGGAGCGCTCCACGGCCCTACGCGCCCTGTTCCCCGAGGGCGCGGCGGACGACCGGCGCGCGGTGATCTCCGCCCTCGTCGACCTCTACACGGGCCCGCTGTTCCGCGCCGCCCTCCACCTGTGGGTCGCCGCCTCCAACGAGGAGCAGTTGCGTCCCCGGGTGACGGAGTTGGAGGCGCGGGTGGGCCGGGAGACCCACAGGATCGCGGTCGACCTTCTGGGTGCGGACGAGTCACAGCCAGGCGCCCGCGAGACGGTCCAGGGCCTTCTGGACATGGCGAGAGGCCTGGGCCTGGCAAACCTGCTGACGGACGACAAGGCCAGGCGGGACAGAGTGGTCACCCAGTGGACAGCACTACTGAACGAGGCGCTGCTTTAGGCTTTTAGGGGCGCGGGGCTGTATCAATGTGCGGCGCGTCGCACAGGCACCCCCCTCAGTGGGCGATGCTCCCGTACCCCTCGATGTCCTGAGGATTCCTCGAGCCGGGCCCCACATACCGCGCGGACGGCCGCACCAGCCGCCCCGTCCGCTTCTGCTCCAGGATGTGCGCCGACCACCCGGCCGTACGCGCGCACGTGAACATCGACGTGAACATGTGCGCCGGCACCTCCGCGAAGTCGAGGACGATCGCCGCCCAGAACTCCACGTTGGTGGCCAGCACCCGGTCCGGCCGTCGCGCGTGCAGCTCCGCCAGAGCCGCCTTCTCGAGCGCTTCCGCGATCTCGAACCGCGGCGCCCCCAGCTCGCGAGCCGTACGCCGCAGCACGCGCGCGCGGGGATCCTCGGCCCGGTACACCCGGTGCCCGAACCCCATCAGCCGCTCACCGCGGTCCAGCGCCTGCCTGACGTAGGCCTCCGCGTCGCCCGTCCGCTCGATCTCCTCGATCATCCCGAGCACACGGGAGGGCGCCCCGCCGTGCAGCGGCCCGGACATCGCACCCACGGCACCGGAGAGCGCGGCGGCGACATCCGCGCCGGTGGAGGCGATCACGCGCGCGGTGAACGTGGACGCGTTCATCCCGTGCTCCGCGGCGGACGTCCAGTACGCGTCCACGGCGGCCACGTGCTTCGGGTCGGGCTCCCCGCGCCAGCGGATCATGAAGCGCTCGACGACGGACTGCGCCTTGTCGATCTCCCGCTGCGGCACCATCGGCAGCCCCTGCCCGCGCGCGGACTGGGCGACGTACGAAAGGGCCATCACGGCCGCCCGGGCGAGGTCGGCACGCGCCTGCTCGGCGTCGATGTCCAGCAGCGGTTTCAGACCCCACACCGGGGCGAGCATGGCGAGCGCCGACTGGACGTCCACACGGATGTCCCCGGAGTGCACGGGGATCGGGAAGGGCTCGGCGGGCGGCAGACCGGGATTGAAGGCGCCGTCCACCAGCAGCCCCCACACGTTGCCGAACGAGACATGGCCGACCAGATCCTCGATGTCGACGCCCCGGTACCGCAGCGCGCCGCCCTCCTTGTCCGGTTCGGCGATCTCCGTCTCGAACGCGACGACTCCTTCGAGACCGGGTACGAATCCGGGGTCGAGGTCGGACATGGCGGCTCCTCGTGATGTGTACGACGGATGACGCCACGATATCCCCGAGTGCCACCTTTGGGGAGAGCAAGCGGCACTCAGTGCCACCAACCCGTGGGGAGGCGATCCGTACGGCAAGATGACGACGTGACCGACGCCGCACACGCCGTCTTCCCGGACCCCGCCTCCATGCGCGAGCAGTACCGCGCGGAGGGTCTCGCCGAGACCGACCTGGCCGCCACGCCCGTCGAACAGTTCGCGCGCTGGTTCAAGCAGGCGGCCACCGAGGCGCACCTCTTCGAGCCGAACGCCATGGTGGTCTCCACCGTGGACGCCGAGGGGCGCCCCAGCTCCCGCACGGTCCTGCTCAAGCAGTTCGACCAACAGGGCTTCGTCTTCTACACGAACTACGACTCCCGCAAGGGCAGGGACCTCGCCGGGAACCCGTACGTCTGCCTGCTCTTCCCCTGGCACCCCATGGCCCGCCAGGTCATCGTCACCGGCCTCGCGCGCCGCACCGGCCGCGACGAGACCGCCGCCTACTTCCGCACCCGCCCGCACGGCTCCCAGCTCGGCGCCTGGGCCAGCACGCAGTCCTCGGTGATCGAGCGCCGCGAGCAGGTCGACACCGCCTACGCCGAACTGGCCGCCCGCTATCCCGAGGGCGAACAGGTCCCGGTCCCGCCGCACTGGGGCGGCTTCCGGGTGGCACCGGAGACCGTGGAGTTCTGGCAGGGCCGCGAGAACCGTCTGCACGACCGGCTGCGGTACGTGGCGGAGCCGGACGGGAGCTGGCGGGTGGAGCGGCTGAGCCCCTGAGAAGGGGCCCCGGAACGCAGGCGACCCGCGAGCTCTGGGTCCCTCCGCCCTGGGGCGGGGGAGCCGGCCGGACGTTACCGGCGAGCTCGCGGGTCGGGTGACTGCGTTGGATTGGCCGGCTGCGTGCATCTCGTACACGCCGGTCCGGCACCGCACTCGGTGGGTGACGGGCCGCTAGCCCGCAGCCACCTCTTCCGTCCGGTATGAATACATCTGCCGAACCACCTCCTCTCCGAAGTACCTGCACCCTAAGAAGACTCCCCCCTCCGGTTCAACCCCTTTTTCGAAGGACGGGCATCGACGGTCCTTCAAGGCGATGGACGCGCCCGGAACGATCACCTAGCGTGCGGCCCATGACTGATCTGCGGATCGAACCCGTCGTGGGGGACGAGATGGCCGAGGAGTGGCGGCACGTGCACAACGTGATCGTTCCGCCCGCCGCCATGGGGCTCGGGGACGTACGGGAGCGCGGTCGGCGGTACCGGCTGGAGAACGCCTATCTCGGGGACGTGGTGGTGGGCTGCTCGACCGTGCGGCCGCCGCAGGGGGAGGACGCCGTGGCGACCGTCATCGCGCGCGTACTGCCCGATCACCGCGGACGGGGTTTCGGAACGGCTCTCTACGAGAAGGGTCTTGATCATGCGCGCGAGCTCGGCGCCAAGGTGATCGAGACATGCGTGCTGGCCGTCAATGGGGACGGGACGCGGTTCGCACGGGCACGCGGGTTCGTAGAGGTCGACCGGTATGTGCTGGACGGCGAGAGCGACGAGTGGATCGACCTGCGGCTGGAGCCGGACCGGAGAGCCGTCTGAGGGGATCCGGGGGGTTTCCGGCGTACAACGATTCCCTCAATCTTGCGGGAACCCGGTGTGTGCTGCGTCACGTTCGAGTTCAATGATTGTTAGTGAGCGAAGCAGCCGGCAGGGGGTCCAGGTGAGTGCTTCCCGGCGTAGTGGGACCACCGACGAGTTGGGGCCCGACGGGCCCGGGCCGGACGGCCCGGAGGGCTCGGGCGGCTCGGACCTGCTCGCCGCGTTGCTGGACGGCATGGACGCGGCACTCTGTGCCTTCGACGCGGACGGTGTGGTCACCCACTGGAATCGTGAGGCCGAGCGGATCCTCGGCTGGACCGCGGCCGAGGCCGTGGGCCGGCACGGGTTCGCCGGGTGGGCCGTACGGCGGGCGGACGCCGAGGAGGTCGAGGGGCGGCTGATGTCCGCCATGCAGGCGCCCGGGCGGCAGGTGCACGAGTTCGCGCTGCTGACCAAGGACGGCGGCCGGGTGCTCGTCCGCACCCAGTCCGCGGCCGTGCGCGGGCCCGACGGGAAACCGGCCGGGGTGTACTGCGCCTTCAGCGAGGTGCACACGCAGATCGATCTGGAGCGGTCGATCGCGCTGAGCGAGGCGCTGTTCGAGGACGCCTCGTGGGGTGTCGTGCTGGTCGACGCCGATCTGCGGCCCGCCGTGGTCAACGCGCACGCGGCCCGGTCGCTGGGCATCGGGCGTACGTCGGTGCTGGGGCGGCCCCTCGGGGAGCTGCTCGCGCAGGGCGTGGAGGAGCTGGAGAGCGCGCTGACCCATGTGCTGGCCGAGGGCGCGCCGCCGGCTCCGGCCGAGATCTGGGTGGCGGTGCGGACCCCGGACGGCGAGAAGCGGCGCTGCTGGCGCTGCGGGTTCGTGCGGCTGTCCTCGCCGCTCGCGGAGGAACCGGTGCCGTTGGGTGTCGCCTGGCTGTTCCAGGACGTCACCGAGGCCAAGCAGAGCGAGCAGGAGGCCTCGCTGCTGAGGTTCCGGACGAACCAGCTGCACCGGGCGGCGCGGGCCGCCGCGGAGTGCGAGGACCCGGCCGAGGCCGCCGTCGTCCATCTGGACTTCGCCCTCGCCGGATTCGCCGACCACGCGCTGATCGACCGGGTGGCCGGGGGCGCGGTGGCCGACGGCGAGGAGACCGGGCCGGTCCGTCTCGTACGGGTCGCCGCGACCCCCTCCGGGGCGCCGGGGCCGAGTCTGCAGGCGTCGGGCGCGGCCGGGCTGCCCGTGCGGTACGGGGAGGGGCATCCGGCGCTGCAGTGCGTGGACCGGGTCGGCTCGGTGCGGGCGAGTGTGGGGTCGGTGTCGGGGGACCTGGCCCGTGAGTGGGCCGAGACCCGCCAGTGGCCCTCCGACGTGGTGCACGCCCTGTGCGCGGTACTGCGGAGCCGGGGGCGGACGCTCGGCGTCGTGACGTTCCTGCGGGGCTCCGGGAGGGGACAGTTCGAGCGGGGCGACGCGGTGTACGCCGAGGACGTGGCGGTGCGCATCGCGGCGGCGCTGGATCTGGGCGGGGTCGTGGGGCGGGCGTAGGACTACTGCCGGTAGAAGATCCGATCCCCGTACTCCTCGAACACCCGCTCGTTCCACTCCAGACCGCCGTCCACGTTCCCCGACCTGAGCAGCGGCGGCTCGATCCCCCGCTCCGCCAGCGCGCCCGCCGCCGTCGCCATCACGGCCTGGAGCAGGGCCGAGGTCACGACCGTGGATGCCGGGGCGAAGGGGGCCGGGATGGTGTCCAGGGAGAGCTCCGCGTCACCCGGGGCGATCTTGGAGTCGAGGACGACGTCGCAGTGGTCCTTGAGGAAGGTGCCCGAGCTGTGGCGGGGCTTCGTCGCCGTGGTGTACGCGACCGATGTGACGCCGATGACCTTCACGCCGAGGGAACGGGCGGTCAGGGCCATCTCCACGGGCAGCGCGTTGCGCCCGGACAGGGAGATGATCACCAGGGCGTCGCCCGCGCGCAGGGGTGAGCAGTTCAGGACGGCGCTCGCGAGGCCGTCGACCCGTTCCAGGGCGGAGCCCAGGGTGGCCGGCATGACGTCGACGCCCACCACTCCTGGCACGGTGAGGAGGTTCATGAGGGCGAGTCCGCCTGCCCGGTAGACGAGGTCCTGCGCGGCGAGCGAGGAGTGCCCGGCGCCGAAGGCGAAGAGGCGGCCTCCGGAGGCGACGGTGTCGGCGAGGAGCTCACCGGCTGCCGACACGGAGTCGGCCTCCTCGTCACGGACCCGTCGCAGCAGTCCGATCGCGGCGTCGAAGAACTGTCCGGACAGCTTGCCGTCGCTCGCGGAGCCCGTCTCGCCCATGCGTCGTCCAACCCTTCGTCGCCGTGTCGCGGATCACCGTGCGGTCTGGACCAGTGGGATGTCAATACGGCCGCGCGGCTGCTCGTAACCGCCTGGTTTCAACGGCGCGGCACGCTTGTCAGTGGCATCCGGCAGAATTGACGTCAGGGCCAGCGCACACGCCGGAAAGCTGTCGTGCTTCCGGCAGATCTCATCAAGGGGCACGTATGTCCGGACTGATCGACACCACGGAGATGTATCTCCGCACCATCCTCGAGCTGGAGGAGGAAGGTGTGGTCCCCATGCGTGCCCGGATCGCCGAGCGTCTCGACCAGAGCGGGCCGACCGTCAGCCAGACGGTGGCTCGGATGGAGCGCGACGGGCTGGTGTCCGTCGCCAGTGACCGGCACCTGGAGCTGACGGACGAGGGCCGACGGCTGGCCACCCGTGTGATGCGCAAGCACCGCCTCGCGGAGTGCCTGCTCGTCGACGTGATCGGTCTGGAGTGGGAGCAGGTCCACGCGGAGGCGTGTCGCTGGGAGCACGTGATGAGCGAGGCGGTGGAGCGCCGGGTGCTGGAGCTGCTGCGCCACCCCACCGAGTCGCCGTACGGCAACCCGATCCCGGGTCTCGAGGAGCTGGGCGAGAAGGACGGCCCGCACCCGTTCCTGGACGAGGGCATGGTGTCGCTGGCCGAGCTGGACCCGGGTCTCGACGGAAAGACGGTCGTCGTACGCCGTATCGGCGAGCCGATCCAGACGGACGCGCAGCTGATGTACACGCTGCGCCGGGCTGGTGTGCAGCCCGGTTCCGTGGTGAGCGTGACCGAGTCGGCCGGCGGGGTGCTGGTGGGCAGCGGTGGTGAGGCCGCCGAGCTGGAGTCGGACGTCGCCTCGCACGTCTTCGTCGCCAAGCGCTGAGCGGCCGTGAGGGGGACGGCACCGGTTCTCGATTCCCGGAACCTGTGAGGCGGTTGTGGCGTTTCGGGGGCACGTCGAATCCGAGATTGACCGTGCGGAATCGGAGCGCTTCGACGCTTCCCGTGCGAGGCTGTCGCGTGAGGCATATGACCTGAGGGGGCGGGCGGATGTGCCGTGGACATGGGGATGGCCCCGGCGCCTTTCGGTGCCGGGGCCGGTCCTCCCCTGTGCTGACCCGGAGCCCCGAGCTCTCAGGGTCATTCCCCTCGGACCGATTTCCCCGAGCGGTCCGCCTCCCGCTGAAGATCTCCCCTCGGCCGCGGCGATCATTCCTTGAGGGGGGTCACTCGAACGAGGGGTGTTATCGCGTGGGACCCGATTTTCGAATCCGCATTCGATAGATTCGATGGTCCGGGGGTGACGGGGCGCGGGGGGTGTGCGCTACAGAGATGTACGACAAGGAAGAAGCGGCAGGCAGGACAGGCACAGGGGCCAGGGGAGCTAGGGGGGTGCCGATGGCGCGGCGTATCGACGTGACCGGGGCGGGCGGCGTACGTCTTGCGGCCTGGGAGTTCGGTGACCCTCCCAAGACCGATCCGACGGACCCGACGCGGGAGACCTCGCAGGCCCCGGAGAAACGATCACCCGGGGTGCTGTTACTCCACGGCCTGATGGGCCGTGCCTCGCACTGGGCGTCCACCGCCCGCTGGCTCTCCGAGCGCTACCGGGCCGTCGCGCTCGACCAGCGCGGGCACGGCCAGAGCGACAAGCCCCCTCGGGCCGCCTTCACCCGTGACGCGTATGTCGAGGACGCGGAAGCCGCCCTCGAACAGCTGGACCTCGCCCCGGTCGTCCTCATCGGACACGCGATGGGCGCCCTGACCGCCTGGCAGCTCGCCGCCCGCCGACCCGACCTGGTCCGCGGAGTGATCATCTGCGACATGCGGGCCTCCGCCCTCGGCGCCGCCTCGCAGCGGGAGTGGGGCGAGTGGTTCAAGGCCTGGCCCGTCCCCTTCGCCACCCTGGCCGACGTACGCAAGTGGTTCGGCGAGGACGACCCCTGGGTGGAGCGGCCCAACCCGGCACGCGGCGAGTTCTACGCCGAGGTGATGGCCGAGTCCCCCGACGGCTGGCGGCCCGTCTTCGAGCCCGAGCAGATGCTGTCGTCCCGCGAGACCTGGGTCTACGACGCCCACTGGGAGGAGCTGACCCAGGTCAGGTGCCCCGCCCTGGTCGTCCGCGGCCTCGACGGCGAACTGGGCCGCGCCGAGGCCCAGGAGATGGTCCGCGTCCTGCCCCGCGGCGAGTACGCCGAGGTCGCCGACGCCGGCCACCTCGTGCACTACGACCAGCCGGAGGCCTGGCGGGCCGCCATAGAGCCCTTCCTGGACGGCTTGGGCGACCTGGCCCCCAAGGACTCCGACTGACGCTGTCCGTCGTGGAGACCGGCCGGCCCCCGGCGGACCAGGTCCGCCGGGGGCCGGGTGCGGTCAGCGCACGTCGACGTAGTCACCGCCGGCCGTGGCGCTCGCGGTGGTGACGCTGCCCGCGAAGGAGTAGCGCCAGTAGCCGTCCGCGGTCGCCTTGACCGTGGTCTTCAGGTTCCCCGTGCTGTTCGTCGTGACCGTCTTCACGGTCGTGTACGTGGACGCGCCCTTCTTGCGGAACTGGAGCGCGACCTTCTGGCCCACGTACCCGTGGAAGCCGCCGAGGGTCTCCCAGTCGGCCCGGGAGAGCTTCCCGGTCACGGTGAGGGTCTTGTTCTTGGCGATGGGCTCGGGCGAGGCGTTGACCGTGAGGGTCGCGTCCCGCACCAGCGGCACCGACTTCACCGCGTGCCGGTCGGTGTGCCCGCTGCCGTCGGCGGACTCGGCCCAGGCGGCCGCCTGCCAGGTGCCGGCGAGGGAGTTACGCCCGAAGTTCCAGCGCGGCTGGATGTAGGCGAACTGGGTCGTGCAGGTCGCCGTCGTCGCGTCGACCTTGGTGCAGGACGCGGGCCAACTGCCGTAGAGGACCGCGCTCGGGGCGTCGTAGGACCCCTTGTAGAGGTACATGTCGCCGCTCGCGATGCCGGACGGGTCGGTGGCGGTGAACGTCGCCGTGAACTCCTGGAGCGGCTGGTCGTGGAGCCGGACCGGCTTGCCGCCGTTGACGACGACCTTGGAGATACGGGTCGAGCCGACCGTCTCGTCGCCCTGCCTGGCCGGGCCCGCGAAGGCCCGCACGAGGGTGCGGGTGAGGCTGCCGCCCCGGTCGTCGACGGCGGTGACGCGCAGGGTGACGTAGGCGGCCGAGGCCGGGACGGCGTACGGCGCCGAACCGTCGGCCGCGAGCGGCAGGTCGGTCCAGGTCGTGCCGCCGTCGGTCGAGGCGGACAGGCCCGTGACCCGGGTGTTCGCCGTGGCCGCGTCGACGCCGCGGGTGGTCGTGGTCGCCGAGACCTGTACGGTCCCGGCCGCCGCCCGGCCCGAGGCGTCGAGGTCCGAGACCTTCACCTGGGCGTCGATCAGCGGCAGTTCACGGTTCGAGGTGCCCGTGGAGGTGCTGCTGGAGCGGAACGTCCACTCGTCGCTCAGGTCCGTCGCCAGCCGCGCGTACGGCACCCGGCGGTGCAGGGTCTGCCGGAGGGTGTACGACTGCTCCTTCGCCGGCAGCGCCGAGGAACTCAGCGAGTGGGACGAGTCGATGCCGGAACCGTCGGCGTAGACGACGCCGTCCTCACCCGTCACCTTGTACGCGGACAGCGCGCGGCTGTCGTACCCCTGGTGGCCGTCGGCGTCACCGAAGGCGCTCCCCTCGGTCAGGTAGAGCCTGCCGTTGTAGAGCTGGGAGCCGGTGCCCACCCCGTGCACCGACTGGAACGGGGCCGCGCCCAGCGTCTCGCCCGTGCTGCTGCCCGCGGACAGCGTCCGGTCGGCCAGGTTCAGGTACTGCTCGAAGGTGCCGTAGTCCAGGATCCGGCTGTACTCGACGCCCGGCGTGACGTACTCGGTGACCGGACCGGCCGCCGGCACCGCGGCGCCGACGTAGACGCCGGTCCACTCGCCGAAGTCCGGGACGGTCTGGAGGAAGGCGGTGGTCCGGGTGCCCGGGGCGCGGACCTGGGTGACGGTCCTGGCCAGGGACGCCCTGGTGACGGTCTTGACCGGCGAGGCGGGCACGGTGTTGGTGAAGCTGTGGGTGAGGTCGTAGCGGTAGGAGCTCGGTACGTTCGCCGAGGAGCCCTTCTTCGCCAGGACGTCGTGGATGCGCAGCGAGACGCCCGGCATGGTGAACGGCGTGACGTACACCTTGGCGTCGTCCGAGCCCGCGAAGCCCGCCAGGTCACCGCCCGGCACGCTCAGCCAGACCGCCGCGGACTGCCGGGTGGCGGTGGTGTCGTCGGTGCGGATGCCGGTCTCCTTGGCGGTCCGCTCGTCGAAACTCACCGTCCTGGCGGCCGAGCCGACCGTGAAGGACTGGGCCAGCAGATAGCTCGGCCGGCGCCAGTCGGAGTGCAGCGCCACCGAGAAGTAGTCGCCCGGCGGCAGCTTCACGCTCGACGTCGGCCCGGACGCGTCGCTGTTCACCGCGTACGACGTCCAGGTCCTGCGGTTCCAGACGTAGAACAGCTTGCTCACGACGTCCGCGTGAGTGATCGTCAGCTTGACGGAGTACGTCGAGGCGGCGGCCGTCGTCGTCGCGGCGGCGGGCGCAGGCTTCAGCGCGAGGCTCGCCGGCTCCCGGTCCGCCGCGTGCTCGGCGCTCGGCCGCACCGACACCGTGCCGTCGAGGGACGCGACCGCGTAGCGGGTCCGTTCCGCCCTGTCCGCCGCGGTGACACGGAGGTTTCGGCCGCCGACGAGGTCCACCCGGTCGCCGTTGCCCAACTCGACGCCGTGCCCGCCCGGCCGAGAGGTGATCTTCCCTGTGCCATCCGCTGTCGGAACTGCCGTGGCCGGGGGCGCGAGAAGCACGGACGCGGCGAGTACCGCCCCGCACAGCCCCACCCCGGCGAATCTTCGAACACCGTTCATCCCAAAAGCCCCCTCACCCCTGATCCCCTGCGCGACCTTCCTGGTTCACACCTCACAGGAGTCGCTCGGTTCACTCTAGGCGGCGGGTCCGACATTCGAACACGGGCATCGCAGTCCTGTGTCAGCCCTTGCTGACCGCCGTCAGGATCTCCGGCAGCTGACGGGCCGTGCGGGGGGCCGCCAGCCGAAGTCCCGCCAGGGTTATGGCGGTTCCGTACACCGCGCCGACCGGCAGCAGCACCCAGCTCCACTCGTGGCCGCCCGCGCTGAGGTTGGCCCAGATCGTCAGGGCGATCACGGGGGCGCACAGCAGGGCGGCCGAGACCATGCCGCCGACTACGGCGGAAGCGGCGAGGCCGGACTGGCCCGGGGCCACGTTCTTGTAGCCCTCCTGCGGAATCGAGTACGGGAAGCGTGCCGACGTCCACGCCCCGGTCGCCAGCATCGCCCCGAGCAGCGCGAAGGACACACCGAGCACCTCGGGCAGCTTCGGCCAGTCACCGATCAGTGCGGTCGTGACGACGGTGACGAGGGTGGCGTACGGCAGGGTGATCACCAGCAACGCCAGCGCACGCGCGCGTAGTTCGACGTAGGCGTCCCGCGTCGAGGAGATCGTCAGCGCGACCATCCAGAACGCGGAGGTGTCCTGCCCGAACTGGTTGTACATCTGCACGCCGAGCATGCCCGCGGCGAAGCACGCGAAGTAGATGGACCCCGTGCCCTGCACCGCGTTGAACACCGGCACGATCAGCCCGATGGCCAGCGACGTCACCCACGCGGCCTTGGTCTTGGGGTCGCGCCACACATAGCGAAGACTGCGTTCCATGACGGTGCCGGTGCGCCCGGAAGGCAGCAGCCGGGCGAGTCCCGTCGAGTTCCGCTCACGGGCGGCCCCCTCGGCGGAGGGAAGGGTGGAGCCGTCGGGGGAGGTCATCAGCCGGGTCAGATGACGGGACCAGAGGGCGAGCAGACCCGCCAAGGCCAGTGCGGACAGAGCGAGTTGCAGAACGGCGACCCCGTACGACCCCTCGCTCGCCGAGTCGACCGCCCCGATCGCCGACGCGGGCGGCACCCACTTCAGCACCCCCGCGGGACCGTCCAGCTGCCCCAGGCCGCCCGAACCGAGCCGCTGCGCCCCGAAGTTCACGACCTGCGCGCCGACGGCGATGACCAGTCCGCTCAGCACCGCGAGATCGCGGCCCTTGCGGCTGGTCAGCAGCCGGATGTTGGCGACGGCGACGGCCCGCGCGAGTGCCACGCAGACCAGCAGCGCGAGCACGACACCGAGAACCGAGAAGACGTACGCCGTCCCGCCGTGCGCGACCGAGACGACGGACCCGACGAGCATGCACAGCGTGAACACCGGCCCGATGCCGACCAGCGAGGCCACCAGGAGGGCCCGCACCAGGGGCCGGGGCCGCAGCGGCAGCATCACCAGGCGGGTGGGGTCGAGGGTCTCGTCGCCGCCGGGGAAGAACAGCGGCATCACCGCCCAGCCGAGGGCCAGGACGGCGACCAGCGGGACGACGACGGAGGCGGCGTGCTCTTCGCCGCGCAGGGCGATGAGGCCGAGCAGCTGAAGGACTGAGAAGAGCAGCACGGCCACGGCCGAGGCGATGTAGGCGGCGCGCCGCCCGCCGGACTGGCGCAGTCCGTTCCTGAGCAGCGACAGCTTCAGCCGTACGACGACCGGGGTGATGTCCGCGGTCACCGGGCCCCGCCGCCCAGCCAGTCGAGGTTCGCGCCGGCGTCCTGCCCCTGTGCGCCCACGAGTTCGAGGAACGCGCGCTGCAGTGAGGGCGCGGCGCCGCGCACCTCGTCGAGCGGTCCGTGGGCGCGGATGTGACCGGCGGCCATGACGGCCACCCAGTCGCACAGGGACTCCACGAGCTCCATCACATGCGAGGAGAAGACGACGGTGGCGCCGGAGGCGGTGTACCGCTCAAGGACGCCCCGGATGGTCTGCGCGGAGACGGGGTCGACACCCTCGAAGGGCTCGTCGAGGAACAGCACTTCGGGGTTGTGGAGCAGGGCCGCGGCGAGCCCGATCTTCTTCCGCATCCCGGTCGAGTAGTCGACGACCAGCTTGTGCTGGGCCCCCGCCAGATCGAGCACATCGAGCAGCTGAGCGGCCCGCCGGTCGACCTCCACTCCGGGCAGCCCCCGCAACCGCCCGGAATACGCGAGCAGTTCACGCCCCGAGAGCCGCTCGAACAGCCGCAGCCCCTCGGGCAGGACACCGATCCGGGACTTCACCTCGACGGGATCCCGCCACACGTCGTGCCCGACCACGGAGACAGACCCCTGATCGGGCCGCAGCAGCCCGGTCACCATGGAGAGGGTGGTGGTCTTCCCGGCCCCGTTCGGACCGACAAGACCGATGAACTTGCCCGCGGGCAGCTCCAGATCGATGCCGGCAACGGCAACCTGCTGCCCGAACCGCTTCCAGAGCCCACGCACACTCACAGCCGACGTCATGAACGCCAACCCTAGGGGCGCGGAGAACCGACCCCGTCACCGATCCCTGCCGCACGCATAGGCAAGTGGCGAGATCAACTCCTCGGCGTCCGGCAGCCAGCGGTTCGCGGGCGTCGGACGGCAGGCCCACTGCACGGCACCGGACGACCCGTACCGCGTAGGGGGAGCCGCCACATAGGCCCCCTCGCCCAGCGCGACCAGATCGAGTGAGGACGGGGTCCAGCCGAGCTGCCGTACCAGTTCCGGCGCCTTCACGGACGCCCCCGGCAACACGAAGAAGTGCATCCGACGATCGGGCGTCAGCGTGACGGGGCCCAGCGTCAACTCCATGCGCTCCATACGCGCCAGCGCGAGAAACCCTGCCGTCTCGGCGACGGAGATCGCGTCGAAGGTCCGCCCGGTCGGCAACAGGATGGACGCCGTCGGCTGCTTCTGCCACATCCGGCGCGCGACCGTCGCACTGCCGGTGGCCTGCGTCGCCCAGTCCTCCCGAGCGGGATGTGCCCCGGGCGCGGCGCACGCGGTGTCACCGCAGGAGCACCGCTGCACCCCGCCGACGGCTTCCAGCCAGGTGCCGGGGAAGACGTCCCAGTGGCGCTCCTCGGCGTATCGTACGGCTGTCTCCAGCAGCGATTCGCCGCGCTGCTTCGGAATCTGGGCGGCTTCGGTACCCGCGATCGTCTCTTCCACGCAGAGCACAACTCCCGCACCCACCTCGGGTTACGGCCAGGCCAGGACCTGCGCGCGCGGGGGAAGCGCATCGATTCCGTCTCCGGGGCGCATGGATGCACGGGTGGGGGCGCAGAGGAGGAACCTCGGCGTGAGCTGGGTAACCACGAGTGGGGTCGGTACGAGTCTTTACCCCGGCAATCCTCGCATGCCTCGCATTTTCGACACGTTGGCGGGGCATTGATCTTCACGGCCGGAACTTTTCGGTGGAAGACACGTCAACTCGGTGCGTGGGCAGGCACCGCAGCCACAGGGGGTACGCCATGGCCGCAAGGCCTCTCGTCGCGCGGCAGCCGAACGAACGGCTGCAGGCGCTCATCCAGGAGGCGGGGTGCTCGAACGCCGGGCTCGCCCGCCGGGTCAACATGTGCGGTGCCGAGCACGGCCTCGACCTGCGCTACGACAAGACGTCCGTGGCCCGTTGGCTGCGCGGACAGCAACCGCGGGGCCGGGCGCCCGCGATCATCGCGGAGGCCCTCGGGCGCAAACTCGGCCGTACGGTCACGATCGACGAGATCGGCATGGCCAACGGCAAGAACCTCGCCTCCGGCGTCGGGCTCCAGTTCTCGCCGACGGTACTGGGCGCCATCGAGCAGGTGTGTGAGCTGTGGCGCAGCGACGTGGGCCGCCGGGACTTCCTGTCCGGCTCCTCGGTCGCCGCGTCCGCGCTGGTCGAGCCGAGCCGCGACTGGCTGATCTCCTCGCCCGACTCGCAGGTGGCGCGCCAGGCGGGCCCGCGCGTGGGCCAGTCCGACGTGGCGGCCGTGCGCGCGATGACCCAGGCGCTCGTCGACCTCGACCACCAGTACGGCAGCGGGCATGTGCGCCCGGTCGTCGTGCACTACCTCAACAGCGTGGTCTCCGGGCTGCTCGCGGGGTCGTACCGGGAGGCGACCGGGAGGGAACTGTTCGCGGCGGTGGCGCGGTTGACCGAGCTCGCCGGGTACATGGCGATCGACACCGGGCAGCCGGGCCTGGCCCAGCGGTACTACATCCAGGCGCTGCGGCTCGCGCAGGCGGCGGGCGATCGCGGATACGGCGGCTATGTGCTCGCCGCGTCCATGAGCCACCTCGCCGCGCAACTCGGGAACCCCCGGGAGATCGCCCAGTTGGCGCGGGCGGCGCAGGAAGGGGCGCGAGGGCGGGTGACACCGCGCGCGGAGGCGATGTTCCACGCGGCCGAGGCGCGTGGGCACGCGCTCATGGGCGACGCGCGGGCCACCCAGGCGGCGTCCGGACGGGCCGTGCACGCCCTGGAGGCGGCGGACCCCTCTTCCGGCGACGACCCCGCGTGGATCGCGCACTTCGACGAGGCCTATCTGGCCGACGAGTTGGCCCACTGCCACCGTGACCTCGGCCAGGCCGACGCGGCGGCGCGGTGCGCGCAGGAGTCCCTCGACGGGCTCCCCGAGAACAAGGCGCGCCGCCGGGCCATCGGCCTGGTCCTGCTCGCCTCCGCGCAGGTGCAGCAGCGTGAGATCGAGCAGGCCTGCAACACGGGTCTGAAGGCCGTGGAGTTGCTGGAGACCGTCCGCTCCAACCGGGGTGCGGAGTACCTCGACGACTTCCAGCAGCGTCTGGATCCGTTCCGGGACGAGGCAGTCGTAAGGGAGTTCGGGGCCCGACTGGATCTTCAGGCGGCCGCGTAAAGGAGGACATGTACAGCGGATGTGAGCCCGGAATCGTCACCCGATCTCCCGGGATCTGTTACTGCGGTCACAGGGGCGCAGGTCACGTCCTGTGCTACGTGGCACCGGGCTCGGAGGACCCGGTAGCGTGAGCCGACGATTCCGAAGTTCCCCCATAAGTAGGAGTCCCGGTGACGCAGAGTGGACAGGGCGAGCAGCCCTCGGCGCGCGAAGCGCGCGAAGGCATCGTGCTGCCCTCCGACGGCGGGGAACCCCTGCTGCCGGGACAGACGGGTGGCCACGGCGGTCCGCAGCCCGGATACGGACCCCCCGAGCAGGGCGGTTACGGCGGCCCCCCGCAGCAGGGCGGCCCCGCGCAGGCCGCCGACGCGGGCTACGGCCAGCCGCCCGGCGCCCAGGCATGGGGCAACCCATGGGGCCCCGGCCAGGAGCAGAACCAGGCACAGCAGCAGAACCAGGCACAGCCGCAGGCCCAGGACTGGCCGCAGCCGCCCACCCAGACCTGGGGCACGCCCCAGCAGCCCGGTGGCACACCGCCCCAGTCGCACTCGCAGCCGCAGGCCCAGCCGATGCCCGCGCCGGGGTATGACACCAACGAGCCGACCTCGTACTACCTGCCGCCGGTCGGCCAACCCGCCCCGCAGCCCCAGTCCCAGCCCCTGCCCCCGCAGCAGGGCCAGGTCGCGCCCTACGAGGCTCCCGGGACCGGCGCACCGCAGCAGCAGGCCACGCCGGGCTACCACTCCGACGAGCCGACCTCCTACTACCTGCCGCCCGTGGGCCGGCCCCTCCCGTCGGCCCCCGGCACAGCCGCCTCCGCGCCCCTGCCGCCCGCCGACGAAGGCGCCACCCAGTTCATCCCGCCGGTCGCGGCAGGCCCCGCCCCCCACGAGGGGGCCACCCAGTACCTCCCGCCCGTCCGCCCCGGCGCGCTCCCGCCCGAGGTGTCCGCCGAGGCGGCACGGTTCCCGGGTCAGCACCAGCAGGCCCCCTACGGCGCGCCCACCGGCCCCGACGCCGAGGCCACGCAGTACATCGCGCCCGTGCCCGGACAGGGCCCCGGCGTGCCCTACGGAGGGGAACGGCAGCCGCCCTCCGACTTCGACAACCTCTTCCGCACCGGCCCGGGCGGTGACGGTGGGGCCTCGTCCACACAGCAGATGCCACGGTTCGCCCAGCCCGAGGCCGTACCGCCCGCGTACGGGGCCCAGCAACCCGCGTACGGGGCCTCGCAGCCCCCGTACGGCGCCCAGCAGCCGTCGTACGGTGCCCAGCCTCCGTACGGGCCGCCCGGCGGTGACCCCTATGACGACGGCGACCGAGGCGGCGGCAAGCGATCGCGGGTGCCGGTCATAGCCGCCGTGGGCATCGGCATAGTCGTGCTCGGCATCGGCGCGGGCGCGCTGCTCGCCGGGGGCGGGGGCGGCGACGGCGGGGACAAGAACCAGACCGTGTCGGCGACGGCCCCCGCGAGCGGCGGATCCTCGTCGCCGGCGGCCGACCCGGCGAAGGCGCAGGCCGTCGAGCTGGACAAGCTGCTCGCCGACAGCGGCAACAGCCGTTCCTCGGTGATCAGCGCGGTGGCGAACGTGAAGTCCTGCAAGAACCTCGGCCAGGCGGCAACCGACCTGCGGGACGCGGCGGCCCAGCGCACCGGCCTGGTGACCCGGCTCAAGGCCCTGCCCGTCGACCAGCTGACGGGCCACGCGGAGCTGACCGAAGCCCTCACCAAGGCATGGCAGGCGTCCGCGGCCGCCGACAACCACTACGCGGCCTGGGCCGACCAGGCGGCCGGCAAGAAGGGCTGCAAGAAGGGCCAGGCCCGCACCACGGGCCAGACCCAGGCAGGCAACCGGGACAGCGGCACCGCCAGCAGCCAGAAGGCCAAGGCGGCCCGGCTGTGGAACGCGATCGCCAAGAAGTACAGCCTGACCGAGCGCACCGCCACCCAGCTGTGAGTGGTCCGCGGGGGGCGTACCGGCGCCCCCCGCGGGTCAGTTGACGTCCGCGTTCTGCAGTGTCCTGGTCACGTCGGTGAAGCCCTTGCGTGCCGCCACGAGCTGTCCCTGGCGCACCACCTGGAACGTCACATGGGCGTTCACCATGCGCGGGAAGCCGACCGAGGCGAGGTCGTCGGCCGAGCTCCAGGTGTCCCGGGTGGTCCACCGCAGGGTCGGCGTCAGACCGCCGGTCGGGATCCTGAGGCCGTCGTTGAGGGCGCCGCGCACGCTGTCGGCGGACACCTCGCCGCTCCCCAGCGACTCGACGACCTTCTTGAACACCGTGTAGGCGATCCACGTGGTCTGCACCCCCGCGTCCGCCGAGTCGATGCGGTTGTCGCCGAAGGCCTCCGCGTTGATGACCTTCTTCATCGCGTCCCAGCGGGCGTCGCTCTCCACCGGGTACCAGCCGGTGATGTACGACCCCTCGTAGGGCCCCGACGCCCCGCCGGACGCGTCGATCACCGTCTGGTCGACGCTGCCCATCGCCATGGCGGTGCGCACGGCCGGGTAGCCCTCGCGGGCGCGCCGGAAGGAGTCCATGAAGGTGCTGGTGCGATCGCCGAGAGCGGGCACCACACATCCCTTCTTCGAACCGGCCACCGGGGCGCCGGACGTCGAGCCGGTGAGCGCCTTCGTCGACTGGGCCGAGTACTCGCTGGCGTCGTCCGCCGCCCGCACGTCGTTCGCGGGCCGGTGCCCGCCGGTGGTCAGTCCGGAGTCCAGCAGTACGGGCAGCTCGTCGCCCGCGATGGTGTCGGGCCGTACGAGGCTGACGTTGCCGCAGTCCGCGGCGAGCTCCTTGCCGAGGCCGGCCAGCAGGGTGGGCTGGCCGCCGTTGACGGGGTAGGACAGCGGGCTGGTGAACTCGTCGTTGGTGACGCCGTAGCCGCCGATGTAGGGGATGCCCGCGCCTTCCAGCGGCGGGAAGAAGGAGTCGCCGTACTGGCTGTAGGAGCCGACGACCGCGACGACGTTCTCCTTGACCGCGCGCCGGGCGCACTTCGCCGCGGACACGGCGTCGTTGTGTTCGTTGCAGGTCAGGACGGTGAGCTTGCGGCCGTTGATGCCGCCCTTGGAGTTGATCCAGCGGGCGTAGGCCTGGGCGAAGGCGGGCATGCCCGGCTTGTTGGTCGCCTCGGTGTCCGACGGGGCCCAGGTCATGACCTTGATCGGGCCGCCCCCGGAACCCCCCGCGGTACCGGGGACGACCCCGCAACCGGCGGCGAGGGAGGCACACGCCACCAGTGCCCCCGCCGCGAGGACGGTGGCTCTGACGGGCCGGTGGTGCTGTGAGTGGGAGGTGCTGCGGATGCGTCGCCTGCCGGTCATGGGCACACACGCTTCCGTCACATCGCCAACTCGGATGTGACCCTCGGTCAATGCAAGGTGACGTAAAGGTGAACAGCGAGGGCCTGTGAGGCACGTATGGGGGAAGAACGTACGATCGATGACCGTGCAAGGTTCGGAGAACTCTTCCCGTCGCGGCCGTCGCTCCTCCACCATGGGCGGCATGCCTCAGAACGACATGCCGTGGTGGCGCTGGCGCAGCAATGTGCGCTCGGCGCTGCACATGCTCTCCGACCCCGGGTTCCAGCAGAACGTCTGGCTGGCCGGCGTCGAGGGGTACGGGGACGTCACCGACGCGGTGTACCGCCTCGTCGAGGACACCTGGCTCGACAACTGGTCAGCCGAGAAATACGTCGGCACGATCTTCCGGGACTCCCAGGAGGCGGCCCTCGTCGACACCGCCGTGCTGCGGGTGCTGCGGATCATGCACCAGGTCGGGCCGGACGCCCCCGTCTCCGTGTACATGGAGAACCCGGGGTGGCCGGACGCGGTGCGGGCGGCGCGGGACGCGCACGTGCGGATGGCGACGGCGGACGGGGAGGACCCCGACGCGCCGCCGCGCACGCTCCAGGTGCTGCAGATCATGACCCGGTCCGCGTGACGGACACGGTGTCTGCCGCACCGGTCCGTATGCGACCCTGTCCTGCATGAACGAGCAGTCCGCCCCCGCCGATCAGTACGTCCTGACCCTGTCCTGCCCTGACAAGCAGGGCATCGTGCACGCCGTGTCGAGCTACCTCTTCATGACCGGCTGCAACATCGAGGACAGCCAGCAGTTCGGCGACCACGACACGGGTCTGTTCTTCATGCGCGTCCACTTCTCGGCCGAGGCTCCGGTGACGGTGGACAAGCTGCGGGCCTCGTTCGCGGCGATCGGTGACTCCTTCCACATGGACTGGCAGATCAACCGGGCCGAGGACAAGATGCGGGTCGTGCTGATGGTCAGCAAGTTCGGGCACTGCCTGAACGACCTGCTGTTCCGCGCCAGCATCGGTGCGCTGCCGGTCGAGATCGCCGCCGTGGTCTCCAACCACACCGACTTCGCGGAGCTCGTGGGGTCGTACAACGTTCCCTTCCACCACATTCCGGTGACGCGGGAGAACAAGGCCGAGGCGGAGGCGCGGCTGCTCGAGCTGGTGCGGGAGCAGGACGTCGAACTCGTCGTGCTCGCCCGGTACATGCAGGTGCTCTCCGACGACCTGTGCAAGCAGCTCAGCGGCCGGATCATCAACATCCACCACTCGTTCCTGCCGAGCTTCAAGGGCGCGAAGCCGTATCACCAGGCGCATGCGCGGGGGGTCAAGCTGATCGGGGCCACCGCGCACTATGTGACCGCGGACCTCGACGAGGGGCCGATCATCGAGCAGGAGGTCGAGCGGGTGGGGCACGGCGTCACTCCGGACCAGCTCGTCGCGATCGGGCGGGACGTGGAGTGCCAGGCGCTGGCGCGGGCCGTGAAGTGGCATGCGGAGCGGCGGATTCTCTTGAACGGTCGGCGGACGGTCGTGTTCGCCTAGTTCGCCTAGGAGCTCGGGGCTGTCTGTCGGCGGGCGGCTGCGGGTCGTCTGTGGTTGCTCGCGCAGTTCCCCGCGCCCCTTGAGTACGTGCAGTGAACGTGTCTTCAGGGGCGCGGGGAACTGCGCGACCAGCCCCCACTCACCCGCAGCGCCCGACGAACCGCAACCCGCCCCTACATCCGGCTCAAGCTCGCCGCGGCGAACAGCACATCCCTGATCGCCTCACGATCACCCACCTGCCCCGCCGCAGCCTCCGCAGGAGACACATGGCCGGCCGCCAGCCGGCAGAACTCCACGCCGTCCAGCGCCACGTGCGCCACCTCGTGCTCCGCCGAACCCACCGCGGCCGGGGAGTCGAGCGGGATCAGCCATTCGCCGCCGCCCAGCCCCTCGATCTCCAGACGCAGGGTGCGGCCAGGACCCCCGGCGCTCACGAGATGCCGGCCGTGGGTCGGTGACGTCAACCCCTTCTGCCGCCGTTCCGCCAGCACCGCGGGCAGCATCCGCGCCGCCAGGTCGATCATGCGGTTGAGGTGGCGGGGGGACGGGGGGTTGTAGGGGTAGTCGACCGCCTCAGCGATGTCCTCGGCGTGGACCCAGCACTCGAAGGCGCGGTCCAGCATCGCGTCATGGAGGGGGAGCGTGAAGTCGCCGTAGGTCACCTCGAGTCTGCCCGCGGTGCCGCCGGTGAAGGACACCGTGCGGACGAGGTCGTGGCTCTGCTCGCGCCAGGGGGTACGGACCGAGCGGGTCGGCGGGAAGTGCGAGGCGCGCCAGAACGCCTCGGTGCGGCCCGACGGCGTGGGCACGTCCGCGAGGGCCTCGCCCAACGGGTCGTCCAGGCCCAGGGCGACCGCGACCAGGCCGTCGACCGACATCAGGTGGGCTATGACCCCCGCGACCGTCGTACGGCGGCTCGTGGCCTCGTCGGCGTCGAACCAGCGCAGCCTGACCGGGGCGTGCCACTCGGAGTCGCCGAAGTCCTGCAGCAGGGCGTCGAGACGGGCGGTCTCGGCGTCGTACGGCGTGGCCCAGTCGGGAATCGGGATGCGGGGCGGGCGCCGGTCGAGGCAGCCGTCGAGGACACGGGTGCGCAGGCCCGGGTCCAGGTCGAGGCTCTCCGGCCGCTGGAGCAGGCCCACCGCGCCACGCAGCCGCAGCGCCTCGTCGGCGCAGGCGCCGCAGACGCCGAGGTGGTCCTCCACGGCGGCCGTCTCCTCCGCGGAACACGCGGCCAGCGCCCACGCCCCGAGCAGCGACTTCAGTACGCGGTGTTCCAGGACCAGGGGAGCGGGCGGGGCCGGCTCGTCCAGCGCGGGCAGCGGCAGGCCGGTGTCCTCGACGGAGGCGCGGGGGAGGGGTATGCGGGGCGGGTGGCCGGGGTCGGTGCCGTCGCCGTGGCCGTCACCGGGACCGCTCGGGCCGTCCGTTCCCCCGGCGCCGGGGGCGTCTCCGGTGCCTCCCGGACCCTGGCCCGTGCCGCTCGGGCCGTCGTTCCCGGACCCGTCCGCACCGGGGCTGTCGGAGCCGCCCGGGTCGCCGGTGCCCGTGTCGCTGTCTCCGTACCCGAGGCCGTCCGTGTTCCCGCTGTCTCCGGGGCTCTCGGCGAAGTCGCCTGTTCCGCTCATGCCGCGCCCCCGTATCCCGGCGGAGCCCCGGGGGCTCCGGTGTCGTGGGCCGTGGACAGGAGCTGGAGGCCCAGGCGGAGGCGGCGGCGGGCCTCGTCCTCGGTGATGCTGAGGTCGGCGGCCGCCTGGCGGTAGTCGCGGCGCTGGAAGTAGGCCAGCTCCAGGGCGGCCCGCAGCGGGGTGGGCATGGACTGGACGATGTAGTCGGCGCGGGCGGCCACCGAGGCGTGGCGCACCTTGCGCTCCAGCTCCTCGGCGGAGCCCTCGCCGGCCCGGGTGAGCGCGGCGGTCTCAGTGGCGCGCAGCCGCTGCACGGCCAGGCGGTGGGTCAGGCCGGCGACCCAGGAGCGCAGCGGGCCCTGTTTGGGGTCGTAGGACTCGGGGTGCTGCCAGACGTGGACGAAGACGTCCCGGGTGATGCCGTCGGCCGCGTGCTCGTCTCCGAGCACGCGGTGGGCGAGGCCGTGCACGAGTGAAGCGAAACGGTCGTAGAGCTCGCCTAGGGCGGCCGCCTCACCGCGTGCGAGCCGCTGCTGCATCTTGCGGTCCCAGCGGGGCGGTGCGTCCTTCTTCGCCATGCGGCCCCCTCACGCCTGGAAGTGTCCGGGTCAAGCCTGCGCCGACCGTCTCCTCGAATGTAGTCGGCACCTCCGGCAGCGCACGCCCCTTTGTTCCAATGCGCGCCCCCCGAGGGGCCTCAGGTGGTAGTGGACCTTCCCCTACCCGTTCGCTAGGTGATCAGACTCGATCGAACAGGATCGAAGTCGACTAAAACAAGCCTCTTTCGAACCGTTTCCGTTTCTCGGTCTGTGTTTCAGGGAACTGCCGCTGGGCAGCCACGCTGCTAGGAAGCGTAGGAAAGGCTTCCGTTTGCTTTCCGGCGAATGAAGGGCATGGTGGTGGCGTTCAATGTGACCGGCGACGAGCAGGGCGACTGGACTGTGATCAGTGTGTCGGGCGAACTGGACCTGGTGACCTCGCCGGTGCTCCGCGCCCGGGTGCACGACGCGGTGGCCGAGGGCCGCCACAGTCTCGTCCTCGACCTCTCCGAGGTCTACTTCTGCGATTCCAGCGGTGTCGGCGTCCTCATCGCCTCCCGCCGCCTGATCCGATCCTGCCGGGGCGAGCTGCGGCTGATCCTCCCGGCCGAGGGCGCCGCCGAAGGCTCCCACGTCAACCGCGTCCTCGGTGCGCTCGGCGTCCGACGCCTGTTCGAGGTCCACCCGGACCGGGACTCGGCGACCGACGAGGAGGCGGGACCACTGTCCGCCTGAGCCCGTACACCGAGCCCGTACACCCGTAAGCACTCTGTCCGCACGGCTGTGACCTGGGGCACCCCGACTGCCACGTCGTTGTCCCGAAATTCTCCCGGTCTTGGCACAAGCGCCGCCTTCCGGCCCCCGGGGCGCCGCTCGCGTCGTACGCTCCGTGCGAGATGCACCCGATGTGATGTGAGGCGGCCCGAAAAGACATGGTCAGCAGCGAGTACGAGCGCAGGATCGCCGACCGGTTCGCCACCTTCGACCAGGACGGCAACGGCTACATCGACCGCGAGGACTTCAACACGGCGGCCAAGGCGCTGCTCACGGAGTTCGGTACGGCGGCACGTTCCGACAAGGGGCAGGCGCTGTACGTCGGCGCGGAGGCGTTCTGGCAGGGCATGGCGGGCATCGCCGACCGGGACGGCGACCAGCGCATCACCCGCGACGAGTTCGTGAACGGCGCGCTCAAGCGGCTGCGTGACAACCCGGACCGCTTCGCCGAGATCGCCCGCCCCTTCCTGCACGCGGCGATCGCCGTCGCCGACCAGGACGGCGACGGACGCGCCACCGTCGAGGACACCGCGCGCGTGCTGCGCATCCTGGGCGTCGGCGAGGACATCGCGCGGGCCGCCGCGGCCACTCTGGACACCGACGGCGACGGCAAGGTCGGCGAGGCCGAGATCGTGCCCGCCTTCGCGCGTTACTTCACCGTCCCCGAGTAGCGCTCCCTGAGTCTGTACTTCAGGACCTTGCGCAGGGTCTCGTTGCGCGGAAGGGCGTCCACGACCTCCAGCTGCTCCGGCAGCTTGTGCGGAGACAGCCCTGCCGCGCGCAGATAGCCGGTCACGGTGTCCAGGTTCAACACCTCGGCGCCTTCGGGCTGTTCCACCACGGCACACACGCGTTCCCCGCGCTCGGCGTCCGGCAGCCCTATCACCGCCACGTCACCCACGGCCGGATGCGCGGCCAGCAGGTCCTCGATCTCCTTCGCCGAGATGTTCTCGCCCTTGCGGATGATCACGTCCTTGAGCCGTCCGGTGAGCACGAGGTGGCCGCTCCCGGTGAGATGGCCGAGATCACCTGTGCGCAGGTAGCCCGCCTCGTCGAAGGCCTCCGCCGTCTGCGCCGGGTCCAGGTACCCCTGGCACACCGCCTCGCCCTTCAGCCGCACCTCCCCGTCCACGATCCGCACGGACATCCCCTCCGGCGGCCGCCCCTCGGTCGTCGCCAGGTTCTCCACGGTGTCGTCCGGCGCCCCCATGGTGATCATCGGTACCTCGGTCATGCCGTACCCGTGTGTCAGCTGCACGCCCAGCTCCCGTACGACCGCGTGGTAGACCTCCGGCGGCTTGGGGGCCCCGCCGCCGGCGAGCAGTCGCAGCGAGGGAATCACGGGGACACCGGGTTGCTTGCGCTGCTCGGTCAGGAA
This sequence comes from Streptomyces sp. NPDC005303, assembly GCF_040607335.1. Taxonomy (NCBI): domain Bacteria; kingdom Bacillati; phylum Actinomycetota; class Actinomycetes; order Kitasatosporales; family Streptomycetaceae; genus Streptomyces; species Streptomyces sp. NPDC005303. The sequence continues at coordinate 69,314 of NZ_JBEXGM010000015.1, read as the reverse complement.
CATCGAGTAGAACGCCGTCGAACCGCCCGCCACCGTCACCCCGTGCCGGCGGTAGCCCTCCAGCGCGTCCGGCAGCGCGAACTGCTCGAACATCACCGCCGGGAAGCCGTACAGCAGCAGCATCACGGTGTAGTCCGGGCCCGCGATGTGCGCGTACGGGAAGGCCATCGACCCGACGTCGTCGGCCGTGAGGCGCAGCGCGTGCGCGAGGCAGGAGCCGCCCGCGATCAGCGAACGGTCCGTGTGCAGAACGCCCTTGGGGTCTGAGGTGGTCCCCGAGGTCCAGTAGATCCACCGTACGGAGGTGCCGTCGGTGGGTGGGGCGGGGAGGACGGCCGGGTCGCCGTCCGGGAGGTCGTCGTACGCCTCGAAGAGCCCCTTGGCGCCGAGCCGCCGGGCCATCTCCGTGTGGTCGAAGCCGCGCCAGACGCCGGGTACCGCGAAGAACTCCGCCTTCGACTCCCGGAGGGCGAAACCGACCTCGCGATCGCGGTAGAAGGGGATGACGGGCGACTGTACGGCGCCCAGGCGGGCCAGGGCGAAGGAGAGCAGGGCCGTCTCGATACGGGTGGGCAGCTGCCATGCGACGACCGTGCCGGGACGTACGCCCATGTCGTACAGGCCGGCCGCGACCCGTTCGGCACGCGCGCGTAGCCGGCCGAAGGTGAGGATCCGCTCGTCCTGGAGGAGGACCGGGCGGTCGGGGGTGAGGTCGGCGCGGCGGGCGACCAGTTCCCAGAGCGTGCGGGACGCGCTGAGCGCGTGGGCGGTGTCGGTCACGGTGGCCCCCTTGTGGAGCGACAGAGCTGACGGATCGTCAGATCGTGGCAGAGCGTAGGGCTCGACGCCTTGTCGGTCCAGGGGTGTGCGACCTAGCCTTCGTGCACGAGCTGTATCTGACGGGTTATCAGATATGGGGTGCCGCTCATGGATCTCGCCTACACGCCGGAGGAGGAGGAGTTCCGGGCGCGGCTGCGTGAGTGGCTCGCCAAGGCGCTCCCCACCCTGCCGCCCAAGCCGTCCCCGCAGGACTGGCCCGCACGCAGGGCGTACGACCTCGGCTGGCAGCGCATGCTCTACGACGCCGGGTACGCGCACGTGCACTGGGACGCGTCGCCCACCACACGGCTGATCTTCCTGGAGGAGACGGAGACCGCGGGCGCGCCCTACGTCGGCGCCGGGTTCGTCGGCCTGCTCCACGCGGGCCCGACCATCGCCGCCGAGGGCACGCCCGAACAGCGGCAACGCTGGCTGCCGCCGATCCTGCGCGGCGAGGAGGTCTGGTGCCAGGGGTTCAGTGAACCGGACGCCGGGAGCGACCTCGCCTCGCTCCGCACCCGCGCGCGCAGGGACGGCGACGACTATCTGGTCACCGGGTCCAAGATCTGGACCTCGCACGCCGAAGTCGCCGACTGGTGCGAGCTGTTGGTGCGGACGGATCCGGCGGCTCCGAAGCACCGCGGGATCAGCTGGCTGGCCATGCCCATGTCCGCGCCGGGTGTGGAGGTGCGCCCCCTGCGGACGCTCGCCGGGTCCGCCGAGTTCGCCGAGGTGTTCCTCGACGAGGTGCGGGTGCCGGTGGCGAACCGGGTGGGGGAGGAGAACGACGGCTGGCGCGTGACCATGGTGACGTTGTCCTTCGAGCGCGGGACCGCCTTCGTGGGCGAGGTGGTCGCCTGCCGGCGGGTGTTGGGTGAACTGGCCCGTACGGCACGGGAGAACGGGCGCTGGGACGATCCCGTGCTGCGGCGACGGCTGGGGCGGCTCAACGCGGAATTCCGGGCGCTGTGGCGGCTCACGCAGTGGAACGTGAGCGAGGCGGAGGCGAGCGGTGGGGTGCCGGGGGTGGGAGGGTCCGTCTTCAAGCTCCGGTACTCGCATGCGCGGCAGGAGCTGTACGACGTGGCGGCCGATGTGCTGGGCGTGGAGTCGCTGGATCTCGAACAGCCCTGGGTGCTCGACCGGTTGTCCTCGCTGTCGTACACGATCGCGGCGGGGACCTCGCAGATCCAGCGGAACATCGTGGCCGAGCGGGTTCTCGGATTGCCGAAGGGGCGGTAGCGGTTGCCTGCCGGGTGCGGGTCCTTCGTGGCGGGTCGCGCAGTTCCCCGCGCCCCTGGGTGGGACACCGCGGCCCTCGTCGAGAGGAGGACGTCACGTGCGGTTTCAACTGAGCGATGATCAGCTGGCGTTGCGGGACGGTGTGCGGGGGTTGCTCGCGCGTCGGTTCGACGGTGGGGCACTGCGGGCTGCCGTGGACTCGCCCGTGCTCGACCGTGCGCTGTGGCGGGAGCTCGGGACCGCCGGGTTCTTCGCGCTGCGGGTGCCGGAGGCGGACGGCGGGGTCGGACTCGGGTTGCCGGAGGCCGTGTTGGTCTTCGAGGAGGCCGGGCGGGTGCTGTTGCCGGGGCCTCTGGTGGCGACCCACCTCGCGGCGGGTGTCGTGGACGGGGCCGCCGAGGGGGAGGCCGTCGTGGCCGACGTCGACCGGGACGGGCTCGTGGAGTGGCTGGACGAGGCGGACGTCGTACGCGGGGACGCCGCCGGAGCCGTAGCCCTGAAGTCGGTGGACCCGCTCACTCCGCTGCATCGAGCGCCGGTGGCGCACGCGCGTGCGCTCGATCCCGTCGTCGTGCTCCTCACCGCCGCCGAGCAGCTGGGCACGGCCGCGCGCGCGTGTGAGCTGGCCGTGCAACACGCGCGGACGCGGGAGCAGTTCGGGCAGCCGATCGGGGCCTTCCAGGCGGTCAAGCATCTGTGCGCGCAGCTGCTGGTGCGGGCGGAGACGGCCCGGGTGGCGGTGTACGCGGCCGCCGTGACCGCGGACCCGGTGGACATCGCCGCGGCCCGGCTGCTGGCCGACGAGGCGGCCGAATGGGGCGCCCGGGACTGTCTCCAGGTGCACGGCGGGATGGGCTTCACCTGGGAGTGCGAGGTGCAGCTGCTTCTGAAGCGGGCCTGGGTGCGGGCCCGGCGGGGCGGCGGTGGTGCGGAGAGTGAGGAGTCACTCGCCGTCGATCTGTTGGCCTGAGGCACCCCCGGCCAGCCCGGTCTCCGGTGCCCCCGGAGCGGATGTCGCGGATTGTGGCATACCGGAATCACGGAGCGTTGATATCGGGTTGTGTCCTATGTGTGACTCGTCACGTCCTGGAGTCGGCGCCCCGCTCCGGTACCTTGTGTGAGATGCGAGTGGTTCCGAGCATGAGCCATGCCGGTGTTGCCGATGGGGCGGCCCCGGATCCGGCGGTGCGCGCCGCTGCTCGCAGGGCGGAAAGGCCTGTGTCCACCGCCTGTTCGACTCCCCGGGGCGAGCGTCGCACAGTATCTCGCAGGGGTACTCCTTCGCGCTGGAATATGCCCGAAGCGCTTGTTGGCGTGACTGTAGGTCAACCATGCTGTGCCGTAAGGGATTCACGTTCTGTGACCCCGGCTTTGGTCATTGTTCTGGTCATGCAAAAAATGGCTACGATCGTGGCCCTCGTGAGGCGCGAGGCCATGTGCCCGCCGGTTCGGATGGTGTGAGCGGTGCAGGTGCTTCAAGTGCAGCTGGAGATCAGGCCCGACCCCGCGGAAGTGGGGCGAGCCCGGCGATGGGCCCGTTCGCGGCTCTGCGTGTCCGGGGTAGGGGTCGACGAGTCACTCGTCGAGACCCTGATCCTGCTCGTGTCCGAACTGGTCACCAATGCCGTGGTGCACACCGGCCGTCCGGCCGTCCTGCGGCTGTCCCTGCCGGGTGCCGAGGCGGAGTCGGCCACCGTCCGCCTGGAGGTCGCCGACCGCAGCGACCGGGCCCCGGTGCCGCGCTGTGTGGACGGTGACGCGACCGGCGGTCGCGGCCTGGCCCTCGTCGACGGCCTCGCGGACCGCTGGGGCTGGAGCCCCGAAGGCGCGGGCAAGAGCATCTGGTGCGAACTCGACCGCTGTGAGCGGCCGCGGCAGGGCACGCAGACCTACGGCATCGAGGCCTCGGCCTACGAGGGGCTGGCGTTCGAGGCGGTGTGACCGGCGCACGGTCGCAGAGACCCCCGTTCCCCCTTCCTCGGTACGGGGGCGGTGCGCCGGGACGTGCTCCCGTGCGCGGTCGTGACAAACGGGTCGTAAGTAATAAATCCCCGTGCGGGTGTTGACGCAGCGTGTTCGATTGATGACGCTGGTGGTCAGCGATTCGCCGCGAGGGGACGCCGAGGGTTTCGGTGACGGAAGCCCTCGACGAGTGCGGATCGTGACGCGGTGTCGATTTCCTCAGGGCGGAAGGAAGTCGATGACGGCGGCGCGCGATGCCGTGCTCGGGGCGGCCCTGCGCGCGCCGCCGGCCGACCTCCTCACAGGACGGCCACCGGGGCCACGGGCGTTCCGGTACCGCCGACGAACGGCTCGGGCATCGCGGACAGCAGGAACGCGTACCGGCCACTTTCTCCACAGGCTGTGGACAACTCCTCCAGGTTCCAGTTCTGGCCCTGGAGCATCCCCATCTCCACCAGATCCAGCGCGTGCACCGGCAGCCACAGGTCCTCGATCTCGGGCGGGAAGATCTCGAACGTGAGCGTGTCGTTGGCGACCGCGGCCACATCGCGCGCGTGGAACCACTCCGGGGCGCGCACCGACAGACCCGGCGAGGGATAGGCGTACGCCTCCCTGTCCCCGGCGAGGTACACCTGCATCTGCCCGGTCCGTACGAGCACCACGTCCCCGGCGCGCACCCGCGTGCCCGCGAGTTCCTCGGCGGCCTCCAGGTCCTCGGGGGTCACCGCGTGCGCCCCGTCGAGCCGGTCCACGCCCCGCGCGCGGGCCACGTCGAGCAGCACCCCGCGCGAGACGACGTACCGCGCCTTGTCGATACCGCTGAACTCGGCGCCGCCGTGCGGGGTGATGGTGCCGGCCGGGCGGCCGTTGTAGAGCATGCCCGAGTGCGAGACATGGGTGAGCGCGTCCCAGTGGGTGGCCGCCTGCAGGCCCATGGTCACCGCGTCGTCGCTGCACGCCACCGTCCCCGGACCGAAGATCTCCTGGTTGATCTGCACCATCACGTGCAGCGGGTTCACCCGGCCCGGCATCATCCCGGTCTGCACGCCGTCCTGCCTGAGGGGGAGGGCGAGGGGGACACGACGACCCGTGCGGACGGTCGCGGCTGCCTCGCGGACTACCTCGTCCGTGATCAGGTTCAGGGTGCCGATCTCGTCGTCGGCTCCCCAACGCCCCCAGTTGTTCACGCGCTTGGCGATGTCGTGGAACGCGGCCGGAAGTGACATCGGGCCCTCCCCGGGGCTTGTGTCCGCACATCTGACGGGTCATAAAATCTAACGGTCCGTCAGAAACCGCGGGAAGGGGCCGGGCGTGGGGAACTTCTTGGCAGACAGGGTCGTCGCCGTGACGGGCGCGGGACGGGGGATCGGGCGGGCGGTCGCGGTGGCCGCGGCGGCGGAGGGCGCGCGGGTCGTCGTCAACGACTACGGCGTCTCGATCGACGGGGCGTCCCCCGCGAGCGAGATCGCCTCGGGGGTGGTGAAGGAGATCGAGGCGGCCGGGGGCGAGGCCGTCGCCGTGGCCGACGACATCTCGACGATGGCGGGTGGGCAACGGGTCGTCGACACCGCGCTGTCGTCCTACGGGCGGCTCGACGGCGTCGTCTGTGTCGCCGGGATCCTCCGTGAGCGGATGCTGTTCAACATGTCCGAGGACGAGTGGGATCCGGTTCTCGCGACCCATCTGAAGGGGACGTTCACAGTCTTCCGGGCGGCCGCCGCGGTGATGCGGCAGCAGCGGGCGGGGACGCTGATCGGGTTCACCAGCGGCAACCATCAGGGGTCCTTTTCGCAGGCCAACTACAGTGCCGCGAAAGGCGGGATCATCTCGCTGGTGCGCAGTGCGGCTCTCGCGATGCACAAATACGGAGTGACCGCGAACGCGGTGGCGCCCGTTGCCCGTACCCGGATGTCGGCGAACGTCCCCTTCGACCTCGCGGAGATCGGGGAGCCGGAGGACGTGGCCGCGATGGTGGTCTATCTGCTGTCCGAGCGGGCCCGGGAGATCACCGGGCAGGTGTACACCGTGGCGGGGCCGAAGATCGCGGTGTGGGCCCAGCCTCGGGAGTTGCGCGCCGCGTACGCCTCCGGCGGGTGGACGCCGGAGTCGATCGCGGAGTTCTTGCCGGGGTCGGTGGGGGTGGATCCGATGCCGTTGCTTTCTGGTCCGGGCGCCTAATGGGGTGGGGTGCGTGTTGCTTGGCGGCTGCGGGTGCGTTGTGGCTGGTCGCGCCCACGCGGCGGAGCCGCACATGGATACAGCCCCGCGCCCTGGGTGGGATGCCGGGCCCGGTGTGGAGAGGAGGCCCTCGTGGAATTCGGGTTCACCGATGAGGACGAGGTGTTCCGGATCGAGGTGCGGACATGGCTCTCCAGCCACGCCGATGGTGCTCAGGACCGGCGTACCTGGGAACGGACCCTCGGCAAGTCCGGGTGGATCGGGCTGGGTTGGCCGGAATCCGGCTATGGGAATCGCACCGCCACGCTCACCCAGCAGGTCGTCTGGGCCGAGGAGTACGCGCGGTCCGGGGCGCCCGCGCGGTCCGGGCACATCGGGGAGAAGCTGCTCGCGCCCACTCTCCTCGCTCATAGCAGTGAGGAGCAGAAGGCCCGCTTTCTTCCTCCCGTCGCCGCCGGGGACGAGCTGTGGTGTCAGGGGTACAGCGAACCCGGGGCCGGGTCCGATCTCGCCGGGGTGCGGACCAGGGCATCGCTCGCGTCGGACGGGTCGTATCGGATCAGTGGGCAGAAGATCTGGACCTCGCTCGCGCATGAGGCGGACTGGTGTTTCGTGCTCGCCCGGACCGATCCGGAGTCGAGCCGGCATCACGGGCTGTCCTTTCTCCTCGTGCCCATGGACCAGCCGGGGCGCATCGAGGTGCGGCCCATTCGGCAGCTGACCGGGACCAGCGAGTTCAACGAGGTCTTCTTCGACGGGGCGCACGCGCGCGTGGAGCATGTCGTCGGGGGCGAGGGCAACGGCTGGCGGGTCGCCATGAGCCTGCTGGGGTTCGAGCGCGGGGTGTCCACACTGGCCCAACAGGTCGGTTTTGCCGAGGAGTTGACGCTAGTGGTGCAGGCGGCCGTACAAACGGGTGCGGTCGCCGATCCGGTCGTACGCGCTCTGCTCGTACGGCAGTGGGCGGAGTTGCGGGTCATGCGGTGGAACGCCCTGCGGACACTGGGGAGTTCGGGGGACGCCGGGGCCCCCAGTGCGGCCAAACTGCTGTGGGCGGGCTGGCACCAGCGGCTCGGGGAGCTGGCGATGCTCGTGCGCGGGGCGCAGGCCACGGTCGGGCCCCGGGAATGGGCCCCTTCCGCGCCGTACGAACTCGACGCGCTTCAGCAGCTGTTCCTGTTCTCGCGGGCCGACACGATCTACGGCGGCTCGGACCAGGTCCAGCGCACCATCATCGCCGAGCGCGTGCTCGGTCTGCCCAGGGAACCCAAGGGGGTCGTCTGATGCGCGGCGTGCTGTTCGACGGGAAGCAGGTCCAGGTCGTCGACGATCTGGAGGTACGGGACCCGGGGCCCGGCGAGGTGGGGGTCGCGATCGCGGCGGCCGGGCTGTGCCACAGCGACCTGTCCGTCGTGGACGGGACCATTCCGTTCCCGGTTCCGGTGGTGCTCGGGCATGAGGGCGCGGGCGTGGTGGAGGCGGTGGGGGAAGGGGTCACGCATGTCGGGCCCGGTGACCACGTGGCGCTGTCCACGCTGGCCAACTGCGGTGCCTGCGCCGACTGCGACCGGGGGCGGCCGACCATGTGCCGCAAGGCGATCGGACGGCCGCAGAAGCCCTTCTCGCGGGGCGGGGAGCGGGTGTTCCAGTTCGCGTGCAACTCCGCCTTCGCGGAACGGACCGTGGTGAAGGCCGTGCAGGCGGTCCGGATCCCGAAGGACATCCCCTTGCCGTCCGCCGCGCTCATCGGGTGCGGGGTGCTGACCGGGGTGGGAGCCGTGCTCAACCGGGCCCGGGTGGACCGGGGGGAGAGCGTGCTGGTCATCGGGACCGGGGGGATCGGGCTCAACGTCATCCAGGGCGCGCGGATCGCGGGGGCGTCGCGGATCGTGGCGGTGGACGCCAACCCGGCGAAGGAGGCGGCGGCCCGGCAGTTCGGGGCGACGGACTTCCTGACCTCGACGGAGGGCGTACGGGACCTGCTGCCGCACGGGGTGGACCATGCCTTCGAGTGCGTCGGCCGGGTCGAACTCGTGCGGGCCGCCGTCGACCTGCTGGACCGGCACGGCCAGGCGATCCTGCTCGGGGTCCCGGCGGCGGGCGCGGAGGCGTCCTTCGTCGTCTCCTCGATGTTCCTGGACAAGGCCATCCTCGGCTGCCGCTACGGCTCCTCGCGGCCGCAGCGGGACATCCCGCTGTACGCGGACCTCTACCGGCAGGGCCGGCTCCTCCTCGACGAACTGGTCACGCAGACCTATCCGATCGAGGACTTCGAGAAGGCGGTGGAGGACGCGGAGGCGGGGCGGGTGGCTCGGGGGGTGCTGACCTTCTAGCGCTGGGCGCTCAGGCCGTCGTACCGCCGGGCAGGGGCGTCGAGACTCCCGCTCCCGGCCCGGAACGTACGGCGGTACGCGGTCGGGGTGACGCCGAGGGCCGTCTGCAGGTGCTGGCGCATCGACTGGGAAGTGCCGAAGCCCGCGTCGTGGGCCACCTGGTCGACGGAGAGGTCGGTGGACTCCAGGAGGTGGCGGGCCCGCTCCACCCGCTGCTGGGTGAGCCACTGGCCGGGGCTGACACCGACCTCCTCGCGGAAGCGGCGGGTGAAGGTGCGTACCGACATGGCCTCCTGCTCGGCCATGTCCCGCAGCTGGATCGGCTCGTGGAGGCGGCCGAGTGCCCAGGCGCGGGCCGAGGTCGTGGTCGACTGCTGGGGGTCGGGCACCGGCCGATGGATGTACTGCGCCTGCCCGCCGTCGCGGTGCGGTGGTACGACGGTGCGGCGGGCCACCTCGGTGGCGACCGCCGTGCCGTGGTCCTGGCGCACCATGTGCAGGCACAGGTCGATGCCGGCGGCGACGCCCGCGGAGGTCAGGACGTCACCGTCGTCGATGAACAGGACGTCGGGGTCGACCCTGACCTGTGGGAAGAGCCGCTGGAGTCGGTCCGAGTCGGCCCAGTGCGTGGTGGCGGGGCGGCCGTCGAGGAGGCCGGCGGCGGCCAGCACGTAGACGCCGGTGCAGATGGAGGCGAGGCGGGTGCCGGGGCGGATGTGGGCGAGGGCGGCGGCCAGTTCGTCGGTCAGTACGCCCTGCTCGAAGACCGGGCCCAGTTCGTACGAGGCCGGGACGATCACGGTGTCGGCGGTGGCCAGGGTCTCCGGGCCGTGCTCGACCTGGACGGCGAAGTCGGCGTCGGTCCGGACCGGGCCCGGCGGCCGGATCGAGCAGGTGACGACCTCGTACAGATACCGTCCCTCGGCGTCCCTGGGGCGGCCGAAGATCCGGTGCGGGATGCCCAGCTCGAAGGGGAGGACACCGTCCATGGCGAGGACGACCACGCGATGCGGGCGGAACTCCCGGTCACCGGGGGCAAGACGGTCACGGCTCATGGCCCGATCCTAACGAATGCTGGCCTTCGGGCCAATGGATCCGGGAAGCCGCAGGCCGCAAGCTCTGTGTCGTGACCCAGACAACCGAAGCCGCCGTTCAGGCGTCCCAGCCGGAAAAGCAGCCCGCACGCATCCATCGCGCCTGGTTCGTCGCCGCCGTCACCTTCGTGACGATCATCGGCGCGGCCGCCTTCCGCTCACTGCCGGGCCTGCTCATCGACCCCCTGCACGAGGACTTCGGCTGGTCGCGCGGCACCATCGGCGCGGCCGTCTCCGTCAACCTCGCGCTGTACGGCCTGACCGCGCCCTTCGCGGCGGCGCTGATGGACCGCTTCGGCATCCGAAGGGTCGTAGCGGTCGCGCTGACCGTGATCGCGGTCGGCTCGGGCCTGACCGTGTGGATGACGTCCGCCTGGCAGCTGATGCTCTACTGGGGCCTGCTCGTCGGTCTCGGCAGCGGATCGATGGCGCTGGCCTTCGCCGCGACCGTCACCAACCGCTGGTTCACCGAGCGGCGCGGCCTGGTCACCGGCATCCTCACCGCCGCCTCCGCCTCGGGCCAGCTGATCTTCCTGCCGGTGCTGTCCTGGATGGTGGAGAAGCACGACTGGCGCCCGGCCGCGATCACGGTCGCCCTGGCCGCCCTCGCGGTCGTCCCCTTCGTCTGGCTGCTGCTGCGCGACCACCCGGCCGACGTGGGCCTGCGGCCGTACGGCGCCACGGAGTTCGTGCCGAAGCCCGCTCCGGTGACGGGCGCCGCCCGGCGGACGATCAAGGTCCTCTTCTCGGCCGCCCGCACCGGACCCTTCTGGCTGCTCGCCGGGACCTTCGCGATCTGCGGCGCCTCCACCAACGGCCTGATCCAGACCCACTTCGTGCCCGCCGCCCACGACCACGGCATGCCCGTCACGGCCGCCGCCTCACTGCTCGCGGTCATCGGCGTCTTCGACGTCGTCGGCACGGTGGCCTCCGGCTGGTTCACCGACCGCTTCGAACCGCGCCGCCTGCTCGCCGTCTACTACGCCCTGCGCGGCATCTCGCTCCTCTTCCTCCCCATGCTGCTGGCGCCCTCGGTCCACCCGCCGATGCTCTTCTTCATCGTCTTCTACGGCCTCGACTGGGTCGCCACCGTCCCGCCCACCGTCGCCCTGTGCCGCGAGCACTACGGCGAGGACAGCGCGATCGTCTTCGGCTGGGTGCTCGCCTCCCACCAGGTCGGCGCCGCGCTGATCGCCTTCCTCGGCGGCCTGGCACGGGACGTGTTCGGCACGTACGACATGGTCTGGTACGCGTCGGGCGCGCTGTGCGCGGCGGCGGCGCTGATGGCGCTGGTGATCCGGCGCCGCCCGGCGAACACCGTGCTCGCGGCGGCCTGACGGCCTAGAGGAACCGGCCCTGGTGGAACAGCAGCGGAGCCTCGCCCTCGCCCGTCCCCAGTACGTCCACCCGCCCCACCACGATGAGATGGTCCCCGCCGGTGTGCACCGCGTGGATCGTGCAGTCGATCCACGCGAGCGTGCCCGCGAGGCGGGGGGAGCCGGAGGCCGGGGCCGGGTCGTGCGGTACGCCCGCGAACTTGTCCGCGCCGCTCACCGCGAACGCACGGCACAGCCCGCCCTGGTCGGCGCTCAGGACGTTCACGCAGAAGACGCCGGCCCGGGCGATGCGCGGCCAGGTCGTCGACGTACGGCCGACCATGAAGGCGACGAGCGGTGGGTCGAGGGAGAGGGAGGAGAAGGACTGGCAGGCGAAGCCGGCCGGCGGCGAGCCGGGGGCCGTGATCACCGTGACACCGGTGGCGAAGTTGCCCAGCACGCGCCGGAACTCGGCCGGGTCGACCGGTGCCCGTTCGTCCTCGCGCACACACCGCAGCTCCGGGCGGGGCAACGCCTCCACGGCGAGCGCCTTCCCGGACCTGAGGTAGCGGACGGCCGCTTCCGCCGTCCCCGCTTGTCCCATCACACCAACCATTGAAGCTGACGCTGTGTCAGATGGGAAGGGGTCGGGACACGCGGGCGGGGGGCCGCGCCGGGGACCTGCGGATTCTGACAAGGGACTGGGTACTCAACGGCCCCGGTACTCGGGGCTCCTGCGCTCCACGAAGCTCGCCACGCCCTCCCGCGCGTCCGCCGTCGTCATGTTGATCTCCTGCGCGGCGGCCTCCGCGGCGAAGGCAGTGGCGCGGTCGCTGTCCAGGGAGGCGTTCACGAGCTGCTTCGTCAGGGCGAGCGCACGGGTCGGGCCGGAGGCGAGGCGCTCGGCCCAGGCGCGGGCCGTCTTGGCCAACTCCTCGTCCGCCACGACCCGGTTGACGAGGCCCAGCCGTTCGGCTTCGGGCGCGGTGAGGGCGTCGCCGAAGAACATCAGTTCCTTCGCCCGCTGCGGGCCGATCAGACGGGGCAGGAGGTAGGCGCCGCCGCCGTCGGGGACCAGGCCCCGGCGTACGAAGACCTCGATGAACCTCGCCGACTCCGCGGCCAGCACGAGATCGCAGGCGAGGGCGAGGTGCGCGCCGAGACCGGCCGCGGTGCCGTTCACGGCGGCGACGACCGGCTTCTCGCAGTCCAGGACGGCGGCGATCAGACGCTGGGCGCCGAGGCGGATCGTACGTGCGACGTCACCGGGGGCCACCGCCCCCGGTGCCCCCCGCAGATCGGCCCCCGCACAGAACCCGCGCCCGGTACCGGTGAGAACCACGGCACGCACATCCGGATCGGCGGACGCCTGCGCCAACAGCTCGATGATCAGGTCCCGTTGGGCGGGGGTCAGGGCATTGAGGACCTCGGGCCTGTTGAGGGTGAGGTACGCGACCTGGCCGTCTACGGTGTGCGTCACCTCGCTCACCGGCACACCACCAACGCGTCCAGCGCCACCGCCCCCTGCCCCCGGTCCAGCACCATCAGCGGGTTGATGTCGAGCTCCGCGAGATCGTCCCCGAGCTCCATCGCCATGCGCTGCACGCGGAGCACGACTTCCACGAGCGCGTCGACGTCCGCGGGGGGCCGCCCCCGGACCCCGTCCAGCAGGACCCGCCCGCGCAGGTCCCCGAGCATGTCCCGGGCCTGCTCCTCACCGAAGGGCGGCACGCGTACGGCCGTGTCCCGCAGCACCTCGACCAGGACCCCGCCGAGCCCGACCGTCACCGTCGGTCCGAACAGCTCGTCGTGCGCGGCCCCTACGACCATCTCGACACCCCGCTCGACCATCTGGCAGACCAGGACGCCGTCCAGGGAGACATCCTCGTAGCGGGCGATGTCGGTCAAATCGCGGTAGGCGTCCCGTACCTGGCTGGCGGAGGTCAGCCCGATCTTCACCAGGCCCAGCTCGGTCTTATGGGCGATCTTCGCGCCGGACGCCTTCATCACCACCGGGTAGCCCACCAGTCCGGCCGCGCGCACGGCCGCCGCCGCGCTGGTCACCAGCTGCTCGCGCGGCACCCGGATCCCGTACGCCCGCAGCAGCTGCTTCGCCGCGTGCTCGCTCAGCTGCTGGCCGGGGCGCATCAGGGCCTGGGCCTTGCGGAAGGAGGGCGAGGGGGTGCGCGGGGCCTCGTCGAAGGGGGAGCGGTAGCCGGTGACGAAGCGGTGGTGGTCGAGGTAGGCGCGCACGGCGGTGATGCAGTTGCCGACCGTGCGGAAGGTGGCCACCCGGGAGGAGCCGAGCAGGACCTCGCGGTAGGCCGGCTCGGTGCCGACGGGCGAACCCCACACCACGCACACCAGCTTGTCGGTCTGCTCGGCCGCGTCCACCAGGTCCTGCACCAGCCGGTCGCTCAGCGGCGGGAAGGGCCCGGTGACCGGGCAGATCAGCACCCCGACCGACGGGTCGGCGAGGATCGCGTCGATGATCTTCCGGCCGCGCAGGTCCCCGACCGGGTGGCCGCCGTTGTCGACGGGGTTGGCCACGCTCAGGAACTCCGGTATCCACTGGTGCAGTTCGGCCTGCTTGGCCTCCGACAGGGCGGGCAGCTTCAGGCCCGCCTCCGTGGCCAGGTCGGCGAAGTGGGCGCCGGTGCCGCCCGAGATGGAGTAGACGACGACCCCTTCGGCGCGCGGCGGCCTCGCGCGGGCCAACAGGGCGGCGGTGTCCTGGAGTTCGTCCAGACCGTCGACGCGGATCACGCCGTACTGCCGCATCGCGGCGTCCACCACGGTGTCCGCGCCGGTGAGTTTGCCGGTGTGGGAGGCGGCCGTGCGGGCGCCGGTCTCGGTGCGGCCGACCTTGACCGCGACGACCGGCACCTTGCGGCGGGCGGCCCGGTCGGCGGCGAGCAGGAAGGAGCGGCCGTCCTTGAGGCCCTCCAGGTAGCAGGCGATGGCGCCGACCTCGGGTCGCTCGGCGAGGTAGGAGAGGAAGTCGGAGGTCTCCAGGTCGGCCTCGTTGCCGGTGGGGGCCCAGTGGGTGAGGCGGATGCCGAGCTCCTGCAGGGCGAAGACCGGACGGCCCTGGTGACCGGACTGGGTGATGAGGGCGATGCCCGGCCCGTCGAGGTCGTCGCGGAAGGTCGAGAAGGCGTTCAGGTTGGTGTTGGGCCCCAGCAGGCGCATTCCGGATTCCGCCACGGCGGCAGCGAGACGCTCCTGAGCCGCGGCCCCCTCCTCGCCGGTCTCCGCGAATCCGGAGGCGAAGACGACCGCGAACTTCACCTTGGCCTCGGCCAGTTGCTCGATCAGCGGGAGCGGGTCGGCGACCAGCAGGACGGCGAGGTCGACCTGCTCGGGCAGTTCGGCCACGGACGCCACGCAGGGGATGCCGAACACGGACGGGCGGGTCGGGTGCACCGGATGCAGCCGGGCGCCCACCCGGTCCGCCCAGTCGATCAGCTGCCGGGTGACACCGGTGTTCGGGCGGCCCTCGGCGTCCGAGGCGCCGATCACGGCGACCGACTCCGGCCGGAAGAAGCGGTCCAGATCGGGGACGGCGGCGTACAGCGGCCGCCCGCCGACATCGAGATCGTCGACCTCGGCGGGCCGGCCGTGGACGGCGGGCCCGGGTTGCTCGCCGCACGCGATGACCCGGGCCCGGCGGGAGTCGGTGGTGAGGGTGCCGTGGGTTGATCCAAGCATCGGTCCGCCCGCTCCTGTGTGACAGCTCTATTAACTGACGCTCTGTCAGATTACAGAACTGACGTCGTGTCAGGAACTGTTGGGGAGTGAAATCAATGGACCGCTGTATGACTGGCTGCGAGCCAGGAGAGTCTCGACATCCCGGGTGCGGTGCGCCGGCTCGTTTCGGCATCGCCCTGGGGAAAGCCCTGGCCGAGGATCAACTGGTGGGCGCGGGACCGAGGTCGGCCGGCGAGGGCACCGACGATCCGCCCCGGCTGCGGGAGGAGGCGCGATGCAGCACGCCGAGGTGGTCGCCAAGAACATCACCGCCCAGATCAAGGGCGAGCAGCCGGAGGCCACGTACCAGCCGCTCGGCTTCCCGATGATTCTGCTTCCGCTCGGCCCGAACGGCGGTGTCGGACAGCTGCCCTCGCCCGACGGCCCGTTCCAGGCCCCCGCCACGATGGTCTCCGAGTACAAGGGCTCGGGCCTGTTCACAGGCCGCTTCGTCGGTCAGCTCGGCCCCACGGCCGCCTGACCCCACCGCACCTCCTCAGCCTGCCGCGCGGGCTCGACGGTCATCCAGGATTCCCCCGCATCGACCGGCGAGCCCTCGCGGCGTTCGTGATGCCGCCCCAGGAGCGGACGGGACGCCATCCACGCCATCCACCGGCGGACTATGCGATCGCACAGATGTTCTTCGACGTGGAGTCCGCCGACGGCGGCCCCGGCTACAGCACCGCCAGCACCTCCTTCGCCACCCGCTCGCCCGACCGCACCGCACCGTCCATGAAGCCCATCCAGTGGACCGACGTCTCCGTCCCGGCCCAGTGGATGCCACCGACGGGGGCGCGCAGGGCGGGGCCGTACTGGGTGAGCACGCCGGGCGCGCCGATGGAGACGGGGCCGCCGCGGGAGTAGGCCTCGTTGTTCCAGCGTTGCAGGACGAAGGAGGTGGGGGAGGCCGCCTTCGGGCCGAAGTACGTCACGTAGTCCTTGAGGACGGCCGCCTTGACCTCCGCCTCGCTCGCCGCGTCGTACTTGCGGGCCTCGTCGGCCTCGATGAAGCCCATCAGGGCGCCGTAGGAGGCGTCGGGCGGGGAGTTGTCGAAGGTCGAGCTGATCACACCGGTGTCGCTGACGACCTGGCCGTTGAGGCCGTCGGCCCGCCAGAACGGGGTGTCGTAGATGGCGATCGCCTTGCCGACCGAGGCCATCGGGAGGCGCTGGGTGAGCTGGTCGCGGGCGGCGGGCAGCAGCGGGTCGTAGGTGATCCGGGCCGCGAGCGGCGGGGGTACGGCGACCACGACCCGCTTGGCGGTGACGGTGACGCCGTCGGCCGTGACGACGTACTTCGCGCCGGACCTGGCGATCGTGCGCACCGGGGCGTTCAGCACCACCCGGTCGCCCAGCGTGGCGGCGAGCTTGATCGGAACCAGCTGGGAGCCGCCGACGAAGCGCAGTTCCTGGGCACCGCCCGCGGTCTCGGTGAGGCGTTCCAGGGTGCCGGGGGTGGTCTCGTTGCCGGCGGCGGCTATGTAGAAGAGGACGAACAGCAGGGAGAGTTCCCGGGGTTCGGCCGAGAAGATCGACGTGCAGGCCACGTCCAGGAGGAACTTGGCCGAGGGGATCACCGCGTTGGCGCGCAGCCAGGTCTCGAAGGTCTGCCGGTCCCACTCCTCGGCCTTGGCGGCGGTCCAGGGGGCGTCCACCGGGACCTGCTTGGCCATGTCGTCTAGGGAGGCCTGCACGATCGCCGCGTTGGCCAGTCCCGCCGCGTCGATCGGCGGGACCGAACCGAGGAGGCCGTCGGTGGCGTACGGGGTTTTCTTGCCGTCCTTGTAGAGCAGGTTGTTGCCGGTGTTGTAGGTGGCGAAGGTCTGCACCCCGAGCGAGTCCGCGAGGGCCTTGATGCGGTCCTGGGTGGGGCCGATGAACTCGCCGCCGCCCTCGGTGACACCGCCGTTGGCCAGGGGCAGGTTGAGGACCCGGCCGCCGACCCGGTCACGGGCCTCCAGTACGACGACGGTCTTCCCGCCGGCGACCAGGTCGCGGGCGGTGGTGAGCCCGGCGAGACCGCCGCCCACGATCGCGACGTCCACGTCACGGGTGGCGGCGGAGGCGGGGGAGGCGGCGGTGCCGGTGAGGGTGACGGCACCGGCCGCGGCGGCGGCACCGCCGAGCAGGGAGCGCCGGGTGAGCCGGGGGAGCGGGGGGAGCTGTCTTTCGCGTGCCACGTGAGTCCTCCGTGGTGGAGAGAATGTGGAGCTAGAACATGAGGAGTGTTCACATTCTGGCCCTGTACGACGGCACACGACAACGCTCCCGTCACATCTGACACATGAGCAACGGGAGTCGTACTGAAGTGAGTTGAGGTTTTCTACGTCAGACGGGGAGCTTGGAGAGCCGACCCGCGCCGTCCTTCACCACGGTCTTCGCGATCTTCTCCGCGTCGATCGCGACCTCGCGGAAGGTCCCGCTGATGGGAGTGACGTAGCCCGTGAAATAGAGGCCGGGGGCGTTCTGTGGGGCCCGGGCGCCGTTGACGACTGGGCCCCCGTGTTCGTCGAGGATGTCGAGATGGCCGACCAGCCCCTCCAGCGATCGGGTGTACCCCGTCGCCGCGATGACCGCGTCCGGTGTGATGCGCGTGCCGTCGGCGAGCAGCACCTCGTCGTCCTCGAAGCCCTCGACGGCGGCCACGACCTCCACCCTGCCCTTGCGGATCGCGTCGATGAGGCCGACGTCCTGGACCGGGATGGCGCCCTCCTTGACCCGGCTGTACAGGCCGGTGTCGGGGCGGGGCAGGCCGTGCTGGGACAGGTCGGGCACGCTGAGCTTCGCCATGGGCCGGGCCAGCCGGTCCACGAGGCCGACCGGCAGCCGTCGTACGAGAACGCCCGTGTACTGGGCCGCCCAGCCGGCCGTGGAGCGGCGGACGATGTGCGGGGCGGTCCGCACGGACAGCCGTACCCGTGCGGCGCCGCCCTCGACCAGGTCCACGGCGATCTCGGCGCCGGTGTTGCCGACGCCGACGACGAGCACGTCACGGCCGGTGTAGGGCGCCGGGTTGCGGTACGCGCCGGCGTGCAGGAGCTCGCCCTTGTACTCCTCGCGGCCCGGCCAGTCCGGCACCAGCGGGGTGTGGTTGTAGCCGGTGGCGACGACCACCGCGGCGCCGGTCAGCTCCCGGCCGCCGGTGGCGTGCAGCAGCCAGCCGGTGCCGTCGGGGGTGCGCTCGACGCGGGAGACCTCGACGCCGGTGACGGTCTCCAGCTCGTGGAACTCCGCGTACTTCTCCAGATAGCGCACCACGTCGTCGCGGGCGACCCAGCGGCCGAAGCGGCGGGGCATCGGCAGGCCGGGCAGCGCCGACAGGCGGCGGGTGGTGTGCAGATGGAGGCGGTCGTAGTGGCGCCGCCAGGACGCTCCGACGTGCTCGGACTTCTCCAGGACGACCGCGCGGACGCCCCGGGCGCGCAGTGCGTACGCGACGGAGAGGCCGGCCGGGCCGCCGCCGATGACGTACACGGGGTGATCGGGCTGGTCGGGGCGGTCTGCGGGGGCGGGGTCGGGTGCGGAGTCGGCCATGAGCGCGAGCGTAATCAGACAGCGCGTTGATGGGTCTCGGTCAAGATGGGAATTGGTTGCGGATCGATCACGCCTGTAGGAGAAGTGCGTGGGTCGCGTGACGTAGCCCACACGGAAAGGGCCGGGGTGTCGAGTCCGTGGGGGTTCTCACCGTGAGCGCGGTCTTCCCGGACCCCGTGATCTGACGTACCGTCAGATTCCATGGACACGATCTGGCTGACCGGCGCCGAGTGGCTGGCCGTGCTGCGCATAGGCCTCGGGTTGTGGTGGCTGGAGAGCTGGCGGCACAAGGACAAGAGGACGTGGTTCGAGGGCGGCGGCATCACCTGGGCCGCGGACATCGCCGCCAAGCACCGCTGGACCCCGGTCCGCAGTGGCTTCGACGTGCTGGTGGCGCCCCGCCCGAAGACGATGGCGTACGTCGTCGCGTACGCCGAACTCGCCCTGGGCGCGGGCCTGATCCTCGGCTTCCTGACCCCGTTGGCCCTGGTCGGCGGCCTGCTCCTGAACGTCCTCTACTTCACCCTGATGATCCACGACTGGGCCGAGCAGGGGCAGAACTCGATGATGGCCCTCATCTCGCTCGTCGCCCTGTTCGCGATGTCCTGGCAGACCTGGTCGCTCGACGCCGCGCTGGGCTGGTTCTGATGGGCGCGAGGTACGACCTGCCGGAGACGGACGCCTTCACACAGACCTACTGGGACGCGGCGGCGCGCGGCGTCCTGTTGCTCAGGCGCTGTGGGACCTGCGACCGAGTCCACCACTACCCCCGCGAGTTCTGCCCGCGCTGCTGGAGCGAGGACGTCTCCTGGACCGCGGCGACCGGCCGGGCCACGCTCCACACCTGGTCCGTCGTCCACCGCAACGACCTCCCGCCCTTCAAGGACCGCACGCCGTACGTCGCCGCGGTCGTCGATCTCGTCGAGGGGCCCCGGATGATGACGGAGCTGGTCGACTGCGTGTACGAGAACCTGCGGGCCGGGCTGGACCTGGAGGCGGTGTTTCCGGACGGGGTGCCGAGGTTCAGGCCGGTGGGGCCGGTTCGGCGGTTTGAGTAACCGGGTCGGGCGGTGCTCCGTGGTCCTTGGTGATGCCCCGCCGCCTTTCGTCGAGGGCCGTGGGCCGGGGGGATCTGGAGGGGGCGTTTCCGGACGGGTGCCGAAGTCAGGCCCGTGTGCCGGTTCGGGCGGCTTGAGTGACTGGTCGGGCCGTGCGTGCTCCGTCGTCCATGGCGACGACTGCCGCCCTTCGTCGAAGCCCTCAGCCCGGCCTGGACCTGGAGGCCGTGTTTCCGCACGGGGTGCCGGAAATCAGGCCGCGCCGGACGACCAGGGCGGTTTGAATGGGCGGATGACCCATGTCGATGATCAGCACCGTATACGCCCCTTCACTCCGCTGCACGGGCACGGCCTGCGCCTGTGCGAGTGGGACGCGGACTCCGATGCCCAGGCCGAGGACTGGCTGCGAGCTTCGCTGGATCCCGAGTTCGGGCGCTGGAACACACCTCTCACGCCCGTCCACGACCTCGACGGCGCCCGTGCCGCCCTGCGACACAGGGCCGAGCAGGCGGCGCAGGGCACGAGCGCGTCGTACCGGATCACGGACGAGTCGAACGGTGCGACCCTCGGGCACATCGGCGTCAATGTGATCGACCACGTCTTCCGCACCGCCCGCGTCGGCTACTGGGTGCTGCCCGAGGCCCGTGGCCGGGGAGTCGCCACCCGCGCCCTGCGCCTGGCCGCCCACTGGGCCCTCACCGACCTCGGCCTGCACCGCCTGGAACTGGGCCACGCCCTCGGCCACGGCGCCTCCTGCACCGTCGCCGAACGCTGCGGCTTCCGCTACGAGGGCACGCTGAGGGGAGCGATGTTCGAGGCGGGCCGCCGCGACGCGTTCCGCGACGTGCACCTGCACGCCCGGCTGGCGACGGATCCGCAGCCCTCGTAATCCGCGGGACGCCTGGCACACCGAGGGCCTCGACGTCAGCCGGCTCGCCCGGGCGCGCGGCGCCGACGAGGTGCTGCTCTTCACCGATCTGGCCAACCCGACCAGCAACGGCCTCTATCAGCGCATCGGCTACCGGCCGGTGGCGGACTTCGCGGTGTACGGCTTTCAGGGCCAGAGCAGTTCCCGGCCCCAGCCACCGTCCGTGCGACGGTAGGTGAGCCGTACGTGCCGCCTGCGTTCGTCCCCCTGGAAGAACTCCACCTCCTCGGGCACGAGCCGGTACAGCGTCCAGGACGGGACGGGTGCCGCGGGCTCCCGCGCCGCCCGCTCCCACGCCTCCTCGGACGCTCGCGCCAACTCGTCGAGAGAGCCCAGGACCTCGCTCTGCCGGCCGGTGAGTGCGGCGGCCAGCGCGCCGGTCGAGCGGGCGTGCAGATCAGCGGCCGCCTCGGGGGAGGGCGCGGCGGTCACCGGCCCCCGCACCCGCACCTGCCGGCCGAGGACCGGCCAGTAGAAGCCGAGGGCGGCGTACGGCCGTACCGTCAACTGGCCGCCCTTGCGGCTGTGGGAGTGGCTCGCGAAGGCCCAGCCGTCCTCGTCCGCGCCGTGCAGCATCACGGTCCGTACGTCAGGCCGGCCCGCCGCGTCCGCCGTCGCGAGGGACATGGTGTGCGGCTCGGTCTGCCCGGCGGCCACCGCCTCCGTGAACCAGGCGGTGAACAGTTCCAGCGGGGTCGCGGGCGCGGCGGCGGGGTCGAAGGAGGGCAGCGAGGTGACCTCCGGGTCCCACACCCGCAGCGATCTGAGCAGCTCGTGAAGATCCGTTGCCATGCCTCAGACGGTACCGAGGTCGGACGTCACCCATCGCTCGGGCCGCATCCGGACGATCACCTGCTCGCCGTGGTTCTTCGAGGCGAACTCCACGTACCCGTCCACCTTCTCGGCGGGCAGGTAGCGGGCGGAGATCTCCTGGAGGTCTTCGAGGGTGCCCGGCCGGGTGTCGACGACCGGTCCCTCGACGGACACGTAACGGATGGTGGGCTCGACGCGCTCGACCAGCAGGGAGAAGCGACCGGCCGCCCGGATCAGCTCGTGCTTGCGGGAACCGGCGCCAGTCATGATCCAGATGTCCCCACCGGGCGTGTACTGGTACCAGATCGGCACAGCGAGCGGGGCGCGCCCCTCTCCCGCGTCGACCGCCAGCGCGGCGACATGCGGTTCGGCCAGGAACTGTTCACGTTGTGCGCGAGTCAGGGCCATACAGCGCAGGGTACTGGGGCCGTCGGAGGGAAGGGGGCCCGGTCACCCGGCCGGTCCGTGGGACAGAGGCCGCCAGGACCGGGCCCGGCCGACGCAACGGCGGCCGTCGGGGTGGCGCGCCTCGTGCCCTAACGCCCCAGCACCACCGTCCCCGACGAGCAGAACCAGCCCCCCGTCCCGGACGCCACCGCCAGCCCCGGCGCCGACCCGTCCCGGCGCCGCACCTGCCGGGCGCCCGCCTCCCCACGCAGCTGCCGTACGGCCTCCACCAGCAGGAACAGCCCCCGCATGCCAGGGTGTTGGGCGGACAGGCCACCGCCGTCGGTGTTCACCGGCAGGTCCCCGCCCTCGACCTTCAGCCGCCCCTTCGCCACGAAGGAACCGCCCTCGCCCTTCCCGCAGAAGCCGAGATCCTCCAGGGTCACCAGCGTCATGTAGGTGAACGCGTCGTAGATCTCGGCGAGTTCGATCTCCCCCGGGCGCACGCCCGCCCGCTCGAAGGCCAGCCGTCCGCTCACCGCCGCCGGGGACACCGTGAAGTCGGGCCACTCGGACATGCTGACGTGCGAGACGTACTCCCCGGTGCCGAGCACCCAGACCGGAGCGGTACGGCAGTCCCGTACGTACTCCTCGGCCGTGAGCAGCACCGCCGCGCCGCCGTCGGAGCGGATACAGCAGTGCAGCTTGGTGAAGGGGTCCGCGATCATCGGGCCGGCGAGGACGTCGTCGACGGTGATCGGGTCGCGGAACATCGCCTCGGGGTTGAGGCCGGCGTTCGCGCGGGCCTGTACCGCCACCTCCGCCAACTGCTCGATCGTCGTGCCGTGTTCGATCATGTGGCGGCGGGCCGCCATCGCGTACTTGGCGATCAGGGTGTGGCCGTAGGGCACCTCGAACTGGAGCGGTCCGCGGGCGCCGAAGGAGAGGGTGCCGGTGCGGCGGCCCGCCTTGATGTCGGCGCGGGCCGTGGAGCCGTAGACCAGCAGGACCGCGTTGGCGTGTCCGGCGGCGATCGCGTCGGCCGCGTGGGCCGCCATGACCTCCCAGGTGGAGCCGCCGACCGAGGTCGAGTCGACCCAGGTGGGGCGAAGGCCCAGGTACTCGGCAATCTCGGCGGGGGCGAGGGTGCCGGTGCCGGCCGAGGCCAGGCCGTCGACCAGCCCGTGGTCCAGGCCCGCGTCGGCGAGGGCGCGGCGGGCGGCCTGGGCGTGCAGGGCGTAGGGGGTCGTGCCGTCCACGCGGCCGCAGTCGGCCAGGGCCACGCCGGCGATCGCGACTTTCCGGCTCCCGGGGGGCATGAGGGCCTCCTGCCTCTGGGCATCTGGTGCGGGCGCTCCTAATATGACGGACCGTCAGATCGGGAGGGAAGAGGAAGAGCCATGGACGCTCGCTTCACCGCCGAACAGGACGAGATCCGGGGTGCGTTGCGGGAACTGCTGCGGAGGCGGTGCGGGCCCGCGGAGTCGAGGAGCGCGGCCGACACTCCGGCCGGGTACGACCCGGCACTGTGGACGGCCCTCGCGCAGCAACTGGGACTGCCCGGGCTGGCGCTTCCCGAGCGGTACGGCGGGGTGGGGTGCTCGGCCACCGAACTGGCGCTGGCCTGCGAGGAGACGGGCCGGGTACTGGCGGCCACCCCCCTGCTGGCCACGGCCGTCCTCGCGGCCCCCCTGGTACTGGCCCTGGGCACGGACGCCCAGCGCACGGACCTGCTGCCCCGCATCGCGTCGGGTGCCCTGACGGCGACCCTGGCCGCACCACCGGGTACGGCCCTCGCCCTGACCGGCGACAACAGCGGCGACTGGGCCGGGGGCGGACGAGCGGGCGGAGTCCAGGCCCGCCCTGTCCGCGGCACGGGCGCGAGCGGCGCCCCTGGAGGACCGGGCGCAGCCCCAGCGGGGCGCTCGGCCCTGCCCCCGGCGGATGCCGGCCCCGGGGAGCTGGACGCTGCCTCGGTGGGACCCGCGGCGGATGCCGGCCCCGGAGGATCAGGCGCCGTCCCAGCGGGGGGCTCGGCCCCACCCCCGGTGGATGCCGCCCCCGGGGAGCCGGGCGTCGCCTCGACGGGACGGTCGGGCGCGGTCGCGGCGCGGCAGCCGAGGGCCGCCGTCGGGCAACCGGCAGCCGCGTCGGAGCAATCGGCGCCCGCGGCGGAGCGTTCGGCCGCCGGGGCGGCCCCGGGTGCAGGCGGCTGGCGGCTCTACGGACAGGTGGATCAGGTCCTCGACGGGCACAGCGCCGGTCTTCTTCTCGTCGCCGCCCATGCCGGAGGATTCGCCCGATCCCGGACCCTCCTCTTTCTCGTCCGCGGCGATGCCCCCGGGCTCCTGCGCACCCGGCAGACCACCCTTGACGCCACTCGCCCCCAGGCACGCGTCCAACTCCGGGACGTGGAAGCCGAACTGCTCGGGTCCGACGACGGGGCCGAGGTGCTCGGGGCCCTCGCCCGCACGGGAGACACCGCCGCGGCCGTTCTCGCCTGCGAAGCCGTGGGGGCCGCCGACCGTGCGCTGGAGACGACCGTCGAGTACGTCAAGCAACGGGAGCAGTTCGGACGGGCGATCGGCTCCTTCCAGGCCGTCAAGCACCGGCTCGCCGATGTGTACGTCCAGCTCCAAGCGGCCCGTTCCGCCGCCTACTTCGCCGCCTGGGCCGCCGTTCACGACGAGCAGCGGGTCGGCGGCCTCGCCCTCGCCCAGGCCCTGGAGGCGCTGCGGACCGCCGCCGCCGAGGGGATCCAGCTGCACGGGGGCAT
This sequence comes from Streptomyces sp. NPDC005303, assembly GCF_040607335.1. Classification (NCBI taxonomy): domain Bacteria; kingdom Bacillati; phylum Actinomycetota; class Actinomycetes; order Kitasatosporales; family Streptomycetaceae; genus Streptomyces; species Streptomyces sp. NPDC005303. The sequence goes on along the minus strand of NZ_JBEXGM010000015.1, from coordinate 45,124 downwards.
CGGGTTCACCTGGGAGCACGAGGCGCAGCGGTACTTCAAGCGCGCCACCGCGGACGAGCTCCTCTTCGGACCGGCGCACCGACTGCGGGCGCACGCCGCGGAGGCGGCACGGCTCTTCGAGCGGACGGAGGTGGCGGTGTGATCGGGGCGCGGATCGTCCAGAAGGTGTCGTCGACGCGCGGCTTCGCCAAGGTCGCTCCCCATGTCGTCCCGGCCCTGGACCGGGCCGTGCACCGGCTCACCCGGGGGAGGGTCCTGCTCAGCGCGCAGATGCTGCCGGGGGTGATCCTCACCTCGACGGGGGCGCGGAGCGGACTGCCCCGGCGGACCCCGCTCGCCTGCATGCCCGAGGACGACGGCCGCACCTGGATCCTCATCGGCTCCAACTTCGGCCGCGCCGGTCACCCCGCCTGGACCGCCAACCTCATCGCCCACCCGGACGCCGAGGTCAGCTGGAAGGGCACGGACGTCCCGGTCACGGCGACCCTGCTGACGGGGGAGGAGCGGGCGGCCGTATGGAAGACCGCGCTGGCGTTCTGGCCGCCGTACGCCACCTATCAGGCGCGGGTCGAGCGGGAGATACGGCTGTTCAGGATCGTCCGCAGGTGACCCCGGACGCACGACAGGCGGCCGTCCACTCGTGTGAACAGCCGCCCGCCAGACAGGACTCGAAACAGGGACGCTACTTCGTCGGCTTCCTGCCGGTCACGCCCAGGTGCACCAACAGCGCCAGATTCGGCTTGAGTTCGGCCTGCTTGACTCCCCAGCTCTGGAAGCCCTTCTGGTGCGAGGCCACCGCCGCGAGCATCGCGACGAGTGAACCGGCGACCGCGGCCGGGTTGACGTCCTTGTCGACCCTGCCCTTGGACTGGAGCTCGGCGACCGCGTCCGCGAGGGAGTTGTTCACGGAGTTGAGGATCTTCATGCGGATCTTGTAGAAGCGCTTGTCGCCCTCGGCGGCCCCGAGATCGACCACACGCAGGATCGCGTCGTTCTTGCGCCAGAACTCCAGGAAACCGTCCACGAGTTCCTGCGCGGTCTGCCAGCCCGCCTTGCCGACCCACGACCGGCCTTCGAGCAGCTGCGTCAACTGGCCGCCCTCGGTGGCCATTTGCTCGGCAACCTCCAGGACGGCGCCCTCGACGTCCGGGAAGTACTGGTAGAAGGTCGCGGGTGAAGTGCCCGCCTTCCGGGCGACATCGATGACTTTGACGTCCCGGTAGGGGGAGGAGCTGAGCATCTCGCTGAGGCAGTCGAGCAGCTTCTGCCGGGTCGCCTGCCCACGCCGGCCGGCCACACGGCCGTCGACGGTACGCACTTGTCCTGTCATGCCGTCAGCTTACCGAGGGGTGATCGGAGCGCGATTCGGCCGACTGCAAATGGGGTGCGCGGGGCCCGGGAGACGGGTGTGCCTGGTCCTGCGGGGTGCGTGCGTCGCCGTTACTTTGACGGTATGGCCGAAAACAGGGCATCCGCAGACGGAACGGGATACGGCGAGGGCGTCCCCTGCTGGGTGGACGCCCAGCTGCCCGACGTGGCCGCCGGGAAGCGGTTCTACGGTGAGCTCTTCGGATGGACCTTCGAGGACGCCCACGGGGGTTCGGTGTGGGCCCATCACAAGGGCCGCCCCGTCGCCGCCCTCGCCCACAAGGCGGACGGCCGCATGCCCACCGTGTGGACGGTCTACTTCGCCACCCCGGACATCGAGAACCTCGCCGACCGGATCTGGGCGGCCAGTGGACAGGTCGTCACCGCGCCCGTGCCGGTCGGTGAGCTGGGCACGTCCGCGCTGGTCACCGACCCGGAGGGGGCCGTTTTCGGCCTCTGGGAGCCGGGCAGCCACTCCGGCTTCGGCGCCCGGCGCGAGCCCGGCACCTTCGCCTGGGCCGAGCTCTACGCGCGCGACACCGAGGCCGCCAACACTTTCTACGGCGGGCTTTTCCACGACGCCCTCTTCGGACCCGAGGCGCACCCCGACTTCGGCCGGGCCCTCGTCTCCGACGTCTTCCCCGCCGAGATGCCGCCCCACTTCCTCGTGCACTTCGCCGTCGAGGACTGCGAGAGCGCGCTCGGGACGGTCAGCCGGCTCGGCGGACGGGTCCAGGCGCCGCCATTCGAGACGTCGTACGGAAATGTGGCCGTCGTCACCGACAATCAGGGAGCGTCGTTCGCCATTCTGGAGCGGTCGGAGCGATCGGAGCGGTAGAAGGTTCCGCTTTGAGGTGAGACACCCCATTTGACCTCGGGTTCGCCACCAGGCCTCCGGCCAGGAAGAATCAGGGTTGCGTGCCGCCATGGCGGTTCGGTGGTGAGACGCTGCACGGGGTCGCGTACATATGTGGGTGGCGCGGCTTGTACGGGGAGGTGGCAGGCAGAGTGGTGGATCAGCTGACGCAGCACGATCCGCGCAGGATCGGGCCGTTCGAGGTGCTGGGACGGCTCGGTGCGGGCGGCATGGGGCTGGTCTATCTCGCGCGCTCGGCGTCGGGCCGGCGCGTGGCGATCAAGACGGTCCGTACGGAGCTCGCCGAGGACCAGCTCTTCCGCGTCCGCTTCACCCGCGAGGTGGAGGCGGCCCGGGCGGTCTCCGGCTTCTACACGGCGGCCGTGGTCGACGCCGACCCGCGCGCGGCCGTGCCGTGGCTGGCCACCGCGTACGTCCCCGCGCCCTCCCTCGAAGAGATAGTGAACGAGTGCGGGCCGCTCCCGGCCCAGGCGGTGCGCTGGTTCGCGGCGGGCGTGGCCGAGGCCCTCCAGTCCATCCACGGCGCGGGCCTGGTCCACCGCGACCTCAAGCCCTCCAACGTCCTGGTGGTCGAGGACGGCCCCCGGGTGATCGACTTCGGCATCGCGTCCGGTGTCTCGAACACCCGTTTGACGATGACCAACGTCGCCGTCGGCACCCCCGCCTACATGTCGCCCGAGCAGGCCAAGGACTCCCGCAGCGTCACCGGCGCCAGCGACGTCTTCTCGCTCGGCTCCATGCTGGTCTTCGCCGCCACCGGCCACCCGCCCTTCCACGGCGCCAACCCGGTCGAGACGGTCTTCATGCTGCTGCGCGAGGGCCCGGACCTGGAAGGCCTCCCGGACGAGCTGCGTCCGCTCATCGAGTCCTGCATGCAGATGGACGCCACCGCCCGCCCCAACCCGGCCGACCTCCAGGCCCAGCTGGCACCCCACCTCTTCGGCTCCGGCTCCGACGACAGCGGTACGGCGTCGGCGTGGCTGCCCGAGAAGGCCGTCACGATGATCGAGTCGAGGCGCGGTGGCCGCCCGGCGCCCACCCAGGCCGTCGGCGCCCGCGGCGGAGGCGGCCGCCCCGCCGTACCGCCGCCGCCCTCCTACGACCCGCCTCAGCCCGCGCCCGTGCCCGTCGGCGCTCCCGACACCGGCCCGGTGCGTCTCGCCGGTGCCCAGGTGCCCATCGGGCCGGGACCGCGCGTCGCCGACGCCCGGGCCGCCGCGGTGAAGGCACCCCCGCCGGAGGCCGGCCTGGTCGCCTCCTGGTCCCGGCCGCGCCCCGGCGTCAACGGCACCGACGCCGCCGTGGGCCCGGCCGTACCGGCGCCCCCGCCCGTGCCGCCGGAGACCGCGGCCGGCTGGCGGCCCTGGCGGTTCCGCATGTCGAACGACGTGTGGGGCACCCCGGCCGTCGCCGGGGACCTCGTCTACGTCACCTCCTTCGAGGTGCACGCCCTGGACGTCGGCACCGGCCGCCGCCGTTTCAAGACACGGGACGTGGCCTGGTCGATGGCGGTCGCGGACGGCCGTATCCACGCCTCCGACGGCCCCACCCTCTTCGCGCTCGACGCCCGCGAGGGCGCCGACCAGTGGCGGCTGAACACCGACGCCTGGGTGTACTCCCTGAAGGCCGAGCGGGGCACGGTCGTCACCGGCACGCGCGGCGGCGGCGTCCAGGCGTGGGACGCCGCGGGCGGCCAGAAACTCTGGGAGATCTCCGGCTGTCAGACCGACTTCGAGTCCCCCGAGGCCGGACCCGCGCTCCACGAGGGCACGGTCTACGTCTGGCAGGAGGGCCGCCTGCGCGCCCTGGACGCCCGCACCGGCGAGGAGCGCTGGGCCTTCCCCATCGGTGACGCGGCCTCCTGCGGCGGCGTGCCGGTCCGGGTGGCCCAGGCCCACGACGGGTTCGTGTACATCTCGGCCGGGACGCGCGTCATGGCCCTCGACGTGGTGAGCGGACGGGTGCGCTGGCACTTCGAGGCCCCGGCGGTCTTCCTGTGCCCGCCGACCTTCGTGCCGGGGGCCGCGGTGACGGGCGGCGGGGTGTACCTCGCCGACTACCTCGGCACCGTCTACGCCCTCGACGCGACCGACGGCCGCGACCGCTGGCGCATCGCCACCGAGGCCCGGGCGTCGGTCGAGCCGGTGCTGGTGGCCGCGGGCCATGTCCACGTGGGCAGCGGCAAGGGCCTGTACACGCTGGACGCCGTCACCGGCACGCCGAAGTGGCGGTTCCAGGCCGGCGGGGACATCGTGGGGGCGCCCGCGGTCGCCGAGGGCCGTATCCACTTCGGGTCCACCGACCATCTGCTCTACACCCTGAAGGCCGACGACGGCCGCCTGCGCTGGAAGCTCGCGACCGGCGGGGAGATCACCGGGTCGCCGGTGGTCAGGGACGGGGTCGTGTACGCGTGCAGCAAGGACCGCTGCGTGTACGCCCTGGACGCGGAGAAGGGGACGGGGACCGCCAGGGCCACCTGATCGGGATGTCGGTGGCCCCCGTTAGGGTGATCCCATGCATTCACGGGGGCGGGTTCTCAGGTTCACGGCGGTCATGGCGACGGTGGTCCTCGCGCTGACGGGGTTCTCCAGCGGTCACAAGAGCAGCGGGCGGCACAGGAGCCACAGTGACGGGGACAGTGGCGGGGGATGCAGCAGCTCCAGCCAGAACCACGACAGCTACACACCCCGGACCACCAGCACCCGCCGTGCTTCGGCGCTCCAGGACGGCTCGGCCGTGCTGGTGAGCTGTGCGACGAAGGCGACTCCCTACGCCACGGTCGAGGTCAGCAACCCGAACAGCCGTCAGGCCACCTTCGAGGTGGAGTTCTCCTTCACCGACGCCTCCGGCGGGACGCTGAGCTCCGGGGACAAGCAGATCTCGGTGTCCGCGAGAGGCACGTCGAGGATCCAGGTGCCGGCGAGTCGGGCCGTTCTGGCGAAGCTCGACCACTGCCTGGTCGAGCCGGAAGCCGACCTGGTGAACTGACCGTCAGCCCCGCAGCCCGGTCAGGAAGCCGACCATCGCCGCGTTCACCTCGGCCGGGCGTTCCTGCTGGGTCCAGTGACCGCAGCCCGGCAGCAGGACCGGGTCGCGGACCAGGTTCGGCATCAGTTCCGGCAGGCGCTCGATCAGTTCCGGGGTGCCGGGGAACGCGGGGACCAGGTCCCGGTCGCCGTACATGTACAGGGCGGGCGGGGTGACCCTCGCGCCGTGCCAGGGCGCCGTCAGCTCCCAGTTGCGGTCCAGGTTGCGGTACCAGTTGAGGGCGCCGGTGAAGCCCTTGGCGAAGCTCTCGGCGAGTTCGTCGAGGTCCTGCTCGGTGAGCCAGTCGGGGAGCACCTCGGGGTCGGGCATGTCCGCGAGCCAGCCGCGGTCCAGGTCGGTCACCAGGGCCTGCTCGTAGCGCCCGCCGCCCTCGCCGTCGCCCGAGGCGCCGACCAGCAGCCTGCGCAGGGCGGAACGGGGGTCGGCGCCGAACTCGGCGTCTGCCACCCCGGGCTGGTTGAAATAGTTCCAGTAGAAGTGCCCGTCGAACCGCTCCCGCATGGTCGCCAGCGGCGGCCGCTCACCCCGGAACGGTGGCGGCACGCTCAGCCCCGCCACCCCGCGCACCACATCGGGCCGCAGCAGCGCGGTGTGCCACGCGACCGGCGCCCCCCAGTCGTGCCCGACGACGAACGCCGTCTCCTCGCCCAGCGCGTGGACGAGACCGACGACATCCCCGACCAGGTGGAGGATGCTGTACGCCGACACGTCCTCGGGGTGGTCGCTGGTGCCGTATCCGCGCTGGTCGGGTGCGACCACCCGGAATCCGGCGGCGGCCAGCGGGCCGAACTGGTGGCGCCACGAGTGCCAGGACTCCGGGAAGCCGTGCAGCAGCACGACGAGCGGTCCCTCGCCCTCCTCCGCGATGTGCAGCCGTATACCGTTCACGTCGACCATGCGGTGTTCAACCATGGGGTGAGCATACGCCTGTACAGGACACCGAAATTGCTAACGCAACCTGAATGCGGCCTGCCGGGAACGGAACAGTTCGCTCTGCCGGTCCAGGGGCAGGTTCCCGAGCGCGATGAGATGCGGCGCCTGCGCGAACCCCTGTGCCACGGCGGTCTCCTTGGCCGCCCAGAGCGCGCGGACGGTGCCCTGCACCCCCTCCGTCGGGTACCCGGCGATCACCGACGCGGCAGCGGTCGCGGCCGCCGACGCCCCGCCCGGCTCGGTGAGTTCGGTGACCAGTCCGATGGCGTGGGCGCGTTCGGCGGAGAGCCGTTCCGCCGTCCCCATGAGCGCCGTCCGCGCGGCCTCCCCGTGCGGCATCAGCTGCGCCATGAGCACCGACTCGTAGGCGCTGACCATCCCGTAGGTGGTGTGCGGGTCGAAGAAGGTGGCGTTCGGGTCGGCGACGAGGAAGTCGCACTCGCCGAGGAGGTAGAAGGCCCCGCCGCAGGCCATTCCGTTCACGGCGGCGATGACCGGCTTCCAGAGGTCGTTGGACTTCGGGCCGACGTGCAGAAGCGGATCGTCCGCCATGTAGGGGGAGTCCGGCTGCGGCACCTCGGCGTCCCGGTCGAGGCCGGTGCAGAAGGCCCGCTGCCCGGCACCGGTCAGGACGACCGCCCGTACGGTGTCGTCGAAGCGCAGCTCCCGCCACACCCCGACGAGTTCGTCCCGCAGGGCCAGGTCGATGGCGTTGTGCCGGTGCGGCCGGTCGAGGGTGACGACCGCTACCCCGGTGTCCTTGTCGGCGGTCATCCGCAGGCCGGTCACGCCAGCACCCACTGCGGAAGTCCGTCGGAGAACACCACGTGCACCCGGGCGCCGATCCGGATCCGTTGCGGATCAAGGGAGTTGAGCGGCGCCCCGGCCGCGGTGACCAGATTGCCGACCAGCCGTACCCGCGGCGCCTCCTCCAGTTCGACCACGATCACGTTGTACGGCGCCTGCGCCGCGTAGTCGGGGAGCAGGGGCGGGTGCGGGACGACGTAGGACCAGATGCGGCCGCGCCCGGAGACCGGACGCCACTCGGTGCCGAAGGACCGGCAGTGCGGGCAGCAGGGCCGGGGCGGGAAGCGGGGTTCGCCGCAGTCGGCGCAGACCTGGACGCGCAGTTCGCCCCGGGCGGCGTACTGCCAGAAGGGGGCGCCCGTGGAGTCCTTCACCGGTTCGAGCATGTCAGCTCCTGTTGGTCAGCAGCAGGGCGGAGGTGGGGACGCCCTCGCCGGCGGTGACGAGGCAGGTCGCGGCGTCCGGCACCTGGGCGGTGCTGGCCCCGCGCAGCTGCCGTACGCCCTCGTCGATGAGGTTGAAGCCGTGCACGTAGGCCTCGGACAGCCCCCCGCCCCCGGTGTTGATCGGCAGTCGTCCGCCGATCTCCAGGGCACCGCCCTCCGTGAAGGCGCCGCCCTCCCCGCGACCGCAGAAGCCGTAGCCCTCCAGGGAGAGCGGGACGAGGGCGGTGAACGCGTCGTAGATCTGGGCCACGTCGACGTCCTGCGGGGTGAAGTCGGCGTGTTTCCACAGGTGTCGGGCGGCCGTCCAGGCGGGTCCGGTGAGCGGGTCGTCGTTCCAGTAGTTGACCATGCCGTGATGCTGGGCGGGCAGGCCCTGGGCGGCGGAGTGGACGTAGACGGGGGTGTTCGGGCAGTCCCGGGCGCGCTCCCGGCTGACCAGCACACAGGCCAACGCCCCGTCCGTCTCCAGGCAGTTGTCGAAGAGGCAGAGCGGTTCGCTGATCCAGCGGGAGGTCATGTACATCTCGCGGGTCAGGGGGCGGTCGTACATGATCGCGGCGGGGTTCTGGTTGGCCCGGTTGCGGCAGGCGAGGGCGACGTTGAAGAGGTGGTCGCGGGTCGCGCCGTACTCGTGCATGTAGCGGCGGGTGAGCATCGCGATCTCGTCGGCCGGGCGGAGCAGGCCGAAAGGTCTCGTCCACTGGGCGGGGGTGGGGAGCTGGACGGTCGTGTTCGTCCAGGGGCGGGGGCCGGACCCGCGCTTCCGCGAGCGCCAGGCGACCCCGACCGTGGCCTGGCCGCTCGCTATCGCCGCGGCGAGGTGGGCGACCGTCGCGCACGAACCGCCGCCGCCGTAGCCGACCTTGCTGAAGAAGGTGAGGTCGCCGAAGCCGACGGCCTTCGCCAGTTCGACCTCGTCCGTCTCCTCCATGGTGTACGAGGCCAGGGCGTCGACCTCGCCCGGGTCGATCCCGGCGTCGTCGAGGGCGGCGAGCACGGCCCGGCAGGCCAGGGTTCTCTCGTCCTCGGCGAGTCGTCTGGCGAAGGGAGTCCGTCCGATGCCGACGATCGCCGTGGCGTCCTTGAGGGTCACGCTGCACGCACCTCCGCACACTGTGAGGCCTGCTGACAGCCCGTCAGGCTACAGCTAATCTGACGGATAGTCAGCTAACGCAGTTTCCGCTTTCGGGGAGGCCGATGTGGAGTGGCGGAGCATCCCGGAGCTGGTCGGCTGGGCCGCGCGGCGGTACGCCGCCACGGAGGCGGTCGTCGAGGGCCGTAACCGGGTCACCTACGGCGAGTTGGGCGCCCGCGTGGAGCGGGCGGCGGCCGCGTGCGTGGCGAACGACGTACGGCCCGGCGACCGGGTGGCCGTCTGGGCTCCCAACTCCCTGGACTGGATGGTCGCGGCGCTGGGCGCGGTGTCGGCCGGGGCGGTCCTGGTGCCCCTCAACACCCGCTTCAAGGGCACCGAGGCCGCGGACGTGTTACGCAGGAGCGGGACCCGGCTGCTGTTCGTCACCGGCACCTTCCTGGGCACGTCGTACGTGGCCTCCCTGCGCCGGGCGGTCGCGGAGGGACCGGGGCTGCCGGACCTGGAGCAGGTGGTGGTGCTGTCGGACGACGCCCCCGCCGACTACCGCACCTGGAAGGAATTCCTGGCGAGCGGGGACGCGGTGGGGGAGGCGGAGGTGCGGGCGCGGGCCGCCGCCGTGGCCCCCGACCGGCCCTCGGACATCGTCTTCACGTCCGGCACGACGGGCCGCCCCAAGGGTGCGGTGATCACCCACGAGCAGACCCTGCGGGCGTACGAGGTCTGGTGCGAGCTGGCCGGGTTGCGGCACGGCGACCGCTACCTGATCGTCAACCCCTTCTTCCACACCTTCGGCTACAAGGCCGGGGTGATCGCCTGTCTGATGCGCGGGGCGACGATGATCCCGCAGCCGGTGTTCGGCGTGGACACCGTGCTGGCGAACATCGCGGCGGAACGGGTCTCGGTGCTGCCGGGCCCGCCCACCCTCCACCAGTCCCTCCTGGACCACCCGGCGCGCACCTCCCACGACCTGTCCGCCCTGCGCCTGGTGGTCACGGGCGCGGCGGTGGTGCCGCTCAGACTGGTCGAGCAACTCCACGGCGAGCTGGGCGTGGAGACGGTCCTGACCGCGTACGGCCTCTCGGAGGCGAGCGGCATCGTGACCATGTGCCGGCGCGGCGATCCGCTGCCGGTGATCGCGTCGACCTCCGGGCGGGCCATCCCCGGCACCGAGGTGCGGGTCGAGGCGCCGGACGGGGAGCCCGGTGAGGTCCTGGTCCGCGGGTTCAACGTGATGCGCGGCTACTACCAGGACGAGGCGGCCACCGCGGAGGCGGTGACCGAGGACGGCTGGCTGCGCACCGGCGACATCGGCGTCCTGGACGCGGCGGGCAACCTGCGGATCACCGACCGGCTGAAGGACATGTTCATCGTCGGCGGCTTCAACGCGTACCCGGCGGAGATCGAGCAACTGCTCGGCCTGCACCCGGCGGTGGCCGACGTGGCGGTCGTCGGTGTGCCCGACGCGCGGCTGGGCGAGGTCGGCAGGGCGTACGTGGTCCGCCGCCCCGATGCGGTCCTGACCGCCGACGACCTGATCGCCTGGGCCCGCCGGGAGATGGCCAACTACAAGGTGCCGCGGACCGTGGAGTTCGTGGCGCGGCTGCCGAGGAACGCGAGCGGGAAGGTGGTCAAGGGCGAACTGCGCCGGGGACCGGCCTGAACGGCCGGCCCCCGGACACGCCTCGGCCGCGGCGGCTCCCCCTCCGCGCCGCCGCGGCCGATCCCCGTGCGGGAAGGAGTCCGGTCAGACGGGCTCGTCCGTGGCGTGGATGTTGTCCGTGCCGGCCTCGGCCGTGCCCTCGTCCGCCTTGAGCGCGGCGGCCTTGAGCGGCTCGCTCGTGGCGTGGATGTTGTCCGTGCTCACCGGCGTCTCGTCCTCGACGTCGGTGGCGTGGATGTTGTCGGTGGTGTTCTTGTCGCTCATGGGACTGCCTCCCCTGACAGTTCGGATGCTGATCTGTTGCCCGGCCCGGCGACTCCCCCGAGGGTCGCCGGGCCGGTGGTGCGACCGCACACCGTAGTGCAACGGTCCAGGTCGACCCGCCTGCCCCCCGACGCGACGGAACGACAGGACGAGAGTGCCTGTCGGCGATAAACGAATGATGAACGTCCGCTCCCCGGCCTCCCGGCCCCTCCCGTCCCGGCCCCCGGGAAGGTCGCTCCTAGGCGAGTGCGAGCGGTGAGAGCAGGGCCCGCACCGAGTCCGCCTCGGGGGCGTCGAGGGCCTCGAAGAGGTCCAGGGCCTCCCGCCAGCAGACCTGCGCGCGGCCGGGCTGGCCGATGCCGCTCAGGGCGTGGCCGAGGACCACGAGGACGTTGGCCCGGCGCCAGTCGCCGCCGATGCCGCGCAGCACGGTCAGGGCCGTCTCGGCGTTCGAGGCGGCCTGCGCCGGTCGCAGCGCGGTCAGGTCGGCCTCCGCCAGGCGGAACATGGACATGCCCTCCCACAGGCGCTGACGGCTGTCCTGGAACACCGTCAGGGCCTCCTGGAGGCGCTCGGTCGCCTCACCCAGCCTGCCGTGCTGGGTGAGCGCGAGGCCCAGCGCGTAGCGGGCGTTGGCGCCCTTGAGGGCGTGGCCCATGGCGTCGTACATCTCCATGCCCTGCCGGGCCAGCGAGACCGCTGTCTCGGTGCGGCCGCCCGCCAGGTGGATGCGGGAGAGGTTGCACAGGGCGCTCGCCTCGCCGGTGGGGTCGTCGCAGGCGCGGAAGCCCTCGATGGCGCTGGTGAGATGGGCCTCGCCGTCCTCGTTGCGGCTCTGGTAGACCGCGATCACCCCGAGGATGTTGTTCGCCCAGCTGCCCGCCAGCGGATCACTGGAGGCGACGGTCAGTTCGTGGGCGCGGGCGGCCTCCTCGTCGGCCAGGTCGAAGCGGCCGGTGACGCTGTGGGCGTAGGCCAGCGTGATCAGCGCCCGGGCCTCCGCCGCGGAGTCCCGGGCCTCGCGCGCGGCCTCTCGCAGGGCCGAGGCGACACCTTCGTACGCCTTGGAGTTGGTGCCGGACTCCGCCAGGTCCACGGCGGCCCACAGGAGGTCGACCGCGCGTCGCAGGAAGCCGGACCCGGCGGACTGGCGTACGCACGCGAGGAGCGACACCGCTTCCGCGTACAGCCAGTCCTGTGCCGCGTGCCGGTCGGCGAAGACCAGCCCCGGGTACTCCGGGGTGGCCAGATGGTCCACCAGCCGGTCCCCGGGCCGTTCGATCAGGTACACACCCGCGACGGTGGCCAGGTAGAAGTCGAGGAGCCGGGACAGGGCGGCCGCCCGCTCGCTGGGCGGCCACTCGTCGCGTTCGGCGCACGCACGCGCGTAGAGCCGTACGAGATCGTGGAACCGGTAGCGGCCGGGCGCCGCCGACTCCAGCAGTGAGGTGTCGACGAGGGCCTCCAGGAGGTCCTCGGTGTCCTCGACGGGAAGATCCAGTACGGCGGCGGCCGCGGCCAGCGAGATGTCCGGGCCGTCGGCGAGGCCCAGCAGCCGGAACGCGCGGGCCTGGGCGGGCTCCAGCTGGCCGTAGCCGAGTTCGAAGGTGGCCTTCACCGCGAGGTCACCGGCCTGGAGTTCGTCGAGGCGCCGGCGTTCGTCGGCGAGCTTCGCCGCGAGGACCGAGACCGTCCAGGTGCGGCGGGCCGCCAGACGGGAGGCGGCGATGCGGATGGCGAGCGGGAGGAAGCCGCAGGCGGCGACCACGTCGAGGGCGGCCTTGCGCTCGGAGGCGACCCGCTCCTCGCCGACGATCTTCGTGAAGAGCTGGAGTGCCTCGTCGGGGGACATGACGTCCAGGTCGACCAGGTGGGCGCCGGCGAGGTCGACCATCCGGACCCGGGAGGTCACGAGGGCCGCGCAGCCCTCGGTGCCCGGCAGCAGGGGCCGCACCTGGGCCGCGTCGCGCGCGTTGTCGAGCAGGACGAGGACCCGGCGGCCGTCCAGGACCGAGCGGTACAGGGCGGCCCGTTCCTCCAGGGAGCCGGGGATCGCCGAGTCGGCGGTGCCGAGGGCTCTGAGGAAGGCGCCGAGGACCGTCTCCGGGTCGGCGGCCCGGGCGCCGGCACCCTGGAGGTCGACGTAGAGCTGTCCGTCGGGGAAGGCGGCACGGGACTGGTGGGCCACGTGCACGGCCAGCGTGGTCTTGCCGACGCCGCCGATGCCGGCCAGCGCGGAGACCGCCATCACCCGGCCCTCGGAGCCGGATGCGAGCACCTCGCTCAGTTCGGTGACGAAGGCGGCGCGACCGGTGAAGTCCGGGACGGTCGCCGGTAGTTGCGCGGGGCGGACGGGGGCGGCGACCGGTTCGGGCTGCGGGGAGGAGGGTTCCGCGAGGCCGGGGTCGGCCTGGAGGATGCGCTGCTGGAGCTCGCGCAGACCGGCGCGGGGGTCGACGCCGAGTTCGTCGGCGAGCAGGCGGCGGGTGTCGGCGTAGACGGCGAGGGCCTCCGCCTGCCGGCCGCTGCGGTACAGGGCGAGCATGAGCAGCTCCCTGAGCCGCTCGCGCAGGGGGTGCTCGGCGGTGAGAGCGGTGAGTTCGGAGACCGCCTCCGCGTGGCAGCCCTGCTCCAGGTCCATGTCGAGGCGGGATTCGAGGAGTTGCAGCCGCCACTCCTCCAGCCGCACGCGCTGTGCCTCGGCGTACGGTCCCGGCACCCCCGCCAGCACCTCGCCGTCCCACAGCCCCAGCGCCCGGGTCAGGGCGTCCCGCGCGTGGCACAGGTCCCCGGCGCTTCTGGCCTTCTCCGCCTCGGTGGCCAGTTCCTGGGCGGCGACGAGGTCCAGCGCGTCCTCGCCGAGCCCGCGGATCGCGTAACCGCCGGACTCGCTGACCAGGATCCCGGGGTCGAGGATCTTGCGGAGCCGGGAGGCGTACGTGCGCACGGCGGCCAGCGCCTGGGACGGGGGCTCCTCGCCCCACAGGGCGTCGATCAGCTCGGCGGCGGTCGCGGTACGGCCCTCACGCAGCAACAGGGCGGCGAGCAGGGCGCGTTGCTGGGGGGAGCCGGTGTTCAGCAGTTCCTCGCCGCGCCGGGCGCGCACCGGGCCGAGCACGCGGAAGCACAGCGGCGCGGGTTCCCCCGCGGCACCCGTGTCCTGCCCGGCCCCCGCCGAGGAGCCGGGGCGCCTCTGCTCCGGCACCCGCGGTACACCGTCCATCGCCGTCCCCCTCGGGCCTGTTTACAACCCCGTCAGTCTGCCTTGTCCATGGCGGATGCGTCAGCTGTGGAGAGCCTGATCACAGGAGGACGCGCGGGATATCACAAGCCCTTCGCGCTCTCTTCGCACACTTCCGCACAGGACCGCTCGCGACGACCCCGCCGGCACCCACCTCCCGACACGACACCGGGAGCGGGGCGGACGGTTCCGGACGGACTCGCTCATGGGTGCCGGGTGCCGAGTGCCCGGTTGCCGGTGGCTACGCCCGGGCCTCCGCGGGGGGGCGTCCGGGGCCCGTCGGTCGCGCGGGCGGACCCGCCTGCCGTCCTCCAACCGGCCGGGGCCACCTCCAACGCCGGTACAACGCCCCGCGCACGCAGAGCTGACGGGTCGTCAGATCGGCGCTACCGTGAGCGCCATGGAGACCACGACGGCACTTCCGAAGATCATCTCCGTCGACGACCACACGGTGGAGCCCTCCGACGTCTGGCAGAACCGGCTCCCGAAGAAGTACCTCGACACCGGCCCCCGCGTAGTCCGCGCCCCGCTGAAGGAGATCAGCTTCCTCGGCGGCCGCTTCAAGCCCGTGATGGGCGCCCCCGGCGAGGACGGCCCCCTCGGCGACTGGTGGCTGTACGAGGGACTCCAGCGCCCCCTCACCCGCCTCGACACCGCGGTCGGCTACAGCAGGGACGAGATCAAGCTGGAGGTCATCACCTACGAGCAGATGCGCCCCGGCTCCTACGACGTCCCGCAGCGCCTCGCCGACATGGACGTCAACCACGTCCAGTCCGCCGTCTGCTTCCCGACCTTCCCGCGCTTCTGCGGCCAGACCTTCACCGAGGCCGAGGACCACGAACTGGGCCTGCTGTGCGTCCAGGCCTACAACGACTGGATGGTGGAGGAGTGGTGCGGCCCCGACGCGCAGGGCCGGCTCATACCGCTCACCCTCATCCCGCTGTGGGACGCCGAACTGGCCGCCGAGGAGGTCCGCCGCAACGCCGCCCGCGGGGTCCGCGCCGTCGCCTTCTCCGAGATACCCCCGCACCTGGGCCTGCCCTCCGTCCACTCCGACGACTGGGACCCCTTCCTCGCCGCCTGCGACGAGACCGGCACGGTCATCTCGATGCACATCGGCTCCAGCAGCCGTATGCCCTCCACCTCCGCCGACGCCCCGCCCGCCGTCGGCTCCACGATCACCTTCGCCAACTGCTGTTTCTCGATGGTCGACTGGCTGATGAGCGGCAAGTTCGAGCGCTTCCCGAACCTCAAGGTCATGTACGCCGAGGGCCAGATCGGCTGGATCCCCTACATCCTGGAGCGCGCCGATGTCGTCTGGGAGGAGAACCGCGGCTGGGGCGGCGTCGCCGACAAGGTCCACCGCCCGCCGTCGGAACTGTTCACCGAGCACGTCTACGGCTGCTTCTTCGACGACGCCTTCGGGCTGAAGAACCTCGACTCCATCGGCGTCGGCAACGTCCTCTACGAGACCGACTACCCCCACTCCGACTCCACCTGGCCGAAGTCCCGCGAGGTCGGCGAGGCCCAGATGGGACACCTGGACGCCGAGGTGGTCGAGCGGATCGTGCGCGGCAACGCCATCGAGCTGCTCGGTCTCACCCCGGACGGCCTGTGGGGCGGACCGCGGTGACCGAGTACGGCATCCAGCTCCCCGTCCAGTCCCAGAGCACGATCTACGCCGAGCCCTGGGAGGCAGCCGCGGGAGCCGGGGATCTCGCCGAGGTGGCCCGGGCCGCCGACCGTGCCGGGTTCGCGTACATCGCCGCCTGCGACCACGTGGCGATCCCGCGCCGCCTCGCCTCCGCGATGAGCACGGTCTGGTACGACCCGGTCGCCACCCTCGCCTACCTGGCGGGCGTGACCGAACGGGTGCGGCTGCTCAGCCATGTGGCCGTCGTCGGGCTGCGACACCCCCTCCTCACCGCCAAGCAGTACGCCACCCTCGACCATCTCAGTGGCGGACGGCTGATCCTCGGGGTCGGCGCGGGACACGTCCAGGAGGAGTTCGAGGCGCTCGGGGCCGACTTCGCCGGACGCGGGGCCGTCCTCGACGAGTCGGTCGACGCGCTGCGAAAGGCCCTCGGCCCCGACGAGTTCCCCGAACACCACGGCAAGCTCTACGACTTCGCCGACCTCGGCCAGCGTCCCCGGCCCACCCAGTCCCACGTCCCGGTGTGGGTCGGGGGCTCCTCCCCGGCCGCCGTACGCCGGGCCGCCCTCAAGGGGGACGGGTGGCTGCCCCAGGGGGACCCCCGGGACCGGCTGCCCGCGCAGATCGAGCGGATACGGCGGCTGCGGGCTCAGGCGGGCCTGGACGGGCCGTTCACCGTCGGGGCCATCGCCGAGCCGCTCTACCTCGGCACGCCCACCTGGGACGTCGGCCGTCGGACGCTCAGCGGCACGCCCGAGGAACTCGCCGAGTCCCTGCGCGCCTACCGCGCGATGGGCGTGGACCAGATCCAGGTGCGCTTCCGCAGTCGTGACCGCCAGGAACTCATCGACCAGATCTCGGCGTTCGGCGCCGACACCGCCCCCCACCTCTGAGGAGTCACCGCATGGGCAAGCTGGACGGACGTGTCGTGCTCGTCACCGGCGCGGCGCGCGGGCAGGGGGAGCAGGAGGCCCGGCTGTTCCGCGAGGAGGGCGCCGAGGTCGTCGTGGGGGACGTGCTGGACGAGCAGGGGAAGGCGCTCGCCGAGGAGATCGGGGCGCTGTACGTGCACCTCGACGTGGGTCAGGAGGCCGACTGGCGGCGGGCGGTACGGGCCGCCGTGGAGGAGTACGGGCGGGTCGACGGGCTCGTCAACAACGCCGGCATCCTGCGCTTCAACACCCTTCTCGACACCCCCCTCGACGAGTTCATGCAGATCGTGAACGTCAACCAGGTCGGCTGCTTCCTCGGCATCAGGGCCGTCGGGCCGGTCATGTCCGACGGGGGCACGATCGTGAACACCGCCTCCTACACCGGGGTGACCGGGATGGCGGGCGTGGGCGCCTACGCGGCCTCCAAGCACGCGATCGTCGGGCTCACCCGGGTCGCCGCGCTGGAGCTGGCACCGCGCGGTATCCGGGTCAACGCCATGTGCCCCGGCGCCGTCGACACCGCGATGTCCAACCCGGCCGTCCTGGACCCGTCGGCGGACGGGGCGGAGGCCTCCCGGGGGCTCGACCGGTTCTACCGCAAGATCGTGCCGCTCGGCCGGATCGGGCGGCCGGAGGAGGTGGCGGCGCTCGCGCTGTTCCTGACCTCCGCCGACTCGTCGTACATCACCGGGCAGCCGTTCGTGATCGACGGCGGCTGGCTCGCGGGAGTCAGTGTCATCTGACTGACCGTCAGCTATTGACCCTCCATGCCGGTGGTGCCACAGTCACATCGAAACTGACGATCCGTCAGAAATATTCGGACCGGGGATGGTGACCCGCCTTGGAATTCGGGCTCTTTGTACAGGGATACGTGGGCAAGCGCGCCGAGACCGACCCGCTGGCCGAGCACAAGGCGCTGATGGAGGAGACCGAGTACGTCATCCAGGCGGACCGGTCCGGCTTCAAGTACGCCTGGGCGTCCGAGCACCACTTCCTGGAGGAGTACTCGCACCTCTCCGCCAACGACGTGTTCCTGGGCTACCTCGCGCACGCCACCGAGCGGATCCACCTGGGGTCGGGCATCTTCAATCCGCTCGCCCAGGTCAACCACCCCGTGAAGGTCGCCGAGAAGGTGGCCATGCTCGACCATCTCACCGAGAACCGCTTCGAGTTCGGCAGCGGGCGCGGGGCCGGCTCGCACGAGATCCTCGGCTTCATCCCCGGGGTGACCGACATGAACTACACCAAGGAGATCTGGGAAGAGACCATCGCCGAGTTCCCCAGGATGTGGCTCCAGGACGAGTACGTCGGCTTCCAGGGCAAGCACTGGCAGCTCCCGCCGCGCAAGGTGCTGCCCAAGCCGTACGGCAAGTCGCACCCCGCGATGTGGTACGCCGCCGGGTCGCCGCCGTCGTACGCCATGGCCGCGCGCAAGGGGCTCGGGGTGCTGGGCTTCAGCGTGCAGAAGGTCTCCGACATGGAGTGGGTCCTGGAGCAGTACAAGACGGCGGTGGTCGACGCCGAGCCGATCGGGGACTTCGTCAACGACAACGTGATGGTGACGACCACGGCGATCTGCGCGCCGACGCACGCCGAGGCGATCGAGATCGCCGTGCGCGGGGGGCTGCACTATCTGCCGTCCCTGGTGTTCAGGTACCACGACACCTTCCCGCGGCCCGAGGGGTTCCCCGTATGGCCGGAGACCCTGCCCGAGTACACCGCCGAGTTCGTCGAACTCCTCATCGAGGAGGAGCTGCTGATCTGCGGTGACCCGGACGAGGTGGTCCGCCAGTGCAAGCGGTGGGAGCAGGCCGGGGCGGACCAGCTGAGCTTCGGGCTGCCGGTTGGGGTGCCGAAGGAAGAGACGCTCCAGACGATCCGGCTCATCGGGGAGCACGTGATTCCGAAGATCGACACGGATCCTGTGCATCGGACTACGCGGTTCCGTCAGGGGGCTTGAGCATTCGTCGGCGGGTGCGGGTTCGTTGCGGCTGGTCGCGCAGTTCCCCGCGCCCCTAGGTGGGCATCCCGGCCCCTGTCCAAGGAGGCAACGTCATGCTCGATCACGTCATCAAAGGCGCTGCCGTCGTCGACGGGACCGGTGCGCCTTCCTTCGCAGCCGACGTCGGCATCCGTGACGGACGTATCGCTGTCGTCGGCAACGTCACCGAAGAAGCCCGCACCACCGAGGACGCCACCGGGCTCGTTCTCGCCCCCGGGTTCGTCGACCCCCACACCCACTACGACGCCCAGCTGTTCTGGGACCCCTACGCGACCCCCTCCCTCAACCACGGCGTCACCACGGTCGCCGCCGGCAACTGCGGCTTCACCCTCGCGCCGCTGAACCCGGCCCGCCCGGACGACGCCGACTACACCCGCCGCATGATGTCCAAGGTCGAGGGGATGTCCCTGGTCGCCCTGGAGGAGGGGGCGCCCTGGACCTGGAGTTCCTTCGGGGAGTACCTGGACGCCCTGGAGGGGCGGATCGCCGTCAACGCCGGGTTCATGGTGGGGCATTGCGCGCTGCGGCGGTACGTCATGGGGCCGGACGCCGTCGGAGGACAGCCCTCCGAGGAGCAACTGGCCGAGATGCTCCGGCTGTTCCATGACACCATGGACGCCGGGGCCTGGGGATTCTCCACCACCCAGTCCTCCACGCACTCCGACGGCGACGGCAGGCCCGTGGCGTCCCGGCACGCCCTGCCCGCCGAACTCCTCGCGCTCTCCCGGGCCGTCGGGGAGCACGAGGGGACACAGATCGAGGCCATCGTCGCCGGCTGCCTCGACCAGTTCAGCGACGCCGAGATCGAGCTGTTCGCGGAGATGAGCGCGGCGGCCGGGCGGCCGTTGAACTGGAACGTGCTGACCATCGACTCGTCCGTGCCGGAACGGGTGCCGAGGCAACTGCTCGCGAGTGAGCAGGCGAGGAAGGCGGGCGGCCGGGTCGTCGCCCTGACCATGCCGATCCTCACCCCGATGAACATGTCCCTGGGCACCTTCTGCGCGCTCAACCTCATCCCCGGGTGGGGGCCGGTCCTCGGGCTGCCCGTCCCCGAGCGGATCGAGAAACTGCGCGATCCGGACGTACAGAGGGAGCTGCTCCGGCAGTCCCAGTCCAAGGAGGCCGGGGTCTTCCGGCGGCTGACCAACTTCGGCCGGTACGTCATCGGCGACACCTACAGCGACGCCAACCGCGGGCTCAGCGGGCGGGTCGTGGAGGACATCGCGGCCGAGCGCGGACAGGAGCCGTTCGCCGCGCTCGTCGAGATCTGCGCGGCCGACTCCTTGCGTACGGTCCTGTGGCCCATGCCCACCGACAACGACCCGGCGTCCTGGGCGATGCGTGCCGAGGCCTGGCAGCACGAGGACGTACTGCTCGGCGGGTCCGACGCGGGCGCGCACCTGGACCGGATGTGCGGGGCGCCGTACACGACCCGCTTCCTCGGGGACTGTCTGCGCGGGCGCAAGCTCACCTCGTTGGAGCAGGCCGTGAAGATGCTCACCGACGACCCGGCCCGGCTGTTCGGGCTGCGGGAGCGCGGGCGGATCCAGGAGGGCTTCCATGCGGACCTCGTCCTCTTCGACCCGGAACGCATCGCCGCGGGCACGGCCACCCTGGTGCACGACCTGCCGGGTGACAGTCCGCGGCTGGACTCCAAGGCGATCGGGATACGGGCCGTGTGGGTCAACGGGGTCGAAGCGATCCGGGACGACGTGGTGAGCGGGGCCGTACCGGGCCGGGTGCTGCGGTCGGGGCGGGACACGCGGACGGTGAGCACGAGGTGAGTGCGCCGGAGGAGCAGGCGCTGTTCGTCGGCGGTGAGTGGGTGGCACCGGACGCCGGTCACTACGCGGTGGCCGACCCGGCCACCGAGGAGACCGTCGGATGGGCTCCGGAGGCCTCGCGGGATCAGGTGCACGCGGCTTGCGCCGCGGCCCGCGAGGCCTTCGGACCGTGGTCGCGCACGACGCCGGAGGAGCGGGCCGCCGTGCTGGCCCGCGCCGCCGACATCATCCGCGCCCGCCTGGTGCCGTACGCCGAGCTCGCGCAGGCCGAGACCGGCGCGACCACGGGTGTGGCCCGTGGCATGCAGGTCGGCGTGGCCGCCGCCCGCTTCCGGCGGTACGCGCGGGTCGAGCCCGCGGAGTGGGCGATCCCGCCGCAGGTCAACGACGCCGGCCCGATGGGGAGGGCCGCGGTGATGGGCGCGCTGGCCGTCCGTCAGGCCGTCGGGGTGGTCACCTGCATCACGTCGTACAACAACCCGTGGGCGAACCCCGCCGGGAAGATCGCCCCGGCGCTCGCGATGGGCAACACGGTGGTGGTGAAGCCCGCCCCGCAGGACCCCCTCTCCGTCTACCGCATGGCGGAGGCACTGGAGGCCGCCGGGGTGCCGCGCGGGGTCGTGAACGTGGTGAGCGGCCGTTCCGTGGAGGTCGGCGAGGCCGCCGTCGACTCGCCCGACGTCGACATGGTCAGCTTCACCGGCTCCACGGCGGTCGGACAGCGCATCGGCGAGGTGTGCGGGCGGTCCATGAAGCGGCAGCTCATGGAGCTGGGCGGGAAGGGGGCGGCGGTCGTCTTCGAGGACGCGGACCTCGCGTCGGCGGTGGCCGGGATCGGGACCACCTTCTCCTTCTACAGCGGACAGATCTGTACGGCACCGACGCGGGTGCTGGTGCAGCGGGGCGTCTACGAACGATTCGTCGAACAACTCGCCCTTCACGCGCAGAGGTTGAAGGTGGGGGACCCTCGGGAGGCCGGGACGGTCGTGGGGCCGCTGATCTCGGCGGCCCACCGGGAGCGGGTGGAGTCGTACGTCGAACTGGGCCGCAAGGAGGGCGCTTCCGTCGTCGTCGGCGGTGAACGGCCGCCCCTGGAGCGCGGCTTCTACGTCGCCCCGACCCTCCTCGCCGACTGCGGCCCGCAGATGCGGGTGGTCCGTGAGGAGATCTTCGGCCCGGTCGTGACCGTGACCCCCTTCGACGACGAGGAGGAGGGGATCGCCCTCGCCGACGACAGCGACTACGGCCTGATCGACTACGTCTGGTCGGCGGACGTCGCCCGTGCCTTCCGCGTGGCGCGACAGTTGCGGGCCGGGGGAGTCGGGGTCAACACCGTCGGCCGCAACATGGAGGCGCCGTTCGGAGGCTTCCGCAGGAGCGGGGTCGGCCGGGACTGCGGGTCGTACGCGCTGCACGCCTACAGCGAGGTGCAGTCGATCGTCTGGCCGGGGTGAGACGGCTTTGGGAGCGCGTGTTCGGCCAACTGGCCGGTAACCCCCGGGTGGGCCCGTAGAGTCCCGGAGCGGAGGGCGGCGAACGCGCCGTCGCCGCACTGACAGTCAGTCAAGAACCGTTCCGGAGAACCGACTTGAAGCTCACCAAGCGACTTGCCCTGACCACCGCGGGCCTTGCGGCCGCGACCGCCCTGCTGGGCACGACCACCGGTTACGCGACCCCCTCGGACCCCGCACCCAGGCCCGTGAAAGTCCCCGCCGCACTCAAGGTGCCCGACGGCAACAAGCTGACCGGCGTGTACCCGGCCCGGGGCGTCCAGACCTACACCTGCACCGACGGCGCCTGGAAGCTCCTGGAGCCCGCCGCGACCCTCTCCGACCGGAGAGGCCGCACGGTCGCACTCCACTCCCGCGGCCCCGTCTGGGTCTCCACGGTGGACGGCAGCGCGGTGAACGGGGCGGCGATCGCCAACTCCCCCAAGACCGGCACCATCCCCGAGCTCCTCCTCCAGGCCACCGCGACCCGGGGCACGGGCGTCTTCGCGGGCGTCTCCTACATACAGCGCCTGAACACCACCGGCGGTGTGGCCCCGA
Organism: Streptomyces sp. NPDC005303; assembly: GCF_040607335.1. Taxonomy (NCBI): domain Bacteria; kingdom Bacillati; phylum Actinomycetota; class Actinomycetes; order Kitasatosporales; family Streptomycetaceae; genus Streptomyces; species Streptomyces sp. NPDC005303. The sequence continues at coordinate 22,964 of NZ_JBEXGM010000015.1, read as the reverse complement.
CCACCGCCTGCACGGGCACGGACCAGGTGAGCGTGGCGTACACGGCGACGTACGCCTTCTACAAGCCCGCCAAGTGACGCCTGTGACTCCCTGAGCGGCGCGGCGGCGCCTTCCCGCCGGAGCGGAGCCGCCGCCGTGCCGCCTCTCAGAACTGCTGCCGCTCGCCGGCCCCGCGCGTCACAGGAACTCGCTCCGGTAGGCCGAGGCCAGCTCGGCTGCGCGGCGGCGACGCTCCATGACCTCGTCCTGCGACAGCTGCGGCGGCGGCGCGTCCTTGCCCGCGACGACGTCGCCGATGCGCAGGAAGTACTCGTCCTGGCCGGCGGGGGTGCACATGCACAGCATGCGGGCCGGCGCACCCGAGACGTTGCGGAAGTTGTGCGGCGCGTTGGCCGGAACGTTGATCGTGGACCCGGCTGCCACGGTGTGCTTCTCGCCGCGGAAGGTGAACTCGATCTCGCCCTCCAGGACCGTGAACATCTCCTCGAAGTCGTGCCGGTGCGGGGGCGGCCCGCCGCCGTCCGGCACACGCATGTCGATCAGGCAGTACCGGCCGTCGGTCTGCTCGCCGGTGACCAGCATGGCGTATGTGTTGCCCACCAGTGAGACGTACGTCGTGCCGGGGTCGTCCGGGTGCGCCACGGTCAGTGCGCGGGACGGGTCGTCGTCGGGAATCATCGCGGTCGTCTCCTCTTCGAAGTCGTGTCAGGCGGCGGGTGCGACGATGACGACTTTGCCGTGCAGCTCGCCCGCGGCAGCCTGGGCATGGACCGTCGGCAGCTCCGCGAGCGGCACCCGCTGCGCCACGTCGACGCGCAGCTCGCCGGAGTCGACCAGCGCCACCAGCCGCGACAGCTGTTCGGCGTCGCTGTTGACGAACAGGTCGATGCCGCGCACGCCGCGTGATTCGTCGCTGGGCGCGGGCATCCACACCGTGGTGTTCACCAGCACCCCACCGGGACGGATCAGCGTGAGCAGCGCGGCCAGCTGTGCCGGGTCGACGGGAGCGAGGTTGAGCACGACGTCGAGGGGCTCGGTCACGGCCGCGGTCACCTCGGTGCTGGTGTGGTCGACCACCTTGTCGGCACCCGCCGACTCGACGAGCTCGCTGCTGCGCGGGCCGGCCGTGGCGATCACGTACGCGCCGGCGTTCTTGGCCAGCTGCACGGCGTAACCGCCGACCGCACCGCCCGCACCGTTGATGAGCACACGCTGCCCCGACGCCAGCTTCGCGTGATCGAACAGGGCCTGCCAGGCGGTGAGACCCACCAACGGCAGCGCGGCGGCGTCGGTCAGCGGGATGTTCCTGGGTGCCGGAGTCAGAACCTCGGCCGGAGCCACCACGTACTCCGCGGCCGCGCCGACGCCCGCCATCGGCAGGAAGCCGACGACCCGATCGCCGATCCCGAGGCGGCCGGTCACGCCCTCACCCAGCGCTTCGACCGTGCCGGAGACGTCGATGCCGGGAGTGTGCGGCAACGTCACCGGGATGGGGCCCTGCATGAATCCCCCGCGGATGTTGCCGTCGACACCGTTGAACGATGTCGCCGCGACCCGGACCAGAACCTGCCCGGCGCCCGCTATGGGCTGCTCGACATCCTCGTAACGCAGGACGCTCGGGTCGCCGTACTCGTGGAAACGTACTGCCTTCATGGGAAATCCCCGTCTTTCGATTCGCTGAGTCGACGGAGCAAGCGTGGCGCGCATCGGGACCCGGATGAAGGTCCTGCTTATCCACGGACAAGTTGTCCCTGGCAGACGAAGTCCTCTCTGCGGGAGGGTCTTCAGTGGCTCACGGCGGACAGGAGTTGGAGCTTCTCGTAGCTGGGTGTGCCGGGTGTGGCGGAGAAGACCAGCAGTTCCTGGGCCTGGTCGGGGTCGACCAGGCGCTGGCAGTACAGCTCCAGTTCGCCCAGCTCGGGATGGCAGTAGCGCTTGAGGTCGTTGTGGTGGGTGACGTCCACCTCGTGCAACCGCCAGATGTCGGCGAACTCGGGGCTGGCCTCCAGCAGTGCGTCGACGATCTCGCCGGCCCTTCCTCGAGGGTCCGCCGTGTACGCCGCCCGGATCTCCGAGGTGAAGACCCGGCCTCGCAGGTCGTGGTCCTCGGCGGGGTAGAGGGCGCGTTGCACCGGGTCGGTGAACCAGCGGTAGACCAGGTAGCGGGACAGTCCGCTGAAGCGGGTGTAGTCGCCCAGCAGGGCGACCGCCGTTCGATTCTGCAGCAGTGTCTCGTTGAACCGGGACATCACCAGGGCGGGTGTGTCCGCGAGGCGTTCGACGATGCGCATCATGGTGGGGCTGACGTGGTCGTCGCGCAGGTGCCGCCGCGGCGCCGAGTGCCCGGCGAGCTCGAAGAGGTGGTCCCGTTCGCTCAGGCTGAGGTGCAGTCCGCGGGCGAGCCCGGCGAGCACCTGTTCGGACGGGATCGGACCGCGCTGCTGCTCGATCCGACTGTAGTAGTCGACCGACATACCGGCCAGCGCGGCGACTTCCTCGCGTCGTAAGCCACCGGTACGACGCCGCGGGCCACGGGGAAGCCCGACATCCTCCGGCTGCAGCACCTCCCGGCGCGCCCGGAGGAAGTCGGCCAGCAGCGCCCGGTCCATCTCAGCCCCCGCGAACAAGACCCGTGCCGAAGGACTGTCCGGTCGGCGAAAACCACCGTATCGGAACCGTATCGGAAAGGCCTTGCCCAAAGCCTGATCGTCCAGGCCGCCCTGGATGTGGCCCTCAGCGGTCCAGATCCACCCGTACGGTCAACTGCCCTGCCCCGATGGCCCGTACGGACACGCTGTTCAGCACGGGCAGCGAGCGCAGCCGTACGGCGGTGTCGTCGTCCGGCATCAGATGGGCGGTCCCGGTGTGCCACCGTCCCCGGATGCGCACCCGCACCCGCGGATCGGCCTTGATGTTGCGGACGTACTGCGACCGTTCGCCGAACTCCGACACCAGCCAGAAGGAGCCGCCGACCCGCTTGCCGCCCACCGGCGTCCTGCGGGGCAGGCCCGAGGCGCGGCCTGTGGTCTCCAGGACGGTCTGCAGGGGAAGTTGGCGCATGACGGGGTTGAGCAGGCGCTGAACGGCCCTGGCGGCACGGTACTTGCGCTCGGCGTCACGGGACATGGTGGTGACACTCCTGTCTCTGGTCTTCGCTCCGGCCTTCCATAACGCGACCGTCGGCCTAGATGATCTCAGGGTGCGGCCGGGCGGACGAAGGGTGTGGCAATGCGCGTGGTGACCTGGAACCTGTGGTGGCGCTTCGGCCCGTGGGAGGAGCGCCAGAAGGCGATCCTCGCGGTTCTGCGGGAGCTGCGGCCGGATGTGGTGGGCCTGCAGGAGGTGTGGTCGGCCGGTTCCGAGAACCTCGCGGAGTGGCTCGCCGGCGAACTCGGTCTGCACTGGGCGTGGGCCCCGTCGCCCGCCTCGGAGCGCTGGCAGCGGCGGATCGGCGACCCGGGGGTGGAGGTCGGCAACGCGGTACTGAGCCGCTGGCCGGTGATCGACCGGGCCGTGCTGCGCCTGCCCGCCCCCGAGGACCTGGACGACGGCCGCCTCGCCTTCCACACCCGGCTCGCGGGGCCCTCGTACGACATCCCCTTCTTCACCACCCACCTCACCTCGGCCCCCACCGCCTCGGTGATCCGCCGCCAACAGGTCACGGCGCTGGCGGAGTTCGTGGCCGACCACCGCTCCGGCACCGACTTCCCCCCGGTGATCACCGGCGACTTCAACGCCTGGCCCGACTCCGACGAGGTCCGCCTCTTCGGCGGCTACAAGACGGCTCCGGCCGCGCCCGACCAACTCTTCGTGGACGCCTGGGAGTACGCGGACCCGACGGCTCCCTCCGCGACCTGGGACCCGGCGAACCCGTATGTCCGCGTGGCCCCACCGGTCCGCATCGACTACATCCACGTGGGCCCTCCGGGCGCGTCCGGCTTAGGCCACGTCCTGAACGTCCGGCGGGCGGGGGACGGTCCGGTGGAGGGGGTATGGCCGTCGGACCACCTGGCGGTGGTGGCGGATCTGGCGGACAGGTCAGAGTGACTTGAGGTGGTCGAGCAGGGCGGTGAAGGCGGCGGGGGTGACGGTGACGATGGTTTGGGCGGTGTCGGAGTCGGTGAGGTGGACTCCGTCAGGGTCGGTGGATATGTGGACGCAAGCTTCGCCCTCTTGGCAGTAGGACGACTTCCGCCAGGCGTGGGTGGTCATCTCGGCTCCTTCACAGGCTTTGGATGATGGAGTGGATCAGATCGCGGGACTTCGCGGGACTGAGGGCAATGGCCTCCACGACGTCCAGGAGGCGCCGGTACTTCTCCAGATGCGCCTCGGCATCCAGGAGCATCGGACCGTGGAACTGGTCCAACTGCACGGTGTCCAGCAGGGGTACGGGCCCACACAGGTAGTTGATCGACTGTCCCGACCCGGGGAACGCCCCGATGTCGTAGGGGAGTACACGAAGGGTGATGTGCTCTCGCAGGCTCATGTCGATCAGATGCCGAAGCTGATCGCGTGCCACCCGCTGTCCGCCGACCCGCATGTGCAGGGCGGCCTCATGGATCACCGTGCTGTACGGGTTCGGGTTCTCCCGGAACACGAAGTCCTGCCGCTTGATCCGATGCGAGACGCGGTGCTCGACCTCCGGCGGGGTGGGGGCCGGAATCGCCTGGCTGAAGATCTCCCGGGCGTGCTCGGCGGTCTGGAGCATGCCGGGGATGTGGGCGGTGAAGGCGGTACGGACGGCTGTGGCGTGGTGCTCCAACTCGGCGAGGGCGAGCAGTCCTGACGGCAGCACCTCGCCGTACGCGTCCCACCACCAACCACGTGCCTTTTCGGCCGCCATGTCGGCGAGGGCGTCGATGTACGACTGGTTCGTGCACGAGTAGATGCCGGCCATCGCCCGCACCCGATCCGGGCTCACCCCGAACCGGGCCGACTCGACGTTGCTGAGTTGACCCGAACTCGTGCCGAGCAGCTGGGCGGCCTCGGTCGCGGTCAGACCGGCCCGTTCGCGGAGTTTGCGCAGCTCAGTCCCGAGCCGGACACGTCGAGCCGTCGGCGCGGGCCTGGGCGCCATGAGACCTCCTCCTACCGGGCGTACGGCGAGCTTGTCACCCACACGAGGGAGAAGGCGCCGAGATTCTTCGAAGTGGCGCAAAGAACCTTTGCGCGGCCCCTATCGTCGTATCCAGGCGCCCTTCCTGGAAGCGCACCGTGGGACGCCACGGCAGAGACACCAGGCACTCGTCCAACTCCCCTCAGTGACCGGAGACTTCCGATGGCCACCGTATCCCCGTCCTGGAACTACACCCTGCATCTCCCGCACGATCCACGCGCACCGGGGATCGCGAGAGGTGCTCTGCGGCTGATCCTGGCCGCACACGAGATGCCGGACCTCGCCCCCACTGCGGAGCTGCTCGCGGCGGAACTGCTGGCGAACGCGCACTGTCACACGAAGAAGCCGTACGCCTTCCGCCTCCTCTCTCCGGCCCCCGGACGGGTGAGGGTCGCCGTCTGGGACACGGACCCCCGCATCCCGCCCGGCTTCACCTCCGACCAGCCTCCCCCCGCACCGGACGCCGAACACGGCCGAGGCCTGCACCTGGTCCGTGCCTGCGCGGACGCGACGGGCGTGTCGGTACTGCGCGAACTGGGCGCGTCGAAGGGCGGGAAGCTGCTGTGGGCGGAGTGCGGGGGCGGGGGTACGGCATGGTGAGCGAGGTGCTCCCCCTGCCGCCGACCCGGACCGTGGGACGTACGGCTTCCCCGGGGACCGGGAGCACTTCGAGGACGAGTCGGCGGCAGCCGTAGGAACCTCCCCGATCGACGACTTCGCGGACGCCGCCGTACGTGAACGGGATCGTGCCCACGCCGTGACGTCGGCCGACGTGGAGACAGGAAAGAACCTTATGGCGGGGGTTACTCGCGGGCTCGTCGGTCAGTCGGGTGTCTCGCCCGAGTCGGCGGGCTGGGAGTCGTCGGCCGGCGCGGACCGCTCGATGTCGTCGTTGGTCGCGGCCCAGCTGGCCAGCAGGTTCAGGGCGTCCTGCGAGGGTGAGTGGGGTTCAGCGGTGTAGGTGAGGAGAAACTGGCTGGGGCCGTCGGGGAGCGGGAAGGTTTCGAAGGGCAGGTCGAGGTCGCCGACGACCGGGTGGTGGAGGAGTTTCACGCCGGTGGTGTGCATGCGGACGTTGTGGGCGGCCCAGCGGCGACGGAATTCCTCGCTGCGGGTGGACAGCTCCCCGATCAGGTCCGTCAGCCGTCGGTCGTAGAGGTCGCGGCCGGCCTCGGCGCGCAGCATGGCGACCGTGTCACCCGCGACTTCGTCCCAGTGGCGGAAGAACGCGGTCGCGTGCGGGCTGAGAAAGACGAACCGGGCGTTGTTCGGCGGCCGTACCGGGTCGGCGTAGACGGGGGAGAACAGGGCGCGCCCGAGGTGGTTGGCGGCCAGGATGTCCCCGCGTCCGCTGAGGATGAACGCGGGTGTGCCGGCCATTGAGTCGAGGACGCGCTGCACCGCGGGCCGCACACGCACCTGGGCCGGTCGGCGGCGCGGCGGGCGGGTCGTACCGGCGCCGCGCAGCAGGTCGAGCAGGTGGATGCGTTCGGCCTCGTCGAGCTGAAGTGCTTGCGCGATGCCTTCGATGACACTCTCGGAGACGCCGGTGGCGTTGCCGCGCTCCAGCCGGGTGTAGTACTCGCTGGAGATGCCCGCGAGGAGGGCGACCTCCTCGCGGCGCAGCCCGGTGACCCGTCGGCGCTCTCCGCCGTACAGGGGCAGGCCGGCCTGCTCGGGGGTGACCTTGGCCCGTCGCGTGCCGAGGAATTCCCGGATCTCCGCGCGGAAATCATCACGGAGGTCGCGGTTTGTGCCGTTGGGGTCGTTTCTGCCTGCCATGCGCTTCACTCTACGAGCGCATCCGCCGGGTTGGGGGTCCCTGTCAGTGACCCCCTCATCAGGGACTCCCGTCCCCGCGTGACAGCCGGTTTTGTTGGTGGTGCACCGCCCACGGCGGTGTGAACCGTCCGGACAGACGGCGCTCGCCGCGCCGGTCTCCGCCTCCTCTGCGGCGCTCTCCGCGCTGCACGGATCACCCCCGCAGACAGCGGGTGCCGGATCTCGGCGCCTGAAAGGAAACCCCCCCATGAGCAAGGTCATTCTCGTCACCGGTGCCGGACGCGGTCTGGGCACGGACATCGCCCGCGAGGCCCTCGCCGCCGGGCACCAGGTCGTCGCCACCGGCCGCCGCCCCGAAGAGGTCGAGAAGACCCTGGGCGGGCCGCAGGACAATCTGCTGGTCACCAGGCTGGACATCACCAGCCTGGAGGAGGCCGAGGCCGCCGCGCAGGCAGCCGTCGACCGTTACGGCCGGATCGACGTCCTGATCAACAACGCCGGGAATCTCTTCACCGGCTACTTCGAGGAGATCTCGCCCGCGCAGATGCGCCGGCAGTTCGAGACCAACCTCTTCGGCCCGATGAACGTCACCCGCGCTGTCCTGCCCATCCTGCGCAAGCAGCGTGCAGGCCACATCATCACCATCACTTCGACCGCCGGGCTGGTCGGCATGGAGTTCACCTCCGCCTATGCCGCCTCCAAGTTCGCGGAAGAGGGCTGGATGGAGTCCCTGCGTCACGACGTCGAGCCGTACAACATCCACACCACGATCGTGGAGCCCGGCTACTTCCGCACCGAACTCCTCGTGGACGGCTCCACCAACTGGCCCGAGCTGTCCATCGACGACTACGCCCCGCGCACCGCCCCGCGGATCGAGGGCATGAAGAGCATGAACGGCCAGCAGCCCGGCGACCCGGCCAAGCTCGCCCGCGCTCTGCTGACCATCGTCAGCCAGGACAAGCCGCTGCTGCGGTTCGTCGCCGGTGCGGACGCCATCGAGGCTGCCGAGGCCAAGGCGAAGGAGCTCCTCGCCCAGGCCGAGGCATCCCGCGAGCTGGGCGGCCGCCTGGCCTACGACGACGCTCACGCCTGAGCACCACGCCCCGCACCCCTGCCGGGACGGAGGACGGTTGCCGGGTGCCTTTTCGACAGTACGGAGAGAGCCAACATGCCCCTCAAAGGCGAGTACGAGCCGAGCAAGGCGCAGTTTGTGCGTGACCAGGTGGAGCTGTACGAAAGCTCCGGCGGTACGCAGGGAACGACGCTGAGTGTCCTGGTCGCACGGGAAGAGGACGAGAGGCTCCGGGACCTGCCCGTCGTCATCCTGACCACTCTGGGCGCGAAGAGCGGCAAGATCCGCAAGACGCCGGTCATGCGGGTGGAGCACGATGGCTCCTACGCAGCGGTCGCCTCCATGGCGGGAGCACCCACCCACCCCGTCTGGTACCACAACGCGGTGGCCGACCCCCGGGTCGAGCTGCAGGACGGCCCGGTGCGCCAGGACATGCTGGCACGCGAGGTGACCGGGGACGAGAAGGCCCTGTGGTGGGCCCGAGCCGTCGAGGCCTTCCCCGACTATGCCGAGTACCAGAAGAACACGGACCGTGAGATCCCGGTCCTCGTTCTGGAGCCGGCAGCCCACGAGCACTGACCGGCGCAGCCGGTCCAACCCAGGAATCCCCCGCCGCCTGGTCCTGCCGACACCAGCGTCGGACCCCACCCGGCAGCGGCCGGTTCGCATCCCCCGTGATCGGCCGGGGGCGCGCCCGGGCCTGCGTTGCTGAAGAACATCACGGACGACCGCGGCACAGATGTCCCCGGCGGCCTGACCTGCGACGACGTCCACGTCTGAGCACCATGCCAGGCCGAGGCCGGCAACCACCGGGTGCACCTACGGCCCCGGCCCGCGACCCGGCCGACGGCGCCCGCGTCGACAGCGCGCGCGGATCACCCCAGCACGGTCCCGCCGACTGTTGGCGCACCCCCTACGCACGACCACCGACCGGCCTGACGGCCGTCACGACAAGGAGTACCTGATGAAGCACGTATCACTGGGCGGGCTCGATGTCTCCCGCATCGGCCTGGGAGCCATGACCATGGCCGGCACCTACACCACGGGCGGGGGCCTCGACGACACGGAGTCGATCCGCACCATCCACCGTGCGCTGGACCTCGGCGTCACCCACATCGACACCGCCGAGATCTACGGCCCCTTCCACAGCGAGGAAATCGTCGGCCAGGCCATCAAGGGCCGCCGCGACGACGTCGTCGTGGCGACGAAGTTCGGTCTCGTCTCGCACGCCGGCGACGGTCCCGGCGTCATCGACAGCAGCCCCGCCAACGTGAGGACCGCCGTCGAAGGCTCACTCCTGCGGCTCGGTACCGACCACATCGACCTCTACTACCAGCACCGCGTCGACCCGAACACCCCCATCGAGGAGACCGTCGGCGCGCTGGCGGAGCTGGTCGCCGAGGGAAAGGTGCGCCACATCGGACTCTCCGAGGCCGGCCCCGCCACGATCCGCCGGGCCCACGCCGTGCACCCGGTGGCCGCGCTGCAGACCGAATACTCCCTGTGGACGCGTGACGTCGAGGCCGAAATCCTTCCGCTGCTGCGCGAGCTCGGCATCGGGTTCGTGCCCTACTCGCCGCTCGGACATGGCCTGCTGACCGGGCAGATCCGCACCGTCGACGACTTCGCCGACGACGACTGGCGCAAGACCAACCCGCGCTTCACCGGTGAGAACTTCCATCGCAACCTGCGCATCGTCGACGAAGTACGGGCCATCGGCGCCGAGATCGGAGCCACCCCCGCCCAGACCGCGCTGGCCTGGCTGTTGACCCGCGGTGACGACATCGCCCCCATCCCCGGAACCCGCCGGGTCGCACGCGTCGAGGAGAACACCGCTGCCGATGGTGTGGAACTCACCGCCGCCCAGCTCGACCGCCTCAACAACCTCACACCCGCCGCCGGCGAACGCCACGACGAGGCCAACATGGCCAGCATCGACCACTGACCACCGAGGTCGGCTGAGCCCGCGCTCCTGGACTTCGCGAAATTCCGGCGCCCCGGGCGGCGTCCATTCACCCTCTCCCTGATCACTGAAAAGGCTCACCATGTCCAAGGTTCTCCTTGTCGTCGGCCACCCCGACCTGTCCCAGTCGCGGGCCAACGCGGCGCTCGTGGACGCCGTCCGTGACCTGGCCCATGTCACCGTGCACGACCTCTACGCCACCTACCCCGACTTTAAGATCGACGTCGCCGCAGAGCAGGCACTGCTGGCCGAGCACGACGTGGTCGTCTTCCAACACCCGGTGTTCTGGTACAACACCACCCCACTGTTCAAGCAGTGGCAGGACAGGGTCTTCACCCTCGGCTGGGCCTTCACCATGGACGGCTCCGCCTCGCAGCTGGCCGGCAAGAAGGCCGTCGTCGCCGTCACCGCCGGCGTCCCCGCCGAGCACTACACCCCCGAAGGCTCGAACCAGGCCACCATCGAGGCACTGCTCGGCAACTGGCACGCCACCCTGCGGCTCTGCCAGTTCGACATCCAGCCGATGGTCAAGCTGTACGGCACCGCTTTCGGCCTTTCCGACGAAAACCTGGCCACCGCCGCCAAGCAGTACAACGAACTGCTCGCCTCCTTTGCCGCCTGACCGCACTCTCACGAGGACAGCCGCCCTCGCCGTCCGCGACGCAGCGGTGATGGTCTGGTCTTCGGTCGCTCCTCGCCGGATCGGCGCCAAGCGACCGAAGATCAGTATCGGCGGCGACCGTGTCGTGAAACAGCGACCGCTCGTCGCCGCCCAGGGCCAGGTGGTGCTGCGCTCGAGGCGCGGTACCCAGATGGCTGACGCGGTCCCGGCCAACGAAGACGGAGACCGCGTCAGGTCTCTTCCTCGCGAGCCACGAGATCGATGGCACGACTGAATGGCAGGTTCGGGAGGGCCAACTCTTCATTTCGCCGGGGGACGGCAGACACCGCTACCTCGACGGGTGACCGACCCGTTCCGCCGGTTCCGGCGGCCGACTCGACCGTTGAAGTCGGCCTGAATGACTCACTGACCCTGTTCCTCCCCCGTGAACATCCTGATCAGCCCGTGAGGCGTGTCCGTGCCGAACATCAGGGCGAAGAGTTCGGTGCCCTCGGTGGCCGTTTCGGCGCTGCGGGGGAACATCGCGCGCTCGTGCTCGGTGAGCGCGGTCTCGATGTCGTCGGGGTGGGCGGCCAGGGCCTGGGCGAGCTCCGCGCCGTCGAGCATGGCGAGGTTGGCGCCCTCGCCGTTCGGGGCGGCGACATGGGCGGCGTCGCCGATCAGGGTCACTCCCGGCACCCGCTCCCACCGGTGCTCGACGGGCAGGGCGGTGAAGGGGCGCAGCACCGGCGCGGTGTCGGTGTCGGTGATCAGCGCGGTGAGCTCCGGTGCCCAGCCGTCGAACTCCCGCGCTATCCGTGCGGTGGCCGCGGCGGAGTCGGAGAAGTCGATGTCCGCGAACCAGTCCTGCGGCCGGGCGAGCATCACATACGTGTGCAGGTTGCCGCCCCTCTCCCGGTGCGTCACGAAGCCCTTGCCCGGCGCCAGCACGAACAGCGCCCCGCCGCCGACCACCTTCGCGCTGGCCGGGTGCCGGGTGTCGGCGTCGTGCAGATACACCTCCACGCAGGACATACCGGTGTACGCGGGCTTCGCGGGCGAGAGCAGCGGCCGTACCCGTGACCACGCGCCGTCCGCACCGACCAGCAGATCGGTGACGACCGAGGTGCCGTCGGCGAACGTCACCTCATGCCGGCCCCCACCGAGCGCCCGGACGCCGCCGACCTTGTGGCCCCAGCGGACCGTGCCCGGCGGGAGTGAGTCGAGCAGGAGCTGCCGCAGTTCGCCGCGCTGCACCTCGGGGCGGCCGCCGGTGCCGTCGTCGGCCTTGTCGAACAGGAGGGTCCCGTCCCGGTCGACCAGCCGTGTCGCCTCCCGGCCCTCCAGGATCAGGCCGTGGAAGCCGTCCACCAGGCCGGCCGCCTGGAGGGCCAACTGCCCGTTGTAGTCGTGGATGTCGAGCATCCCGCCCTGCGCACGCGCCGTCGGGGAGGACTCCGCCTCGTAGACGGTGGAAGGGATGCCGTGCACGTGCAGGACGCGGGCGAGCGTGAGGCCGCCGAGTCCGGCGCCGATGATCGTGACGTGGGTGGTCATGGTGGCTCCTCGAGGGGTGCGGGGCCGGTCGGATGGTCACCGGCCGTCTCCAGAAAGGTTCTGAGGCCCCGTCGACAAGCCGCCGACATCGAACCGACAGCCCCGACAGACGACCGACACACGGCAGCGGCCCCCGTCCCCGCCACTGATGCCGACCAGTCGGTATGGACATCCCGGCCCCCGCCCGGTACAGATGCAGTCATGCGTATCTCCGTGACGATCTTCCTCACCGACGAGACCATCACCCCGACCCGGCTCGCCCGTGAGCTGGAGGCGCGGGGCTTTGCCGGGCTGTATCTGCCCGAGCACACCCACATCCCCGTCGAGCGGGTCACCCCGTACCCCGCGGGTGGCGAACTGCCGCGCGAGTACGGCCGTACCCTCGACCCCTTCGTCGCGCTCGGTCAGGCCGCAGCCGTCACCGAGCGGCTCGGTCTCGGCACCGGCATCACCCTCGTCGCCCAGCACGACCCGATCGACCTCGCCAAGCAGATCGCCACCCTCGACCACCTCTCCGGCGGACGGTTCACGCTCGGGCTCGGGTTCGGGTGGAACGTCGAGGAAGCCGCCGACCACGGCGTCGAGTGGCGGACCCGGCGCGAGCTCGTCCGGGACCGGATGGCTCTCATGCAGGCCCTCTGGGCGGACGAACCGATGGCCTACGAGGGTGAGTTCGGGAGCGTCCGGGCCAGCCACGCCTTCCCCAAGCCGGTCCGGAAGCGGACCCTGGTGGGCGGTGCCGCCGGGCCCAAGCTGTTCTCCCACATCTGCGAGTACGCCGACGGGTGGCTGCCGATCGGCGGACGCGGCCTGAGCGAGTCCCTGCCCGTGCTGCGCGCCGCCTGGGCCGACGCGGGCCGTGACCCGGGCGCCCTCCAGGTCGTCCCGTACGCCGTCCTGCCCACCCCCGGCAAGCTCGCCCACTACGCCGAGCTCGGCATCGAGGAGGTCGTGCTCCAGCTGCCTCCGGCCGGGGAGGGCGAGGTGCTGAAGGCGCTCGACGAGTATGCCCGCTTTGTCCAGGACGGCACCGGAGATGTGTGATGTCCCCCACCTCCGGTCGGCAGCGCCGCCCTGATCACACCGCTCGTATGCTCGAAGGATGACGACTTCCGCGACCTCCGGATCCGGACCCACCGACCGCCCCGGCGGAACCGGCCCCACCGAGAACTCCATGCGTCGCGCTCTCAAACGGGCCCGGGACGGCGTCGCACTCGACGTGGCCGAGGCAGCGGTCCTGCTGCAAGCCCGCGGCGAGGCCCTCGTCGACCTCACCGCGTCCGCCGCCCGCGTCAGGGACGCGGGCCTCGCACAGGCGGCCCGCCCCGGTGTCATCACGTACTCGAAGAGCGTCTTCATCCCGCTGACCCGGCTGTGCCGGGACAAGTGCCACTACTGCACCTTCGTGACCGTGCCCGGCAAGCTTCGCCGGGCCGGCCACGGCATGTTCATGTCCCCCGACGAGGTCCTCGACGTGGCCCGCAAGGGGGCCGCGCTGGGCTGCAAGGAAGCCCTGATCACCCTCGGTGACAAGCCCGAGGACCGCTGGCCGGAGGCCAGGGAGTGGCTGGACGCGCACGGCTACGACGACACCATCGCCTACGTCCGGGCCATCTCCATCCGCATCCTGGAGGAGACGGGCCTGCTGCCCCACCTCAACCCGGGCGTGCTCTCCTGGACCGACTTCCAGCGGCTGAAGCCCGTCGCGCCGAGCATGGGCATGATGCTGGAGACGACCGCGACCCGGCTCTGGTCCGAGCCCGGCGGCCCGCACCACGGCTCCCCCGACAAGGAACCCGCCGTACGGCTGCGGGTCCTGGAGGACGCCGGCCGCTCCTCCGTACCCTTCACCTCCGGTCTCCTGATCGGCATCGGCGAGACCTACGAGGAGCGGGCCGATTCCCTCTTCGCCCTCCGCCGGGTCTCCCGCGCCTACCACAGCGTCCAGGAACTGATCATCCAGAACTTCCGCGCAAAGCCGGACACCGCGATGCGCGGCATGCCCGACGCGGAGCTGGACGAGCTGGTCGCCGCGGTGGCGGTGGCCCGCCTCATCATGGGCCCGGCCGCGAACATCCAGGCCCCGCCGAACCTCCTCGACAGCGAGTACGAGCGCCTGATCGGGGCCGGGATCGACGACTGGGGCGGGGTCAGCCCGCTGACCATCGACCATGTGAACCCCGAGCGTCCCTGGCCGCAGATCGAGGAGCTCACCGAACGCTCGCGCGCCGCCGGTTTCGAGCTGCGGGAACGGCTGTGCGTGTACCCCGAGTTCGTCCGGCGCGGTGAGCCCTGGCTGGACCCGAGGCTGCGCCCGCACGTGGCCGCGCTGGCCGACCCGGAGACGGGGCTGGCGGTGCCGGACGCCGTGGTCGAAGGCCGTCCCTGGCAGGAACCGGAGGAGGTGTTCGTGGCGTCCGGCCGTACCGACCTGCACGCCTCCATCGACACCGAGGGCCGTACGTCCGACCGCCGCGACGACTTCGACGAGGTCTACGGCGACTGGGGCGCCCTGCGCGAGGCGGCCGCCCCCGGGATGGTGCCCGAGCGTATCGACACGGACGTACGGGAGGCACTGCGGACCGCCGCCGACGATCCCACCAGGCTGACCGACGAAGAGGCCCTCGCGCTGCTGCACGCCGACGGCCCGGCCCTGGACGCGCTGACCCGGATCGCCGACGACGTCCGCAAGTCGGTGGTCGGCGACGACGTGACGTACATCGTCACCCGGAACATCAACTTCACCAACGTCTGCTACACCGGCTGCCGTTTCTGCGCCTTCGCCCAGCGGCGCACCGACGCCGACGCCTACACGCTCTCCCTGGACCAGGTGGCCGACCGCGCCCAACAGGCCTGGGAGGTCGGCGCGGTGGAGGTCTGCATGCAGGGCGGCATCCACCCGGACCTGCCGGGGACGGCGTACTTCGACATCGCGAAGGCGGTGAAGGAGCGGGTCCCCGGCATGCATGTGCACGCCTTCTCGCCGATGGAGGTCGTCAACGGCGCGACCCGCACCGGCATGTCCATCCGGGAGTGGCTGACCACGGCCAAGGAGGCCGGGCTCGGCTCCATACCCGGTACGGCCGCCGAGATCCTCGACGACGAGGTCCGCTGGGTGCTGACCAAGGGCAAGCTGCCGACGGCGACCTGGATCGAGGTGATCGAGACCGCGCACGAGGTCGGCCTCCGGTCCTCCTCGACGATGATGTACGGCCATGTCGACCAGCCCCGGCACTGGCTGGGCCACCTGCGCACGCTGGCCGGGATCCAGCAGCGCACCGGCGGCTTCACGGAGTTCGTGACGCTCCCCTTCATCCACACCAACGCCCCGGTCTATCTGGCCGGCATCGCCCGCCCCGGCCCGTCGATGCGGGACAACCGGGCGGTCACGGCGATGGCCCGCCTGCTCCTGCACCCCTGGATCCCGAACATCCAGACCAGCTGGGTCAAGCTCGGCACCGAGGGCGCGGCGGAGATGCTCCGCTCCGGCGCGAACGACCTCGGCGGCACGCTGATGGAGGAGACGATCTCGCGGATGGCGGGGTCGTCGTACGGCTCGTACAAGTCGGTGAAGGACCTGATCGCGGTGGCGGAGGCGGCGGGCCGTCCCGCGCGTCCGCGCACCACGCTGTACGGGGAGGTGTCGCAGGAGCGGCAGCAGGCGGCACAGGTCTCCGACGGGCACCTGCCGGAGCTGCTGCCGGTGCTGGACTGAGAGCCGCTCTGGACGGGCGTCGAGACGGGGGCCGGTACGATGATCCGACCCCCGTTCGACGGGGATCCTTAGCCGAGGAGATGCGTGCCGTGCCAGCCCCGAAGGTCTGGGTGACGGGTCTGACCGTGGGGGCGATCGCCGCCGTCGTCGCCCTGGCCGTACAGGCCGACGAGGGGACGAAGCCGAGCGGAGCCGTCTCCACCCGGCCGAGCGTGTCGGCGTCCCCGAGCGTGTCCGCGCAGCCCAAGCCGTCCGCCACCGCGGTCCCGGACGGCTCCGGCACCGGCCGCCGGATCGTCTACTCCCTCGGCGAGAAGCGGGTCTGGCTGGTCGACGCGAGCGAGGCGGCCCGGCGGACCTTCGCCGTCTGGCCGGGGACGGTCGAGCCCGCCCCCGGCGACTACTCCGTCTCGCTGCGCCGGGGCGAGCCGACGACCGGGTCCGACGGCGTGCGGATCGAGCACATCGTGTACTTCACCGCCGTGGACGGCGTGAACGTCGCCTTCTCCAACGCGGTGGACGGCTCCTCGCCCCCGCCCGCGAACGGCGCCCAGACCGGCGGCATCCGCATGAAGGCGGCGGACGGCTCGGCACTGTGGACGTTCGGCGAGACGGGGACGAAGGTCGTCGTCGTCAACTAGCGCTACGGTCGGGCAGGTTGACGACCAGCAGCACCAGCCCGCTCAGCACGAACACCCGCAGCGCCGCGTCCAGCCCGTTCCAGGTGTCCGACTGCCACATGGAGAACCACTCCCCGCCGATCGCGATGAACCCGGCACCGAAGAGCAGCATGAGCATGAGCAGACCGTAGGTGGAGAAGCGTCGGGCGGCCTGGTCGTCCCGGCGCACCCACAGCCAGGTGCCGTAGATCAGCACGAGCGCCGCGAGCGTCTCCCAGACGATGATCGCCACGTACGCCGTGTTCTGAAGTCCCTTGCTGGTGACGGCTCTCCACATCAGATCGTCGTCCTTGAACGTCGTGTCCATCGCGAGAACGTGCTGCACGAACGCCTGGTTCGTCCCGAAGTCCGTGATGTTCCCGAACGCGACGAGCGCTATGTACAGCGCGACGCTCGCGGTGAGCAGGGTGGCGGAGAGATGGAGTGCGCTGCGTGTGGTGCGTGGGGGTGTCGATGCCATGAAGGTCATCTTCCCTGTCGGGGACGGTGTGTTCCAGATCGGTTGCGTCAGAATGAGAGGCGGACGGGCCGCGACGAGGGGACGAACGCATGACGCAGGCGGAGCCGTCGGCGCAGGAGCTGATCCTGCGGCGCGCACGGGCCGGATTCGTGGGCCGCGAAGCCGAACGGGCCGCGTTCCTGCGGAACTTCGACATCCCGGCCACTGACGCCCGGCACCGGTTCCGGTTCCACGTCCACGGCAGCGCGGGCATCGGAAAGACCTCCCTGGTCCAGGAGTTGGCGCAACTCGCCCGTGAACGCGGGGCGCTCACCGCCTACGTCGACGACAGCGTCGGCAGCGTGCCGGAGGCGTTGGAGACCCTGTGCCGTGAATTCGCCGACCAGGGAAGGCGATTGAAGGACTTGGAGCGGCGCCTCACGACCTGGCGGGAGCGGCGGCGCGAGGCGGAGGCAGCCACCCTCGCCGCGCTCGCGCCCGAGTCCTCGCCGGAGCCGGCGTCGGCCGGAAGCAGGATGGCGGTGGACGTCGGACTGGGCGCACTGGAGGCCACCCTGCCGGGCGTCGGCCTGGTCACCCGGGCCCTTCCGGCGGACCGGCTCGCCCAGGGGGCCGACCGGCTGCGGGCCGGCCTCGGCGCCCGTTTCCGCAACCTCGACGACGTCGACCTGGTGCTCACCCCGGAGCGGGTCCTCACCCCGGTGCTGCTCGGCGAACTGAGGTCCGCCGCCGCAGCCGTACCGTGGATCGTCCTGTTCTTCGACACGTACGAGCGGACCGGCCCCTTCCTCGACCCGTGGCTGTACGACGTCCTCACCAAGCCCCGCGAGCACGGCCGGCTGCCTGCCGCCGTCGTCGTGGTAACCGCGGGTCAGCGCCCCCTGGACAGCGCCCGCTGGGGCGGCCTGGACTCGGTGGCGGAGGTGCCGCTCGCTCCCTTCACCGAGGCCGAGTCGCGCCGCCTGCTCGCCGCGCGGGGCGTCGTGGCCGAACCGGTCGTCGAGGAGGTGCTGCGCCTGACGGGCGGCCTCCCGGTCCTCGTGTCGACGCTCGCGGCCAGACGCCCCGACGGTCCGGACGACGTGATCGACCCGAGCAAGACCGCGGTGGAACGGTTCCTGAAGCCGGAACCGGAGGCCCGCCGGAAGGTCGCCAAGGCCTGCGCGCTGCCGAGACGGCTGGACGCGGACGTCTTCCGGGTGCTCGTCGCCGCATCCGAGGACGAACTGGACTCCCAGTACGCGTGGTTGACCGGGCTGCCGTTCGTCGCACAGCGCGGGGACCGGCTCCAGTACCACGACGTCGTACGCGCGCAGATGCTCCGGCTGGAGCGGCGCCGGTCCCGGACCGAGTGGACGGCCCGGCACCGGCGGCTCGCGGAGGCGTTCGCCGAGTGGCGCGAGGACGCCGAATTCGACCGCCGTGCCGAGGAGTTGTGGACCGACGAGGAGTGGTGGGAGCTGCGCCTGGAAGAGGTGTACCACCTGCTGTGCGCCCGCCCGCCCGCGGCACTCGCCGAGGCGCTGCGCGGGTTCGTCGTGGCCTGCCGCGAGGACGAGGTCGTCGCCCGTCGCTGGACGCGGATGCTGGAGGAAGCGGGCGACGCGGCGGACAACGCCGTACTGCGCGAGTGGGGACGGTCGTTGGCCGCCGCGCTCGCCGACGAGGAGAACGGGGTGACCAGGGCGACGGACCTGCTCCTGACCCGCCCCGGTCTCGACCCGGCCGGCCGGGCGGAGGCGCACGCGCTGCGCGGCAGGGACCTGCGCAACCGTCAGGAGTACGGGCAGGCCCTCGAGGAGTACGACCGTGCGCTCGAGCTCGACCCGGAGCAACCGCTGGCCCACTACGGCCGTGGCGTCACCCACCAGCTGCTCGAAAACTACCCGGCGGCCCTGGCCGCTCTCGACCGAGCCGCCGAACTGGCCCCCGACAGCGGGTGGATCCTCGCCGAGCGGGCCGAGACCTACCGTCTGGCGTCCCGTCTCGACGAGGCGGACGCCGACTTCAGCCGTGCCGTCGCCCTCGACCCCATGGACGACATCGCCCTGACCGGGCGGGCGGTGTGCCGGCACAGCATGGGCCGGCTCGACGAGTCGCTCGCCGACTTCAACCGTGCGCTGAGCATCGATCCCGAGTACCTGTGGGCGCTGGTGCGCAGGGCCCGGCTGCACCGTGCGCGGGGCGACCTGGACAAGGCCTTCGCCGACCTCGACCGGGCGGCCGCGCTCGCGCCCGAGCTGGCCTGGGTCGCGTCGGAACGCGGCGACGCGTACCGGCTCGCCGGACGGTACGACGAGGCGGTGACGGAACTGGGGCGCGCGGTGTCCCTGGAGCCGGGCTACGCGTCGGCGCTGGCGAGCCGCGCCGAGGCCCTGTACGAACTCGAACGGTACGAGGAGGCGTTGGCCGACTTCGACCGGGCCGTCGGGCTGATCCCCGACTACGCCTGGGCGCTGGCCATGAGATCTCGGGTGAGGAGTCGACTGGACGACCGGAACGGCATGTTCGAGGACCTGCGGCGCGCCAGCGAGGCGGAGCCGGGTGCCCACTGGATCCAGGCCGAGCTGGGGTGGGCGTACTGGAGCGCGGGGCGGCACGACGAGTCGTCGGCCGCCTTCCAGGCTCTTCTGGCACAGGACCCCGCCCACGAGACCGCCCTGGCCGGCCTGGGAGCGATCCACCACGCCCGCAAGTCCTACGAAGAGGCTCTTCACCATCTGGACCGCGCCGTGACCGTCGACCCCGAGTACGCCTGGGCCTACGGCCGGCGGGGCCGGGTGTGTCTGGCGATCGGCCGAACGGAGCAGGCTCTGTCCGACCTGGACCGCTGCGTGGCGCTGGACGCCGGGATGACGTGGGAGCGGAGCGCGGCGATCGAACTGCTGCTGGGGTGCGGGCGGTGGGAGGAGGCGGGGGAGCGGTTGGCGGCGACCGACTCCGCGGAGCTGGACGACGTACGGGCGGAACTCCACCGCCACCACGGCGAGTGGGCGCAGGCCCGCGCTTTCGCCGAGCGCCTGCGCGCCACGGACCCCCTCGCCGGCACCTTCCAACTGGCCATGACGGTCCACCGCTCCGAAGGCCCGGCTGCCGCCGAACCCCTGTGGCGCGACCTCGCTCACCTGGTCGAGCAGGACCCGGACATGGCGCCCGTGATGCGAGCCCAGGGCCACTGCTTCCTGGGCTGCGCCCTGTCCGACGGGCCGGCGGCGGACCGGGGCCTGTCCGAACTCCTGGCCCTCACCCCGGAATGGGACGACCTGGCCGCCCTGGCCGGCGTCCTCACTGAACTCGTGACCGCTCCTGCGCCGGGCCGTTCCGCCCACACCACCACATGCCTGACGGCGGTGACCGAGGCGAGGGACGCGATTCAGGCCATGTGGCGTGCGGGGAACTGAGGCAGGGGAGTCACGCCGACCGGCCGCCGCCCCCGTCCCTGGCGTCATAAGCCCGCCGAGCCTCCTCCACCCTCTCCAGATTCGGTGACCACTGCGCCAGCGTCGCGAACAACGGGGCCAGGCTGCGGCCCAGTTCGGTGATCTCGTACTCCACGCGGGGTGGGACCTCCGCGTGGTACGTGCGGTGGACCAGGCCGTCGCGTTCCAGTTGGCGCAGGCGCTGGGTCAGGACCTTGGGGGTGATGGTGGCGATCCGGCGTTCCACTTCCACGAAGCGCTGACGGCCGTACTCGTGAAGGGCCCAGAGGATCGGTGTGGTCCAGCGGCTGAAGACGATGTCGACCACGGGGGCGATGGGGCAGGCGTTCTGGGGTGTGGTCTCCGTCACATCGATACCTTCCGTCCATTACTTTCCTCTAGGTACCTACTGGCTTCCCGATAGTAGCTTCGCCGTGTGTCCACAGGAACCTCGGAAAAGGGGAGCAACATGATTGTGGTGACCGGTGCTACGGGGAACGTCGGGCGGCCGCTGGTGAGGGCGCTTCTCGCGGCGGGGGAGCGCGTGACGGCCGTCTCCCGGCGGAGTCCGCACGACCTCCCGGCAGGGGTGCGCCATCATCGGGCCGACCTCGCGGCGCCCCAGACCCTCAAGCCCGCCCTCGACGGCGCGGAGTCCCTCTTCCTCCTGACCTCCGGCGACTTCATGGCGCAGGGCGGCAACCTGGACGACGTCCTCGAAGTCGTCCGGGCCGGTGGTGTCCGGCGGGTCGTGCTGGTGTCCTCGCAGGGCGTCAGCACCGGCGACCATCCCTCCGAACTGGAGGACGCCGTAAGGCGGTCGGGGCTCGACTGGACCATGCTGCGGCCCGCGGGGTTCCACTCCAACACCTTCCAGTGGGCCGACGCGGTGCGTGCCGAGCGGACCGTGGCGGCGCCGTTCGGGGACGTCGCGCTGCCGACCGTCGATCCGGAGGACATCGCTCAGGTCGCCGCCGTGGCGCTGCGGGATCCCGGCCATGCCGGGCGTGTCCATGAGTTGACCGGGCCCGCCCCGATATCGCCACGGCAGCAGGCCGCCGCCCTCGCGGAGGCGCTGGGCGAACCCGTGCGGTTCGTCGAGCAGACCCGGGCGGAGGCCAGGGCCGGGATGGTCCGGTTCATGCCGGAGCCGATCGTGGACGCCACCCTCGACATCCTCGGCCGACCGTCGGACGGTCTGCGCCGCGTCAGCCCCGACGTCGAGCGGGTCCTCGGCCGCCCGCCCCGCGCCTACGCCGAGTGGGCGGCCGGCCACGCCTCCGCCTTTCGGTAAAAGTGGCGCATACCCACACGCCCCCTGAACCCCGCAGCCACCGTCGATTACAGTGCTGAGCGTCGTACATACGGACGGTCGCCACGGGAGGTCTTGGTGGGTGCGACAACCGGGGCCGTCGTGTGGGGGCGTGCCGAGCAGCAGGACTTCCGCAGCCGGGTACGCGGGACGCTCCTCGGGGTGGCCGTGGGTGACGCGCTGGGCGCGCCGGTCGACGGGCTCGGACTGGACGAGATCAGGGAGACGTACGGCGCCGAGGGGCTCCTGGATCTCGGATTCGGGTACGGCCGGCGCGGCGCCGTCACCCATCTCACCCAGCTCAGCCTCTTCACCGTGGACGGGCTCATACGGGCCCAGGTGCGCCGGGACACCGGCGCCTGGCATCCGCCCACCGATCTGCACCGGGCGTACCTGCGCTGGTTCGCCACCCAGCGGGACTGGGGGCCCGACGAGCGGCGCAAGGACGACGGCTGGCTGGCCCGGGAGGAGTGGCTGTACGCCCGCCGCGACCCCACCCGGTCCCTGCTCATCGGGTTCGGCGACGACACCATGGGGACGCTGGAGTCGCCCAAGAACCCCAACGAACTCGGTCCCGAGGCCACGGCCCGTTCCGCGCCCTTCGGGCTGCTCGTCGGATGGGAGCCGCAGCTCGTCGTACAACTGGCGGTGGAGTGTGCCGCGCAGACCCACGGGCACCCCGTGGCCTATCTGTCGGCGGGCGCCTACGCCGTGATCGTGCACGCGCTGGCCCTCGGCGACAGCCTGGACGGGGCGGTCCAGCGGGCGCTCGCACTGCTGGCCGCGCGGCCCGGGCACGAGCCCGTGTCGGACGCGCTCCAGCACGCGCTGGGTGCCGTACGGCAGGGGATGCCCACCCCGGCGCGGGTGGAGGAACTCGCGGCCGACGGCTCGGCGGACGGGCTGCTGTCCGCCGCCGTGTACTGCGCGCTGGTCGGGGAGGACGTACGGCACGGTCTGTGCCTCGCCGTGAACCACGACGGCCCCTCCGCCGCGGCCGGCGCCCTCACCGGCGGCCTGCTCGGCGCCCTGCACGGCGAGACGGCCCTCCCGCCGGCCTGGCTGGCCGAGCTGGAGGGCCGTCCCACCCTGCTGGAACTCGCCGACGACTTCGCGATGGAGATGACCCAGGGCCCCGCGCTGCACGGGCCCGCGGGGGCGTCCCCGGGGTGGCTGGTCCGCTACCCCAGAGCCTAGGGTCTGTCCGCAATGTCAGGGGAGCCAGAGTCGTAGGCAGGCGAGGGTGACCAGGGCCTGGTAGTGGCGGGCGAGTTTGTCGTAGCGGGT
>NZ_JBEXGM010000014.1:40843-187862 GCF_040607335.1 Streptomyces sp. NPDC005303 | reverse complement strand
CCGGATCTGGAAGCCCAGTAATGGGTGGAGGTGACCGGTACTAATAGGCCGAGGGCTTGTCCTCAGTTGCTCGCGTCCACTGTGTTAGTTCTGAGGCAACGACTGTGTCTTTTTCCGGTCGAACTTCATAGTGTTTCGGTGGTCATAGCGTGAGGGAAACGCCCGGTTACATTCCGAACCCGGAAGCTAAGCCTTACAGCGCCGATGGTACTGCAGGGGGGACCCTGTGGGAGAGTAGGACACCGCCGAACAATTTTTGGGAAAACCCCCGTGCCATTCGGCACGGGGGTTTTTCTGTTTCGCGGGCAATATTTCAGGTGAAGCGGGTAGCACCCGGGTACTACTGTGGCTCGCATGAGCTATGTGATCCGGTCCGTCCGCGCCGATGAGTGGCCCGCAGCGAAGGAGTTGCGGCTTGCGGCGCTGCGGGATCCGGTCGCGCCACTCGCCTTCCTGGAGACCTATGAGGAGGCCGCCGCACATTCCGACTCCTTCTGGCAGGAGCGGACGGCCAGGGGCGCCGAGGGTGCGGACGAGGCACAGACGATCATCGCTGAGGCGCCGGACGGGCAGTGGGTCGGGACGGTGACCGTGCTGCTGGAGGAGCCTGGCACCACGGACTGGGCAGGGTTTCCGGTGGAGCGGAAGCAGGGGCATATCGTCGGGGTGTTCGTACGCCCCGAGGAGCGCGGGAGCGGGCTCACCGATGTGCTGTTCGACGCCGCTGTGGAGTGGGCGTGGGCGCATGGGGCCGAGCGGGTGCGGCTGATCGTGCACGAGGACAACGGGCGGGCTCAGCGGTTCTATCGCAAGGTGGGGTTCGAGCCCACGGGCGTGCTCGTGCCGCTGGCGGCGACTCCTGGGGAGACCGAGTTGGAGTTCGCGCTGGAGCGCGCCTGACTCGCGTGATGTTCTGCGGTGCGGTCCCGAATTCCTCGCTCGAGCCGGTGACTGGCTCCTGGGCTTGGCCGACACTCGCTTCTTCTGAGCTCTGACTCCTGAGCTCTACGCCGGGAGGTCCGCGTCCGGCCAGCGAGTGCGGGCCTGTTCCCGGGAGCGGAGCAGGGCCAGGGTCGGTAGGCCCCGGTCCGCTCCGGCGGCCAGCAGCTCCGGGAGCTGGGGGAGCGGAGCCACGGCGGCGACGTCGTCCAGGACGAGCGTGAGTGGTGGGTCGAGGCGACCGGAGGATGACCGTTCGGCCATGTGCCGGCCACGCTCGACCACGCTTGAGGTGAGGGCCGTCAGGAGGGGCATCGCGCCCGGATCGGTCCTGGGGTCCTCGATGGATTCACCCACCACATAAAGCGTGCCCCCTTCGTAGACGAAGGAATCCAAGGCGAGGGCATCATTTCGGTTGGGAGTGCATGCCTCGCGGATGTTGACCGTGAAGAGGGCGGAGAGCGCTCGGCTCGTCAGCTCCTGGGCGATGTCACGGCGTTCGGCGTGTGCGGTGAGGGCCGCTTCCAGTTCGCCGGCGGAGCCGGGAGCTGCTTTCGGATTGGTGCGGAGGGTTTTCACGGCGTCCTGGACCTGTGTGCCCTGGCACCAGCGGTGGACGTGGCGGATGGTGCGGGCGTCTATGGCCGCCGCGTGGAGGTAGCTGCGCAGGAGCGTTTCGGCTACGTCGGCCACGGCTCGGTCGATCTTCGCGGTGGGGCGGATCGGGGCGAGGAGGGCCTGTGCTCTCGCCTTGGCCGTTTCCTTGGTCTCGCAGCCGGCGATGGGGGACCAGTGGAGGCGGGCCGGGGTGTCGCAGAGGTGCGTGGGGTCGTAGACGTGGACCGGGCCGAGTTTGGCTCTGGCGTCCTTGGTGTCCTGCCAGATGGCCGGGTTCGAGGTGACGACGAGGGCGGGGCCCTCCGCGTCCCTGATGGCCTGGGTCGCGGTGGGGTGGCGGGATTCTCTGGGGGCGTAGAGGACCGCGCGTTCGGCACGGGGTGTTTCCCACCCGCCCATCCGTTCGGCATTCGCCGTCGGGTGGGGGTGGCCCTCAGGGGGCAGACCAGCCGTCGGCGGCTGCGGCTGGGTGGGTGTGGCGGCCAGAGGCTGCGCCAGGTGCTGCTCCGTCACCGGCTGCGCCGGGCTGGGGACGGGCGCTGTGGCCGGTTCGGGCGCCGGTCTCGGGGCCGGAACCTCGCGGGCAGGTACCTCGTGTGTAGGTACCTCGTGGACCGGCCCGGGTTCCGGACGTCGTGCCCGGGCCGCCAGTTTCTCCGCTCTCGTCCTTGCGCGAACCGCTCTCCAGCGGGCCAGTGTCCCCATCACGAAGATCGTCAGGACGATCAGGATCAGCAGCTGACCGATGAACAGGCCCCAGACCAGGCCGTAGCCGGAGAGCTGGTCGGCGGGGGTGTCGGGCCAGGCGCCGGAGATGTCCTGGGGGTGGCCGATGAGATGGCGCATGGCCTGGGGGGTGCGGGTGAAGGTGACGCCCTTGGGCCAGTCGCCGTGGGCGAACAGGCCGGCGAGACCCGTCGCCGACCAGATCAGCAGGGTCATGCCGAGGAGGAAGGCGAGTATGCCGACCAACAACCCGTCCGGGACGCCTCCCTGGCCTCCCTGACCGCCCTGGTGGCGGTCGTCCGGTCTCACCACTGCCCGTGCCTCCTACGCCACCGTCGACTCGGAGTCGCCCATGTGCTGCTCCACGAAGGCCGCCGCCCGCTCCTCCGCCTCCAGTTCGGCGGCGCGCAGGGCGTCGTCGGTGAGGTCGCTGGAGGACTCCGTCATCGCGCGGTCGGTGAAGACCAGGGGGCGTTCGGTCTCGGTGACCAGGTGTTTGACCACCTGGACATTGCCGTTGACGTCCCAGACGGCGATGCCGGGGCTGAGGGAGGGGATGATCTCGACCGCCCAGCGGGGCAGGCCCAGGACGCGGCCCGTCGCTCGTGCCTCGTCGGCCTTCTGGGCATAGATGGTCCGGGTCGATGCCATTTTCAGGATCGCCGCGGCCTCTTTCGCCGCCGCTCCGTCCACCACGTCGGACAGGTGGTGGACCACCGCGACGAAGGACAGGCCGAGCCGACGGCCGAACTTGAGCAGACGCTGGAAGAGCTGGGCCACGAAGGGGCTGGCGATGATGTGCCAGGCCTCCTCGACCAGGAAGATGCGCTTCTTGCGGTCGGGGCGGATCCAGGTGTGTTCCAGCCATACACCGACGATCGCCATGAGGATGGGCATGGCGATGGAGTTGCGGTCGATGTGGGACAAATCGAAGACGATCAGCGGCGCGTCGAGGTCGATGCCGACCGTGGTCGGTCCGTCGAACATGCCCCGCAGGTCACCGTCGACCAGGCGGTCCAGGACCAGGGCGACATCGAGGCCCCACGCGCGGACGTCCTCTATGTCGACGTTCATCGCCTCGGCCGACTCGGGTTCGGGGTGCCGTAGCTGCTCCACGATGTCCGTGAGGATCGGCTGGCGTTCGACGATCGTCTCGTTGACGTAGGCGTGCGCGACCTTCAGTGCGAAGCCGGAGCGCTCGTCGAGGCTGTGGCCCATCGCGACCTCGATGATGGTCCTCAGCAGGGCGAGCTGCCCGGTCGTCGTGATCGCCGGGTCGAGCGGGTTGAGGCGGATCCCCATGTCCAGGGCGGCCATCGGGTCCAGGCGGATGGGAGTTATCCCCAACTCCTGCGCGATGAGGTTCCATTCGCCGACGCCGTCCTCGCCCTGGGCGTCCAGGACGACGACTTGGCGGTCCCGGAAGCGCAACTGGCGCAGTACGTACGTCTTCTCCAGCGCCGACTTGCCGTTGCCGGACTCGCCCAGGACCAGCCAGTGGGGTGCCGGCAGCTGCTGGCCGTAGAGCTGGAACGGGTCGTAGATATAGCCCTTGCCGGAGTACACCTCACGGCCGATGATCACGCCCGAGTCGCCGAGGCCGGGCGCGGCGGTCGGGAGGTAGACCGCCTGCGCCTGGCCGGTGGAGGTGCGGACCGGCAGGCGGGTCGTCTCGACCTTTCCGAAGAGGAAGGCCGTGAAGGCGTCGGAGAGGACGGACAGCGGATCCCGCATGCTTTTGCCCCTACCTTCGAATGCCGGTGGCGAACGGAAGTGTGTTCACAAAGGCGCGATGGTGCTCCCGGTCGCACCACTCCAGTTTCAGATACGACTTTCCGGCCGAGGCCCGGATGGTCCGCTTGTCGCGGGCCAGGGCCTCGGGGTTACGGGAGGAGACGGTGATGTAGCCGACCAGGTTGACACCGGCCGCGCCGCTCGCGAGGTCCTCGCCGCGCTGGTCGAGCCGGTTGTGGGCGGCGATGTCGCGCGGGTCCACGGTCCGGTTCATCTTGGCGGCCCGGGAGGCCTCCGCGTCGTCGTTGGTCTTCTCGGTCAGCATGCGCTCGATGGCGATCTCGGTGGGTTCGAGGTCCATCGTGACGGCGACCGTGCGGATGACGTCCGGGGTGTGGACGAGGAGCGGGGCGAGGAAGTTGACGCCCACCGGGGTCATCGGCCACTCCTTCACCCAGGCCGTGGCGTGGCACCAGGGCGCGCGGGTGGAGGACTCCCTCGTCTTCGCCTGGAGGAACGTCGGTTCCATGGCGTCGAGTTCGGCAGGCCAGGCGTTGCGTTTGGTCATCGCCTGGATGTGGTCGATGGGGTGGTCGGGGTCGTACATGGAGTGGATCAGCGAGGCCAGCCGGCCCTGGCCGAGCGGCTGGCGGACCCGGATGTCGGCCTCCTGGAGGCGCGAGCAGATGTCGGTCAGCTCGCGGGCCATGACGACCGCGAGACCCGCGTCCTTGTCCAGCTTGCGGCCGGACTGGGGGCGGGCGACGCGTGCCATCGCGTGGGCCTCGGCCGCCAGTTCACGGGAGTAGTGCATACAGGCGACGAGGTACGCGCGGTGTTGCTCGCTGCTGGTGGACACCATCGACTGGAGTTGGTCGTACGACGTCTGCAGCCACGGCGGCGCCTTGCCGTCCCCGCGCATGGCGACGTCCTTGGCGTGGGCGTCCGGGTCGGCCGGGAGGGTGCGGGCGAGCATCTGGAGTCGGGTGACGAAGCCGTCGCCGTTGGCCACGTGCTTGAGGAGGGTGCCGAAGCGGTCGACGAGGGCTTCCTGGTCCTCGGAGTCGCGCAGGCCGACGCCGGGGCCCTCGATCTCGATGGCGGCCGTGACGGTACGGCGGTCCGCGTGGAGCAGTACGGCGAGCTCGTCGGGCCCGAACGGGGCGGCGAGCCAGTTGATCCGGCCGATGCCGGGGGGTGGGCCGACCTCGACCTCGCGGCCGTCGACGTGGGTGCCGGCCTCCATCACGGAGGAACGGTAGGTGGTGCCCTGGCGCAGAGTGCGCTTGTAACTGCGGTTGATCTCGAACCACTTGTAGAACGTGCGGCGCTTGTACGGCACGTAGACCGCGGCCAGCGCGAGCAGTGGGAAGCCCATCAGCAGGACGATGCGCAGGGACAGGACCGGGACGAGGAGCCCGCACATCATGCCGAGGAACGCGCCCACGATGATGAGCGCGATCTCGCCCGTCTCGCGGTTGCGGCCGACGATCGCGTTCGGCCGGGCGCGGCCGATCAGATATGTACGGCGGGGCGTGACCGTATGCGACACGTGGGACTCGGTCGTCAACGCCCGTCACCTCCTGTGCTGTTGCTGCCTGCGTTGCGGTTGCCGGCGTGCGGGGTGTTCACGGAGTTGCCCGCGCGGGGAGCGGGAGCGGCGGAGGGGACGGATCCGCCGCCTCCGTTCGGGGTGCGCGAGCTGTGGGCGGCGACTCCGCCGGACGCCGGGTTGCTCGGGCGGGCGCCCGATCCTCCGGAGCCCTGGCCGTTGTTGTCGGCCCGGGAGCTGTGGGTCTTGATGCCCTGGGCGACCAGGGTGGCCGGGGAGCTGATGACCGCGGCGGCCTTGCCCTCGGCGCCCTGCATGATGCGGTTGCTGCGGGAGCCGGCGATCTCGTCGCCGAAGCCGGGGACGAAACGGTAGATCATCGCGCTGGCGAAGATGGCGAGCAGGATGATGGCGAGGCCGGAGACGACGGCGGAGAAGGCGTCGGGGCCGTTGTCGGAGGAGAGCGCGCCGGCGAGGCCGAGGACGATGACGATCACTGGTTTGACCAGGATGACGGCGATCATGATGCCGGCCCAGCGGCGGACGTGGCCCCAGAGGTTCTTGTCGACGAGGCCGGCGTAGACGACGGTGCCGAGGAGGGCGCCGACGTAGAGGAGTGCGGCGCGGATGACGAGCTCCAGCCAGAGGACTCCGGCGGCGAGGATGCTGACCAGGGAGACGACGATCAGCATGATGGGGCCGCCGCCGATGTCGTTGCCCTTCTGCAGGGCGCCGGAGAAGGTGCCGAAGAACGTGTCGGTCTGGTCGCCGGTGGCCTTCGCGAGGACCTCTGAGACGCCGTCCGTGGCGGAGACGACGGTGTAGAGGATGAGGGGGGTGAAGGCGGACGCGAGCACGGTCAGCCACAGGAAGCCGATCGCCTCGCTGATGGCGGTGGTGAGGGGAACGCCTCGTACCGCGCGCTTGGCTACGGCCAGCAGCCACAGGAGAAGGGTGAGGATGGTCGAGGCGGCGAAGACGACGGCGTACTGCTGGAGGAACTTCTGGTTGGTGAAGTCGACGTTCGCGGTCTCCTTCACGGCCTCGCTGAGCTTGTCGATGGTCCAGGCGGCGGCCTTGGCGCAGCTCTTGGCGAGGGAGGACATGGGGTCGAGGGTGGAGGTGGGGTCCAGGGAGGGGGATCCGCCGGAGGATCCACCCGAGGAGTCACCTTCACAGATCTGCTTGGCCTGGCCCGACAGGAGGCTGCAGTTGTCGGCGGTCTCGGTGGGGGTCGGCGTGGGCGTAGGTGCCGCTGTGGCGCGGGCGGCGAGCAGCACGACGGCGGTCTGTACGGTGGCGACTGCGGCGGCGCCCTTGAGCGCGAGGCGCTGGCTACCGGGCATAAGTGAAGCCTCCGTACTCCTGGGCGGCCTTTGCCATTTCGTCAGCGCTCGATGCCTTGTCATCCCCAGGGACGGGAGCGGGACCGTCCTTCTGGGAGAAGCTGTCCACCTTCCAGTCGCTGTCAGCCCAGCGCATCTGGAGGGTCATGGTGAACCAGTCGCTGGTCACCGGATCGGTCGAGTCGGCGCCGGCGGTGCCGTACAGGCCGGTGCACCAGACCTCGACGGCCGCTGAGGTGTCCGATGCGCTCGTGACCTTGGTGCCGATCGGGACAGTGCGCGAGACGTAGGTGTGACCCGCGGCCGCGTCACCGTTCTGGTCGAGGCCGAGCTTGCTCAGGAACTCCGCGGAGTATGCCTTGTCGAACTTGGCGTTCAGCGCGGCCTGCTTGTCCGTCACGAAGACCTGCTGGACGAGCTCGGCTCGTCGGGCCGGCTTCAGGATGTCGGCGGAGACCAGGACCGTCGCGTAGTTCGCCGCCGCGCTCTGCGCCCCCTGGGCGTCATGCGCGTACCCCTTCGGGATGACGCCCGGGGTGGACTGCACCGGCTTGGTGCCGCTGGCCGCCGTGGAGGTTGCTCTGGGCTGGCCCCCCGCCCCCACCTCCGAGGATGAGGAATCGTCTCCTCCGCGGTTCGCGAAGGCGATTGCGGCGATCAGGAGGACGATGACGCCGACCACGGTGACCAGGCTTCGGGAGGACGAGCGGCCGGGGCGGCGGGCGCCGCCGTAGACGTCGGTGGTGCCGCCTGGCAGGTGGGTGCGGGTCTGGCCGGTGCCGCCGTAACCGCCGGAGCCGTCCTGGTCGTCTCCGAGACTCATACCGCTTACGCCCCCTCGACGTGGTGCGGAGAAGTGCGGGAAAACGCGTACGGGTACGACGGTAGCCGTGCTGGTTCCCGCGCGGGCGCGGTGTGGTGACTCGGCATCAGAGTCATCGGAGTCATCGAGGAGATCGGAGACATCGGGGGAACGCAACCTCAGCCGGTGGGCACTGCGGACGGGTGGGGTAGGGGGTACCGGGCGCGCCCGGCCGGACCGGAGGTGCGTCGACCGGACGCGGCGGCTATACGGCCATGCCGTACACGATGGTGAAGAGCGTGCCCAGCGATCCGATGATGAAGACGCCGGTCAGGCCCGCGATGATGAGGCCCTTGCCCTGCTCCGCGCTGAAGGTGTCCCGCAGGGCGGTGGCACCGATGCGCTGTTTGGCGGCCCCCCAGATGGCGATGCCGAGGCAGAGCAGGATGGCGACCGCCATGACGACCTGGATCATCGTCTTCGCCTCGGTCCCCAGCGCCCCGAAGGGGCCCCAGTCCGGAGCGATCCCGCCGATGATGGTGTTGATGTCTCCCTTGTCGGCCGCAAAGAGCATGTAAGTCACCGCCCCTGGTGGGTTGTTCCGTCTCCCCTGCGTGTGCGCAGAGGTCAGGCCTCATTGTCGCCGACAATTCCGCCGTCGCATGTCGACTTGGCGTCATTGATTGGCGGGTTTCGTACGAATGACTGTCTGGTCACTCTGTGTATCACGGCAGGTCACGCCGGGCAATGAGGCCAGAGCGGAACCTGTGGTGTGGTTCCGTCGTTGACCCCTCTTACGACCTGCGGCGCTTCTGGCACCGATGTTCTGCGGGTGAAGGCTAACCCGCGGGGCCATAGGTATGACGAACGGGCCGCGGCAGGGGTGCCCGCGGCCCGGGTGTTGACGGAGAGTCAGCCGGTGGAGGTGTGCTCGTCGTGGGTGGGTCGGCGACGGTGGAGACGTCCTGGTGACGGCTACGCGGCGAACGGGCCGCGACAGGAAGTCGCGACCCGTTGCCGTTGTGCCGCCGAGGGGACCCCACGTCCCCCTCTTGAGGGCGGCGCCCCCGTGACCCGACGGGGACACTCAGGAGCTGTCGGTTCAGCCGGTGAAGGCGTCCAGGCCCTGCGGCGTACCCAGACCGGTCGGGCCGTCGTAGCCGGCCGCGGCGGTGCAGAAGTAGCTCGTCGAGCAGGTGCCGTTGTTGCCGGAGGTCACGTCGTTGAGGGCGGAGGTGTCCGCGTAGGGGTACTTGGCCGGGTAGTCGCTGCTGCCCGGGGTGCCCGCGAGGGCGTACACCGACGCGATGATCGGGGCGGAGGCGCTGGTGCCGCCGTAGGTGTTCCAGCCCGTGCCGTCGGCGCCGTAGGAGTCGTAGACGGAGACGCCGGTGGCGGGGTCGGCGACGGCGGAGACGTCGGCGATCATGCGCTTGGTGCAGCCGGTGTCGGTCTGCCAGCTCGGCTTGGCGTCGTAGGACGAGCAGCCCGAGCCCGTGCCCTCGGTGGAGCTGGTCTTCCAGACGCTCTCGGTCCAGCCGCGGGAGGTGGAGGAGGTGGACAGCTTGGTGCCGCCGACCGCGGTGACGTACTTGGAGGCGGCCGGGTACTCGGCACCGTAGCCCTCGTCGCCCGCGGAGACGGTGATGGCGACGCCCGGGTGGTTGAAGTACGAGGTGTCGTAGGAGGTGTCCGAGGAGGACTCGGAGCCGCCGTAGGAGTTGGAGACGAACTTGGCGCCCAGGGTGACGGCCTCGTTCACCGCCTTGCCCAGGTTGGCCATGCTCGACGAACTCGCCTCGACCAGCAGGATCTTGGCGTTGGGGGCGATGGCGGAGACCATGTCGAGGTCGAGGGAGATCTCACCGGCCCAGCCGCTGTCGGCGGTGGGGAGGGAGGTCGTGGAGCCGGTCTGGGAGACCTTCTTGAAGCAGCCGTTGGCGGTGGTGCACGCCGGCAGGCCGTAGTACGAGCGGTAGGTGGCCAGGTCCGCCGCGGCGTTGGGGTCGTCGTAGGCGTCGACGATGGCGATGGTCTCGCCGGAGCCGTTGTTCGCGGACGCGTCGGTCAGGCCGTAGGCGTCCTGGAGGTCGCTGGGGCCGTAGCCGGTCGGGGTGGCGGAGGCGGCCTTCGGCTTGAGCGTCCTGGCGGTCACGCCCTTCAGCGCGGCCTGCTTCTCCATGTACGCGGTGGTGCCGCCGGTGACGCGCAGGGCGTTGCAGGCCGCATAGCCCTTCTTCGGGGTGGTGTCACACGCGCTCTCGTACTGCACATGGGCCTTGGCGACGGCGGTGGCGACGGCCTTGGCGCTCACGTGGTCGGGTGTGGCCGCGGTCGCGTGGACGGCGGTGCCGAGTCCGGCGAACACGAGGGCGGAGGTGGCCACGGCGGTCGAGCCGATCCGACGCCATCTGCCGGATATGTGGGGGGAGTTGGGAGTACGCAACGTACAGCCTCCTGAGAGTGGTTGCAGAGGCCTGCAGTGGGGGGACCACCGGTGAGGTTCCCGGTGGGGGCGGCGACCCGCGTAGACCATCGCCTTGTTGAGTACGTGACAACAAGACGGGCGGTGGAATCCTGACTTCCGCCTTACCGAAGGCCGTGGGGGGATTGCTGATCAATGGCGCTCGGTTGGGCGGGGCATGGCCGCGGCTTGACCATCTGCACGCTTCGCACACAACTCCCGCTTGTGTGACGGAGGTTCGGGGCTCGGCGTCAGCGGGGGCTGAGGCCGTGCAACAGGTGGTGGACGAGTCCCGGTACGGCGTCCATGGCGGCCTCGGTGGTGAACTTGCCGGTGATGGCGAAGGCCGCGAGGCCATGGAGGGCGCTGCCCACGACGAGGGTGAGGTGCTCGGGGTCGCCGTCGACGATCTCGCCGCGCTGCTGGGCGGCGGCGACGGCCCGTTCCAGTGCGCCCACCGTGCGGTCGATCGCGACCGCGATCTGTTCGGCGGCGTCGGGCTCGTGCTTGCGGGCGTACATCAGTTCGAGGAGCTCGGCGTTGTCGATGGCGAAGCGCAGGTAGGCCCGGGCGAGGATGGTGAGGCGGTCCTGGAGGGGGCGTTCCGGTTCGTCGGCGGCTTCGAGGGCCTCCGCCATGCGGCCGTATCCGACCAGGGCGAGGGCGTTGAGCAGGGCCTGCTTGTCCTTGAAGTGCCGGCCGGGGGCGGCGTGGCTGACGCCGATGTCGCGGGCGAGTTCACGCAGGGAGAGGGAGGCGGCGGTGCCCTTGTCGCGGAGGGTGCGCTCGGCTGCGGCGAGGAGGGCGGAGCGCAGGTCTCCGTGGTGGTAGGGGCGGGTCTCGGGCTTCTCGGCGGGCATGGGTGCCATCGTATCCGGATGTAGTCGGCGCCAGCATTGTTGTCATTGACAGCATTGTTGGCGGCGTCTACATTCGAGGACATGGCTACGGACAAGCAGCAGAAGTGGAACGCGACCCGACTTCCGGACCAGACCGGCCGCACGGCGGTGGTCACGGGGGCGAACAGCGGTATCGGACTCCGGGCCGCGCAGGCCCTGGCCGGGGCGGGCGCGCATGTCGTGTTCGCCGTACGGGACCCGGAGCGCG
Source organism: Streptomyces sp. NPDC005303 (assembly GCF_040607335.1). Lineage (NCBI taxonomy): Bacteria > Bacillati > Actinomycetota > Actinomycetes > Kitasatosporales > Streptomycetaceae > Streptomyces > Streptomyces sp. NPDC005303. Next base: position 176,574 of record NZ_JBEXGM010000014.1, on the reverse strand, counting down.
GTGAGGCGGCGGCCAGGACCGTCAACGGCAGCACGGAGGTCCGGCGACTGGATCTGGCGGACCTGTCGTCGGTGCGGGAGTTCGCGGCGGCGTGGGACCGTCCGCTGGACCTGCTGATCAACAACGCGGGCGTGATGATGATCCCGCAGCGGCAGACGGCGGACGGCTTCGAGATGCAGTTCGGCACGAACCATCTGGGCCACTTCGCGCTGACGAACCTGTTGCTGCCCCACATCACCGACCGGGTCGTGACGGTGTCCTCTGGTGCGCACCGCTGGGGCGACGAGCGGATCCACTTCGAGGACCTGAACATGACGTCGGACTACGACCCGAGGGGGGTCTACGGCCAGTCGAAGCTGGCGAACCTGCTGTTCGTGCTGGAGCTCCAGCGGCGGCTGACGGAGTCGGGTTCCCGGGTCCGCGCCCTGGCCGCGCACCCCGGCTACTCGGCCACGAACCTCCAGAGCCATGCGGCCAGTGCGGCGGCCCGGATGTTCATGAAGTTCGGCAACAGGTTCCTGGCGCAGGACGACACAGCGGGCGCGCTGCCCACGCTGTACGCGGCGACGCAGGATCTGCCCGGGGCGAGCTATGTGGGACCGGACGGGCTCGGGGAGATGCGGGGCGCGCCGACGCTGGTGGGCCGGAGCGCGGCCGCGAGCGACCCCGACGTGGCCCGGCGCCTGTGGACGGCGTCGGAGGAGCTGACGGCAACCCGTTTTCCACAGGGCGTGGGGACGCGGGGCTGAACCGCGCGCGTGCGGCCGGGCTGTTGTGCTGTTGTGGTCCCGTGTGGGGTGTGGCTCGGGGAGTTCGGTCCGGTTCGGCATGCTCCCGGAAGGCGTGCAGGGCGCCGATGGGGCCTTCGGAGGGGGGACGCGGGCTGAGCCGCGCGCGTGCGGCCGGGCTGTTGTGCTGATGTGGCGCCGTGTGGGGTGAGGCTCGGCTGCCGCGGGGCACGGGATTCACACCGTCGCACAGGGTGCGTGGAACCGCCACTTGATGCGTTTCTCACCTTCGTGCGGAATGCTTTCTTCCGTGAAGCGCACGCCACGTCTCGCTCTCCACGCCGCAGCCGTCCTGCTCACCGTCACCTCTGCCTCCGAAGCCGTGGCCGACGACGGGGCGGGGCCCTTCGGGGTGACGACGGTGGCCGCGGCGAACTCGCCGACCGCCCGCGTGGGGGCCCTGTTCGACGGAGAACAGCACCACTGCACCGCCTCCGTCGTCCGCAGCCCGCACCGGAACCTCATCGTCACCGCGGCGCACTGTCTCGACGACCGCGACCGCGACCTCGTGTTCGTGCCCGGATACCGGGACGGCGGGGCGCCGTACGGGAAATGGAAGGTGCGCGGGCGGTACCTGCCCGCGGGGTGGTCCAAGGGGCAGGACGAGGACAGCGATGTCGCCTTCGCCACGGTCGAGGGGAACGTCCAGGACGTCGTCGGCGGGAACCGGTTCGTCACCGGCTCCGCCACCGGGGCCACCGCTGTCACCGTCACCGGGTACCCGTCCTCCCGTGACGTGCCGATCAGCTGCACCAACAGGCCGACCGCGCACAGCCGCACGCAACAGCGGATCGACTGCCCGAAGTTCATCGGCGGGACCAGCGGCAGTCCTTGGGTGAACGGGGACGGGCAGGTCGTGGGTGTGCTGGGCGGGCACGAGCAGGGCGGGGCGACGGCCGACGTGTCGTACAGCGTGGTGCTCGGGGCCGAGGCCGCCGCGCTCTACCGCGACGCCGTCCACTGATCTTCGCGCCGACCCCGCCGAGTACCCGGGTTTCCTGCGGGGAAGCTCCTAGACTGGCGCGGGCGGACTCCCAGTGGGCGAGGGGCGGTTGACGGTGCGTAAGGCGTGGCTGGTTGCGGGCGCCGTTTTCGGGGCGGGGCTCAGCTTCGTGATGCTGCTCGTCGTGGGGGTCTACGTCGTCGCCGGCAACCTGGCGGGCGGAGTGGGCGGGGCCACCAGAGCGCTGGCCAAGGGGGCTGTTCCGGCCGCGTACCAGCCCCTCGTGCAGAAGTGGGGCAACCTCTGTCCCGCCATCAATCCGGCTCTGCTCGCCGCCCAGCTCTACCAGGAGAGCGGATTCAATCCGAAGGCCCAGAGCGCCGCGGCGGCGCAGGGAATAGCGCAGTTCATCCCGGGGACCTGGGCCACACACGGGGTCGACGGGGACGGCGACGGCGACAAGGACGTCTGGGATCCCAACGACGCGATTCCCTCGGCGGCTTCCTACGACTGCTCGCTCGCGTCCTATGTGAAGGACGTCCCGGGGAACATCACCGAGAACATGCTCGCCTCCTACAACGCGGGCGCCTACGCGGTCATCAAGTACGGGGGCGTGCCGCCGTACAAGGAGACCCAGAATTACGTGAAGACCATCACGACCCTGGAGGAGAGCTTCGCGGCGCCCACGACCCGCGTCGATCCCTCCGAACAGGCGGCCGGGGCCATCTACTACGCGCAGAAGAAGCTCGGGACGCCCTATCTGTGGGGCGGCACCGGTACCGCCGAGCAGGGTGGCCGCTTCGACTGTTCGGGGCTGACGCAGGCCTCGTACGAGAGTGTGGGCATCACGCTGCCGCGCGTCGCGAACGACCAGTACAACGCGGGCCCGCATCCGGCCAGAAGTGAACTGCTGCCGGGGGACCTGGTGTTCTTCTCCACGGACCTCAGCAATTCGCGCGCCATCCACCATGTGGGGATTTATGTGGGCGGCGGATACATGATCGACGCACCGAGAACAGGTGCTGTGATCCGGTTCGACCCGATCGACACTTCTGAGTACTTCGGTGCCACCCGGGTCACCGAAGATGGCGCGAAAGCATTGCCCACCACGGTGTGACGGAACGTGAAACCCACCCCCTGAGCTGCGGCGATGTATCTCTCTTCGATAACGTCTGCGTGATCATTCAGTGGAGTGTGGAACGTATTAACGGGAACCATGCGTTCCTGAGGGCGTAGCCGAGCGCACATGGGTACGCCGGGAAAGACGACGAAGGGGCCGCAGCACCATGGCTGTTCTCGCCGAATCCGGGTCGAACCCCGACGTCGACCTGCTCTACGACATCAACGGCCTGGCCAAAGACGCCCCGCACTGGTTCGACCGGGTCATGGAGTACGTCGGGGAGTACGGCATCCTGCTCGGGATGGTGCTGCTCGTCCTGTGGTGCTGGTGGGCGGGCCGCCGGCGCGCGGGTGAGGACGCGGCCTCCTCGGTGGCCGCGCTGGTGTGGGCGCCGCTCGCCGCCGCGCTGGCCGTGCTGGTGAACGTGCCCATAAGGGGGTTCGTCGAGCGGCCCAGGCCGTTCCGCACCCATGAGGGGATCGAGGTCCTGGTCTCCGGGAAGACCGACTACTCCTTCGTGAGTGACCACGCGACGATCACCATGGCGATGGCCGTCGGACTGTTCGTGGCCAACCGGAAGTTCGGGCTCGTCGGCATCGCGCTCGCGCTGCTCGAAGGCTTCTGCCGGGTGTACATGGGGGTGCACTATCCGACCGACGTCATCGGCGGGTTCGCGCTCGGAACGGCCGTGGCCCTGCTGTTGTCGCCGCTCGCGATGGCTCTTCTGACGCCTGTGCTGAAGGCGGTCGAGGGGTCATCGAAAGGCGCGTGGCTGATTCGCGCGCGCGGGACCGAGCGGGAGGCCTCGGTGATCCCCGGGGCCCGGCAGGACGCCGCGGCCTCCGAGAGGGACCTCGCCGCGTAGCGACGTAGGGCTACAACGCCTGCGGGAAGGTGAAGAACCCCTGCGGGTCGTACTGCTTCTTCACCTTGGCGAGCTTGGTCGCCGCGTCGCCGTAGTACGCCTTCCGCCAGTCCTTCAGCGTCGGGTCCGTGTAGTTCTGGTAGGCCGCTCCCGAGGCGTACGGCTTCATCGCGTCGTGGGCGCCCGTGAGCCAGGACTGGGCCGAACTGCCCGTCGTGCCCGCACTCCAGGACGCTATGTACTGGGCCAGCATGCGGGAGCGGCGGTGGACGAAGGCCGTGGCCGTGGGCGAGACGCGGTTGACCGCTCCGCCGAGGGCGGTCAGGGCGATGCTGCCCGAGCCGCCCCGGACCGCGGCGATCTGCCTCAGCAGCGTCTGGATGCCGGCCGCCGACAGCGAGCGGTCGAAGAAGTCCGAGCGGGCCGCGTAGGTCTCCCGGCCGAGGGCGCCGTGCGGGTTGCGGTTCGGGGTGGAGCCGGGCAGGTGGCACTTGGCGTCCGTGGAGAAGGACGAGCAGCCCGCATACGCCTCCATCGCGCTCTCGTAGGAGTGCCGTCGGAGCGTGACGCTGCGGGCCGGTGAGCCGATCCGGTCGGCCAGGCGGTCGAGCGCGTTCTGGAGTTCGCCGTAGGTGCCCATGGAGAACGCCGCGACGGCCACGGAGGGCGAGCCGCCGTTCTCCAGGTGGCAGGAGGACCAGATCTCGTCGGGCTGGCCGGGGCCCCACTCCTGCCAGGCCTTCACCACGGCGGCTGCCTTCGACCACGGCCAGGTCGCGTACGCGGTCACGCCCTGCGGGGCGGGGTGGGTCTTGAAGTGCAGTTCGGTCACCACGCCGAAGTTGCCGTTGCCCGCGCCGCGCAGGGCCCAGAAGAGGTCCTTCTCGGTGGCGGCGTCGGCGGTCAGTTCCTTGCCGTCGGCCGTGATCAGCGTCGCCCGGGTGAGGCTGTCGCAGGTCAGGCCGTAGGCCCGGGAGGCCACGCCGTGACCGCCGCCGAGGACAAGTCCGGAGACGCCGACGGTCGGGCAGGAGCCCGCCGGGATCGTCACGCCCTTCGCGGTGAGCGCCCGGTAGACGTCGATCAGCTTGGCGCCGGCGCCGACCACGGCGGTGCCACCCGAGGCGCGGACGCGGTTCAGCTTGGAGACATCGACGATCAGCCGGTTGTTTCCCGAGGACCAGCCGGCGTAGGAGTGGCCGCCGTTGCGGATCGCCACCCGGACGCCGTGGGCGCGGGCGTAGGCGAGCGTGGTGCGGACGTCGTCGGCGTGCGCGACGTACGCCACCGCCGCGGGCTTCAGCGAGTCGAAGCGGGTGTTGTAGAGCTGCCGGGCGGTCGCCCAGTTCGCGTCGCCGGGGCGGACCAGGGTGCCGTCCAGGTCGCGGGCGAGGGCGGTCCAGTTCGCGGCGGCCGCGGCGGGCGTACGGGAGGAAAGGGCCTGGCCGAAGGTGCTCTGCGTGGCGTCGGCGCTTCCGCCGCCGTCGCAGGCGGCCGTGGCCACCGCGGCTATCGCGGCCGCGCCGCCTGCGATGAACGTACGCCGTTCCATGTGTCCGTGCCTTTCGTCGGCCTCGTAGGCTTCCGTGGAACGAGACGGGCCTGGAGAGGTGAGGGTTCCCTGGCGGGTTCCGGAATCACACTGTGCCCTCGATGTAAGCGTTCCGTGACCTCACCGCACCTTCTGCAGGGGTTCACCCGCCGTTCACTTCCGGCCATAAACGCCTTCACCTGATCTGCCTAATTTCGGCCTTACGCGATGCGTGGCGCGTCTCGAATGCGCGTCCGTATCACCCAGACTTCGCGCACGCCGCCGGATTCAGGACGGCGGCTCCCGGAAGGAACTCAAGTGAAGCTTCAGCGCAAGAACCGGCGGGCCCTCGCCTTCGGTGCTCTCGCCGTCTCCGGCGCCCTGGCCCTCACGGCGTGCGGCTCGGACGACACCAGCGACGGTGGTGGCAGCAGCGCGTCCTCGACCGCCAACGCCAGCAGCATCAAGTGCGACGACGCCAAGGGCCAACTGCTCGCCGACGGCTCCTCCGCGCAGAAGAACGCGATCGACGCCTGGGTCAAGCAGTTCACGCAGGCCTGTGGTGTGCAGATCAACTACAAGGGCAGCGGCTCCGGCGCCGGCATCACCGCCTTCACCAACGGTCAGGTCGCCTTCGCCGGTTCCGACTCCGCGCTGAAGCCGGAAGAGGTCACCGCCTCCAAGAAGGTCTGCTCCGGCGGCCAGGCCATCGACCTCCCGATGGTCGGCGGCCCGATCGCGCTCGGCTACAACGTTCCGGGCGTGGACAAGCTCACGCTGGACGCCCCGACGCTCGCGAAGATCTTCAACAACAAGATCTCCAAGTGGAACGACCCGGCGATCGCGAAGCTGAACCCCGGTGTCAAGCTTCCCGACCTCAAGATCCAGGCGTTCCACCGTTCCGAGGACTCCGGTACCACGGACAACTTCACCAAGTACCTGATCGCCACCGCCAAGAGCGACTGGCCCTACTCGGGCGGCAAGGCCTGGCAGGCCGAGGGCGGCCAGTCGGCGTCCGGCTCCTCCGGCATCGCCCAGCAGGTGAAGCAGACTTCCGGCGCGATCGGCTACATGGAGCTGTCCTACGCCAAGGACGGCATCAAGCCGGTCAGCATCGACACGGGCGCCTCCGCCCCGGTCGAGGCCAGCGTGGACAACGCCACCAAGGCCATCGCCGACGCCAAGGTCATCGGCACCGGCTCCGACCTGGCGCTCCAGCTGAACTACGCCACCAAGGCAGACGGTGCCTACCCGATTACCCTGGTGACGTACGAGATCGCCTGTGACAAGGGCAACAAGGCCGACACCCTGGCCGCCACCAAGGCGTTCCTGCGCTACATCGCCTCCGAGGACGGCCAGAAGGTCCTCGCGGACAACGACTACGCGCCGATCCCCGACGCCATCATCGCCAAGGTCCGCACCACCATCGAGGGCCTGAGCTGACCTGAGTGTGCGGTCCGGCCCGAGCACCCTTCCGAGAGTGCCGGTCCGGACCGCACCGTCCGGTGCACCGCCGCCAGGAGCCGCACATCACACGCGGCTCAGCAGACCGGAGAACCCGATGGACACCACACAGATAACAGACACACCTCCGCCCAACCCCCAGCCGACCGTGGCCGAGCAGAAGCGCGCGGCCCGCGGTGCCACCCGACCCGGTGACCGGATCTTCCTCGGTCTCTCCCGCGGGTCGGGCATCCTGCTGCTGGCGATCATGGCCGCGATCGCCGTCTTCCTCACCTACCGCGCCTCGATCGCGATCAGCAAGGACGACGCGAACTTCCTCACCACCTTCGAGTGGAACACCGGCCTGCTCCCGCCGAAGTTCGGCATCGCCGTCCTCGCCTTCGGCACGGTCGTCTCCTCGATCATCGCCATGGTCATCGCGGTCCCGATCGCGGTCGCCATCGCGCTGTTCCTCACCCACTACGCCCCCCGCAGGCTGAGCGGTCCCATCGCGTACGTGATCGACCTGCTCGCCGCCGTGCCGTCCATCGTCTACGGCCTCTGGGGCGCCCTGATCCTCGTCCCGCACATGAACGGCCTCTACGGCTGGCTCGACGACTACCTCGGCTGGACCGGCATCTTCGACTGGCAGGGCGGCGCGCCCCGCTCGATGCTCACCGTCGGCATCCTGCTCGCGATCATGATCCTGCCGATCATCACCAACGTGAGCCGTGAGGTCTTCCGCCAGGCCCCGCAGATGATCGAGGAGGCGGCGCTCGCCCTCGGTGCCACCCGCTGGGAGGTGATCCGCATGGCGGTGATCCCCTTCGGCCGCTCCGGCGTGATCTCCGCCTCGATGCTCGGTCTCGGCCGTGCGCTCGGCGAGACGATGGCCGTGGCCACCGTGCTCTCCCCGACCTTCACCATCCAGGCCAGTCTGCTCGACCCGGGCGGCGGCACCTTCGCCCAGAACATCGCCAGCAAGTTCAGTGAGGCCAGCGACCTCGGCCGGGACGCCCTCATCGCCTCCGGTCTGGTGCTGTTCGTCATCACCCTGCTGGTCAACGGCGCGGCCCGCATGATCATCGCCCGCCGCAAGGAGTACTCGGGGGCCAACGCATGAGCAACGCCGTCATCGCCGACAAGCCCCGCAGCACCCTGCGCGGCGCCAGCCTCCCCAAGTGGAGTCCGTACGCCATCGCCGCCGGCTCCGTCGGCCTCGGCCTCGGCATCAGCGCGGCCGCCGGTCTGAACAGCAGCATCCAGTGGGCCCTGATGGCCGCGGTCCTGTTCGTCCTCGGCACCTACGTCATCGCGGCCCGCGTCGAGGGCCGCCGACAGGCCAAGGACCGGGTCGCGACCGCGCTCGTCTGGGTCGCCTTCCTGATCGCGCTGGTCCCGCTGATCTCCCTGGTCTGGACGACCGTCGTACGCGGTGTGAAGGTCCTCGACTTCTACTTCCTGACCCACTCGATGGGCCTGGTCTCCGACACCGAGCCGGGCGGCGGCATCTACCACGCCATCCTGGGCAGCCTGGAGCAGGTCGGCCTCGCCACGGTGATCGCGGCGCCGGTCGGTGTGCTCACCGCGATCTACCTCGTCGAGTACGGGCGGGGCAACCTCGCCAAGGCCGTCACGTTCTTCGTCGACGTGATGACCGGTATCCCCTCGATCGTCGCGGGTCTGTTCATCCTGTCGATCATGCTGATGTTCGACATGCAGCCCTTCGGCTTCGCCGGCTCGCTCGCGCTGGCCATCCTGATGATGCCGGTCGTGGTCCGCTCCACGGAGGAGATGCTCAAGCTCGTCCCGAACGAGCTGCGCGAGGCGTCCCTGGCGCTCGGTGTCCCGAAGTGGCGCACCATCCTGAAGGTGGTCCTGCCGACCTCGATCGGCGGCATCGCGACCGGCATCATGCTGGCGGTCGCCCGTATCGCGGGCGAGACCGCACCGGTTCTCCTCCTGGTCTGGGGCAACTCGCTCATCAACCCCAACCCCTTCGAGGGTGCGCAGGCCTCGCTGCCGCTGTACATCTATCAGCAGTACGCGAACAGCGCGGGCTCCGGTGCGGCCTACGACCGTGCCTGGGCGGCGGCGCTGACGCTGATCGCCTTCGTGATGATCCTGAACCTGGTGGCTCGCGGCATCGCCCGCTGGAAGGCCCCCAAGACCGGTCGCTGACGCGGCCCACACAGCGACCGAGATCTGGAAGTGAAGTAGTCATGGCCAAGCGAATCGACGTGAGTGGGCTCACCGCCTACTACGGCTCCCACAAGGCGATCGAAGACATCTCGATGACGGTCGAGCCCCGCTCGGTGACGGCCTTCATCGGCCCCTCCGGCTGCGGCAAGTCGACGTTCCTGCGCACGCTCAACCGGATGCACGAGGTCACCTCGGGCGGCCGGGTCGAGGGCAAGGTGCTCCTCGACGACGAGGACCTGTACGGCCAGGGCATCGACCCCGTGTCCGTGCGCCGCGAGGTCGGCATGGTCTTCCAGCGCCCCAACCCGTTCCCCACGATGTCGATCTTCGACAACGTGGCGGCGGGCCTGCGCCTGAACGGCTCGTACAAGAAGAGCGAACTGTCGGACGTCGTCGAGAAGTCCCTCAAGGGCGCGAACCTCTGGAACGAGGTCAAGGACCGTCTGAACAAGCCGGGTTCGGGTCTGTCCGGTGGTCAGCAGCAGCGTCTGTGCATCGCCCGCGCCATCGCGGTGGAGCCCAAGGTCCTGCTCATGGACGAGCCCTGCTCGGCCCTGGACCCGATCTCCACGCTCGCCATCGAGGACCTGATCGGTGAGCTGAAGGAGCGCTTCACGATCGTCATCGTGACGCACAACATGCAGCAGGCGGCGCGTGTCTCGGACCGCACGGCCTTCTTCAACCTGGCGGCCGTCGGCCAGCCCGGCAGGCTGATCGAGATCGACGAGACGGAGCGGATCTTCTCCAACCCGTCGGTCCAGGCCACGGAGGACTACATCTCCGGCCGCTTCGGCTGAGCCGACCCGGACCCCTCGCGGTGCTGCATGGCGGTGCCACCGCGAGGACACAGAGGGCCCGCCCCCGGATTCCGGGGGCGGGCCCGTTGTCGTCGTCCACGGCTCCTACAGGAATGCCAGGTTCACGATCCCGTAGGCGCAGGCGGCCACGATCGCCGCGGCCGGCATGGTGATGAACCAGCCGAGGACGATGTTCTTGGCGACGCCCCAGCGGACCGCGTTGACACGCTTGGTGGCGCCGACACCCATGATCGCCGAGGTGATGACATGGGTCGTCGACACCGGCGCCTTGAACAGGTACGCGGTGGTGAACATGATCGCCGCACCGGTCGTCTCGGCGGCGAAGCCCTGCGGCGGATCGAGCTCGATGATCTTCCGGCCCAGGGTGCGCATGATGCGCCAGCCGCCCGCGTACGTGCCCAGCGACAGCATCACCGCGCAGATGATCTTCACCCAGGCCGGGATCGGGTCGCCGTACGTCTCGTGGCCGGAGATCACCAGGGCCATCACCACGACACCCATGGTCTTCTGGGCGTCCTGGAGGCCGTGCCCGAGGGCCATGCCGGCCGCGGACACGGTCTGCGCTATCCGGAAACCACGCTTCGCCTTGTGCGGGTTGGCCCGCCGGAAGATCCACATGATCGCCGTCATCACCAGATAACCGGCGACCAGACCGACGACCGGCGAGATGAACATCGGGATGACGACCTTGTCGAGCACGCCGTTCCAGAGCACCTCGGTGCCGCCCGCGAGCGCCGCTCCCACCATGCCCCCGAACAACGCGTGCGAGGACGAGGAGGGCAGCCCGAAGTACCAGGTGACGAGGTTCCAGGTGATCGCGCCGACCAGCGCCGCGAAGAGGATCCCCATCCCCTTGGAGCCCTCCGGCGTCTCGATCAGGCCCTCGCTGACGGTCTTGGCGACCCCGGACCCGAGAAAGGCTCCTGCCAGGTTCATGACCGCCGCCATGGCGAGCGCGGCCCTGGGGGTCAGGGCCCGCGTCGACACCGAGGTCGCGATGGCGTTCGCCGAGTCGTGGAAGCCGTTGGTGTACGTGAAGAAGAGCGCGACCAGGATGGTCACGACCAGAGCGAAGGTGTCCATGGAAGGGTTCAGGACTCCTTGACGGCGATGGTCTCCACCGTGTTCGCCACATGCTCGAACGCGTCCGCGGCCTCTTCGAGGACGTCCACGATCTGCTTGAGCTTGAGGACCTCGATGGCCTCGTACTTGCCGTTGAAGAGCATGGCGAGCAGCTTGCGGTGGATCTGGTCGGCCTGGTTCTCCAGCCGGTTGACCTCGATCCAGTACTCGGTGAGGTTGTCCATGGTCCGCAGGTGCGGCATGGCCTCGGCCGTGAGCTCGGCGGCCCGCGCGAGCACCTCGATCTGCTGCTCGACGCCCTTGGGGAGTTCCTCGACGTTGTAGAGGACGACCAGGTCGACGGCCTCCTCCATGAAGTCCATGATGTCGTCGAGGGAGGACGCCAGGTTGTAGATGTCCTCGCGGTCGAACGGTGTGATGAACGAGGAGTTCAACTGGTGGAAGATCGCGTGGGTGGCGTCGTCTCCGGCGTGTTCCGCGGCCCGCATACGCTCTGCGATCTCGGCCCGGCCGGCGGTGTCCGCGCCGAGCAGTTCCATGAGGAGCTTCGAGCCCGTGACGATGTTGTCCGCGGAGGCGGCGAACATGTCGTAGAAGCTCGTCTCCCTGGGGGTCAGACGAAAGCGCACAAGGGGTCCTCGGGGTGCATCGGTTTCGGTCAGGCTGATGCTAAGTGCATCATCCGGCCACGGCTAATGGGCCGTCCCCCAGTGTCGCCCATCGGGCACAGTGGTTGGCACGGGGGCCGTCCGCAGGCCCTATACCCGGGAAACTTCGATACGATATACCCAGGAGGGGTATGTGATTCCCTCAGGGTGTGGCCGTGATGTGGAGGACGCGATGACGACGACCGAGGCCGGCGCCACGGCGCCCTCCGAGACCGTGGCGGAAAACGGCCCCCACGAGACCCATGAGCCCGCCACGCACGGCTACCACAAGCAGAAGAACGAACACCTCAAGCGCCTGCGCCGGATCGAGGGTCAGATCCGCGGCCTTCAGCGGATGGTCGACGAGGACGTCTACTGCATCGACATACTCACGCAGGTGTCCGCCTCCACCAAGGCCTTGCAGTCCTTCGCACTGCAGCTCCTGGAGGAACACCTGCGGCACTGCGTCGCGGACGCTGCCGTCAAGGGCGGCGCCGAGATCGACGCGAAGGTCGAGGAGGCGACGAAGGCGATCGGCCGTCTGCTGCGGACCTGATCCGGCCTTCTTCGCGACGCAACGGGCGCCCCCGGCTCACCGGCCGGGGGCGTCCGCGCGTTCTTCGGCCACTTTCAGCACCTCGTCGATGCTCTCCAGGCTGAGCCGGTCGTCCGCGGCCGACGCCGCGATGATCAGCTCCCCGCACAGTTCGATCTCGGCGAGGGCCACGTGGTCCTGAACCGCCGTACCGCCGACCGGAGCCACGCGCATCACCTCTTCTCTGCCGTTACCGACTTCCTAGAGTAGGGAGCGGCATACACACCGCGCATGGCACGGACGGGCTAGTTCTTGACGCCCGTCACGGCTGTTCACTCCTCGGCGATCTTGCCGGCGTAGATGTCCCGGGCGGCCGGCAGCGTGACGTCCGTGGCGATCCCGAAGTCGTACAGCAGTGTCGTCGAGGCGACCGCGACGGTGCCCTGCCGCTGCCCGTTGGCGAAGCTGAAGCGGTGGCGCACCTTGCGGATACGGCCCTGGTCGTCGAGGTAGACGTCGAAGGGCACGGCGGCCGTGGCGAACCCTTTCGCCGCCGCTGCCAGGACATCCCTGTTGGCGTTCGACGCGCCCTTCGCCGCGACGGCGAGATCGGCCGTGCCGCGGTAGTGCCGCACCTCGGTCCCCGCGAGCTCGGTCGTGCCCACGTACGTCGCCGTCCTGGTCCCCCGCAGCACCTCGGCGGCGGCGAGCGGATCGGTGGCGCCACCGGTGACGAGGTTGCCGTCGGAGAGGGTCGCGGTGTCGACGCGCACCCACTTGTCGGCGGGCACGCCCGCGCCCCGGTTCTTCATGAACAGGGCGCCGGGGGCGAGGAGTTCGGTGATCGGCCGGTGCTCGCTGGTGCCGGACGGGTCCTGCGGCAGCAGCACCTTCAGCCGGCCGAGCCGCTCGCGGTAGTCGTACACGCCCTCGCCGCGGATGGTGACCCGGGTGCCGCCGGTGGCCATCTCCATCGATGTGCTGGCCTTCGAACTGCCCGCCTCCACCAGGGTGTCGGCGGCCCGGCGCAGGGTCCCGACCGGGTCGGCCGCGCGCTCGTCGGCCAGGCCGGCGCCGCTGCCCGAGCAACTGGTGGCGCAGACGCAGGCCATGAGCACCGCCGTGACGACGACCGACCCGTCGGCCTGCCTCTGCTGCCGCTCCGCCATCGCCGCCTACCCCCAGCCGGTACGTCCGCCACGGACTCACCTGTCGCTTCGGATAACGACCGGTAGGAGGGGTTGTCACGCGCACACCGTCCGTTTACCCGGCGTGGGTAACGTTGTCAGCGTGGCGCAGCAGGACAGGACCCCCCCACCTCCATCCGACATACCGGCCCACCACACGCAGACGGTCGAACAGGGCCGCTTCTGCCTGGCCCGGTGCACCTGCGGCTGGCGCGGTCCGGCACGAAGAGCCCGCAGCCAGGCGCGGGCGGACGCGGAGGGGCACACGACGGGCTGAGCGGGCCCGGCTGAGCGGGCGGGGCGGAGTGGGCCTACGTGCGTTCGAGCAGCCGTACCAGGAACTCGTCGACCAGGGTCCGGTCCCGGGGCTGGGTCAGCCGGTTCTTGGCGGCCGTCGGGGAGAGCCAGAGGATGCGGTCGACCTCGTCGTTCGGGGTGAAGGCGCCGGTGGTGGCCTCGGCCGTCCAGTAACGGACCTCCTTGGGGCGGCCGTTGGCGTAGTACTTCGTGGTGGAGAGCCGGGCGCCGGGCGCGGCCCGGTAGCCCGTCTCCTCCTCGACCTCGCGCAGCGCCCCGGTGAGGGCGTCCTCGCCGCGCTTCAGCTTGCCCTTCGGGTGCGACCAGTCGTCGTATTTCGGCCGGTGGACCAGGCAGATCTCCGGCTCGCCGTCGAACGGGGAGCGGCGCCACAGGACGCAGCCGGCTGCCTGGACGGGGGGTTGCGTGTCGGTCATGGGAGTCACCGCCTGAGTCAGGTGCTGACCGTCTGCTTCTGCCAGCACTGCTGGAACGCGAACCGTGCCGCCTCCACCTCGTGGCGCTGATCGGCGTGCAGGACGCCCAGGGCATAGGCGGTGGCCGGGGCGATGCGGGGGGTCCGGGCCGCCGCTGCGGCCGCCGCCGCGGCCTCCGAGGCGTCCCGGTGCCGGTCCAGGGCCTGACCCGCGGTCAGGAGCCGTACCTCCACCGGAGGGTTGCCGCCGGTGAGGACCTCCCTCGCGTATCGGTGCAGGCGCAGCAGGAGGCGGACCTGGTGCCAGGGGGCGTCCTGGGGGTGGGGGGAGGGGTCCGGGGAGAGGCCGTGGATGAGGGCCTCGGCGTTGTAGGGGTGGCCCGCGGTGACCAGGGGGAGGGCGGTCACCGCGTCTTCGAGGCGTTCCTGGGCCGCGCCCGCCATGGGGTGGAGGTCGGTGGTGAGGGCCGTTTTCGTCAAGGGGACTTCGCTCGCGAGTACGGCGATGTTGTCGGCGACGGCGTGGAAGCGGGAGGAGCCGAGGGCCTGGAGGGCGGTGCTGTGGGCTCGGGTGCGGGCGAGAGTGAGCTGGCGGTCGAGGAGGGCGCCTGCTTTCGCGGCGCCCACTGTCAGGTTGCCGCGGTCCGGGGCGGACGCCGGGTGGGCGGGGGAGCCGGCGGTGCCCACGGCGGCACTCGCCGGCTGTGTCGGGAACACCGCCCCCGACAGCCTGTGCAGGGCCAGCAACAGGCGCTCCAGACGGGACTCGTACGCATGCTCCATGCCCAAGGTCCCTGACAGCCAGGCCAGTTCGGGGCGCAGGGACTCCGACCAGTCGGGGTCGAGGAGCGGGCGGAAGGTGTGCAGGCTGGCGCTGATACGGCGGACCGAGCGGCGCAGGGCCCGGGCCGCGTCGGCCGGGTCCTCCGCGCCCGCCGCAGCGCCGGACTCGCGGTGCTGGCGCAGGGCGCGGAGGAACTCCGTGGCCTGGGACCGCAGGTAGTCCGCGAGGGCGTCCCCGGCGGCGGCCCCTGCCGCTCGGGCGGAGCCGGGAGCGGGGGACGTCCCGACGTGCCCGGACAGGGGATCCGTCGGTTCAAGGTGTTGCTGTGCCACGCCGGCGCCTCCGGGCGTCTATGAGCATCTCCTGGACGTTGCGCAGGGGTTGGCCGTCCGCATCCGTGGCGTGCCGGGTCCACTCGCCGTCCGGGCCGAGGTGCCAGGACGCGGTGGTGTCGGACATGCCGGTCTCCAACAGCCGGTTCAGGGCTGCCCGGTGGGCCGGGTCGGTGACCCGGACCAGTGCCTCTATCCGGCGGTCGAGATTGCGGTGCATCATGTCGGCGCTGCCGATCCACACCTCGGGTTCGCCGCCGTTGCCGAAGGCGAAGACCCGGGAGTGTTCGAGGAACCGGCCGAGGATCGAGCGGACGCGGATGTTCTCGGACATGCCGGTGACGTTCGGGCGGATCGCGCAGATGCCGCGCACCCAGACGTCGACCGGTACGCCCGCCTGGGAGGCGCGGTAGAGCGAGTCGATGAGCGCCTCGTCCACCAAGGAGTTGACCTTGATGCGGATGAAGGCCGGACGCCCTGCGCGGTGGTGCTGGACTTCCTTGTTGACGCGGGAAATCAGGCCGTCGCGAAGGGACTTGGGGGCCACGAGGAGGCGGCGGTAGGTCTCGCGACGGGAGTAGCCGGACAGCCGGTTGAACAGGTCGGACAGGTCCGCGCCCACCTGCGGGTCGGCGGTGAGCAGGCCGAGGTCCTCGTACAGCCGCGCGGTCTTCGGGTGGTAGTTGCCGGTGCCGACGTGGCTGTACCGCCGCAGCGTGTCGCCTTCCTGACGGACCACCAGGGACAGCTTGCAGTGGGTCTTCAGGCCGACGAGGCCGTAGACGACGTGGCAGCCCGCCTCCTCCAGCTTGCGCGCCCACTTGATGTTGGCGTGCTCGTCGAAGCGGGCCTTGATCTCGACCAGGACGAGAACCTGCTTGCCGGCCTCGGCGGCGTCGATGAGGGCGTCGACGATGGGGGAGTCGCCCGAAGTGCGGTACAGGGTCTGCTTGATGGCGAGGACGTCGTCGTCCTCGGCCGCCTGCTGGAGGAAGG
Organism: Streptomyces sp. NPDC005303; assembly: GCF_040607335.1. Taxonomy (NCBI): domain Bacteria; kingdom Bacillati; phylum Actinomycetota; class Actinomycetes; order Kitasatosporales; family Streptomycetaceae; genus Streptomyces; species Streptomyces sp. NPDC005303. The sequence goes on along the minus strand of NZ_JBEXGM010000014.1, from coordinate 160,567 downwards.
CCTGGACCGACGTGGAGAAGGAGTCGTAGGGGTGGTGCAGCAGCACGTCCCGGGCGCGCAGGGCGGCGAAGATGTCCGGCGAGGACGCCGACTCGACCTCGGCGAGGTCGCGGTGGACGCCGGCGACGAACTTGCGGTACTTCAGCTCGGGGCGGTCGAGGCCGGCGATCCGGAAGAGGCCCGTGAGATCCAGGGGGCCGGGCAGGGGGTAGACCTCCGCCTCGGAGATCTTCAGTTCGCGTACGAGGAGGTCGAGCACCTCGCGGTCGATGGACTCCTCGACCTCCAGGCGTACCGGCGGGCCGAAGCGGCGCCGCATGAGCTCCCGCTCCAGGGCCTGGAGGAGGTTCTCGGCGTCGTCCTCCTCGACCTCCAGGTCCTCGTTGCGGGTGACCCGGAAGGTGTGGTGCTCCATCACCTCCATGCCCGGGAACAGCTCCTCCAGGTGGGCGCCGATGACATCCTCTATGGGGACGTAGCGGCCGGGGGAGGACTCCAGGAAGCGGGACAGCAGCGGCGGGACCTTGACCCGGGCGAAGTGGCGGTTGCCGTTGACCGGGTTGCGCACGATCACGGCCAGGTTCAGGGACAGGCCGGAGATGTACGGGAAGGGGTGCGCCGGGTCGACCGCGAGGGGGGTCAGGACCGGGAAGATCTGGTGCCGGAACAGGGTGAAGAGGCGGGCCTGCTCCTTCTCCTGGAGTTCGTTCCAGCGGACCAGGTGGATGCCCTCCTCCGCGAGTGCGGGGGCGACGTCCTCGTGGTAGCAGGCGGCGTGCCGGGCCATCAGCTCGCGGGAGCGGGCCCAGATCATCTCCAGCACCTCGCGGGGCTGGAGGCCGGAGGCGGAGCGGGTGGCGACGCCGGTGGCGATACGGCGCTTCAGTCCGGCCACCCGGACCATGAAGAACTCGTCCAGGTTGCTGGCGAAGATCGCGAGGAAGTTCGCGCGCTCCAGGAGGGGGGTGTTCGGGTCCTCGGCGAGTTCGAGGACGCGTTCGTTGAACGCGAGCCAGCTGCGCTCACGGTCGAGGAAACGACCCTGCGGGAGCTGGGCGGCACCGTCGACCGGGATCTCCTCGTACGCGTCGAGATCGGCGTCGAGGTCGGGTTCGAGATCGGAGACGGTCGCCGACACGGTGTGCGGGCGGTGCGCGGCTATGGAGCCCACGGAGGGCTGCACGTGCTGGACCTCTGCCTGGGTGTTCGACTGGCTCATGGACCCATTCTTCCGCGCCAGGAGCGAAACGGGCGCGTCGGAGGCGGCGAGCGGGAGCACGGCGGCGACCGGGGCGTCCCCGTTCCCCGCGAATCCCTCGGGCGGCGGCGAAGGCTCTGGCGCGGCGGGCTTCATTCGGTGAGCCTCGCAAGCCTGTCTGAACCGATGGTTACGGCGACATGGCGTTCGGGATATCGCGGAACGGCTCCCGGGGGTCTGTGCGGGTGTTCCTCGCGGAGGCCGGGGGTGAAGTGCGGGGGCCAGCGGGGTGGTGGCGGGCCCGGGGCGGGGGCGAGAGGTCCAGGGGTGAGCGAGGGTGGGGCCTCGGGCCCAGTGGGGCGCGGGCCAGGGGCCGGGTGCGGGCGCACCGGGGCCGCGGGTCCCTTGCTCCTGGCCCCCTGGAGGCGACTTCCAGGGCCTGCGCCTCGCCATCAGCGAGGACGCGGCGACGTCATTCGCCGGTGCGTCGGGCGGGAGGCTGCTGCAGCCCCCAGTCGGTGGTGGTGAGGGTCATGCCGATCTGGCGAGGGGTGGGCCAGGGGCCGGGGCCGCGCGTCGCGGACTTCTGCCGGGGACGTGCGGGTACGGCTCAGGCGGTGCGGCGATGCAGCAGCCGGAAGGCCGCGGTGGTCGCGAGCGCGGCGACCGCGAGGACGAGGGCGGTTTCGGTGAGGTGGGCGGGCCAGAATCCGGAGGTGGGGAGGGGGTCGGGGCGGCGGCCTTCCAGGAAGCGGTTGAGGACCGTCATCACGGCGACCGAGAGCGCCAGGGCGGGCAGCGCGCGGCCCAGCAGCAGGCCGGTGAGCGTGCCGACCGCGAGGGCGCACAGGCCGTAGGCCACCACCAGCGGGCCGTGGTCGGCGAACACGTCGTTGAAGAGCAGGTTCTCGCCCATCAGGTCCCGGTGCGCCGACCAGGCCCAGCGGTACACGGGGACGAACACGGCGCCGCCGAGGACGAGGCCGGCCGCGGGCAGCGCGAGCTTGGCGGCGAGCCAGCGCGCCGGGGAGACGCCCTGCGACCAGGCGAGCCGGGCGGTGCCGCTCTCCAGCTCACGGCCGATGAGCGCGCCGCCCGCCCAGGCGGCGACGGCCCAGAAGCTGTAGTACATGAAGGTGCTGATCCAGCCCATGGCTGTGCTGTAGGTGTAGGCGGCCCCGAGTCCGCAGGCTTCGCCTCTGGGGCAGGCGGCCAGGGTCGCGTACGCCGAGACGGCCGTGACCTCGGTCAGCCACACCAGGTAGCCGACGCCGCCGAGGACGAAGAGGGCCCACACGATCAGCGCCGTGCGGTGCAGCCGCAGCACGGTCCGGATGAGCCCCGGCAGGACGGTCGGTGTGCTCATCCCGCGGCCGCCCGTCGGCGCAGGACGGCAAAGGCGAGCGCGACCGCCACAGCGGTGAGGGTGAGCAGGACACCGGTCTCCAGTAGCTGGCGGGGCCAGTAGTGGGAGGACGGCAGGTACTCGCGGGTGAAGCGGACGATGTCGTGCCGCGCGAGACAGGTCTTGTCCGAGTAGCACCCCGGGTCGCCGGTCTCCGCGCCGGTGGAGGTGAACGCCGAGCTGCGGGAGCTGAGATCGGGCTGCTGGTAGCGGCCTTGGAAGGGCCAGTGGTTGCCGCGGAAGGCGTAGACCAGGAAGTACGCGAAGCCGCTGTACGCGAGCGCGGGCAGGGTGCGGCGGACGGCGAGACCGATCAGGGCACCGAGGGCGAGACCCAGCAGGGGCGCGGCGACGGTGGCCGGGCCGAGGGAGAAGTAGAGGGAACGGGGGCCGATACCGGCGATCAGGAGGTTGCTGTGGGCGGACCACAGCTGCCGGTACAGCAGGGTGAGCAGGCCCGTTCCGACGACGACGAAGGCGGCCGGCACGGCGAGCTTGGCGGCGAGCCAGCGCGCCGGGGAGACCGACTGGGTCCAGGCGAGCCGGGCGGTGCCGCTCTCCAGTTCACGGGCGATCAGCGGGCCGCCGGCGAACAGGGCGACGGCGAAGGAGCCCAGGGTGATCAGGGTGTCGGGGTCGTAGAAGAGGTTGTTGTAGGCGCCCGAAGTGAAGTAGAGGAGAGTGTCGCCGGAGTACGCGGCCTCCATGACCCCGCCGTAGCCGAACTTCTCCAGCTGCCGGGCGGTGTCGTCGGCGCCGGGGCCGGTCAGCCACAGCAGCAGGCCGGCGGTGAACGCCACGAAGGCCAGCCAGATCCACAGGGCTGTGCGGTGCAGGCGCAGCACGGTGCGGACCAGACCGCCAGGTGCCGGGCGCCGCACGGGAGCGGGGGCCTTTTCGAGGGTGGTGGTGCTCATGCCGTCACCGCCTCGGTGGTCGAGGTGGTCGCGGTGGTGCCCGGGGTGAGCAGCGCGGGTGCCTCCGGGGCGCGCAGGTGGGCGAGCAGCAGTTCCTCCAGCGAGGGCTCCTCGGTCGCCCAGCCCTCACCCACGGGGCCGTCGCGGCGGATCAGGGCGGTCAGGCCGCGGCCCGCCGTGCGGGACTCGATCACCGTGTGCGGGGCCAGGTCGGCGGGGGTGCCGCGGCCGGTCACCAGGGTGTGCGCGGCGAGCAGGTCGTCGATGCCGCCGCCGAGCCGGACCCGGCCGCCGCCCAGGAGCAGCAGGTGGTCGCAGGCGTCGGCGAGCTCGGCCACGATGTGCGAGGACATCAGCACGGTGGTGCCGTGCTCGGCGGCGTCCGCCATCAGGGTGCCCATCAGTTCGTGCCGGGCGAGGGGGTCGAGGTCGGCCATCGGCTCGTCGAGGAGCATCAGGTCGGGCCGTTTGCCGAGGGCGAGGGAGAGCGCGACCCGGGTGCGCTGGCCGCCGGAGAGGCCGCGGATGCGGGACTTCGGGTCGAGGCCGCCCTGCTCGACGATCCGGGAGGCGCGGGCGGCGTCCCAGCGGGCGGGGTTGAGTTCGGCGCCCATGCGCAGGGTCTCGGCGATGGTCAGCTGGGGGTACAGCGGCTTGTTCTGGGCGAGGTAGGCGATCCGGTCGCGGGCCTCGCGGGGCGCCCGGCCGAGGACGGTGAGCGTGCCGGAGGTGGGCCGCAGCAGGCCGGCGGCCATGGCGAGGAGGGTGGACTTCCCGGCGCCGTTGGGGCCGACCAGTGCGCTGATGCGGCCCATGGGCAGCCGGAAGGAGCAGCCGTCGAGGGCCGGGGCCCGCCTGCCGTACCGCTTGCCCAGGCTGGACGCCTCCAGGGCGACGGCCGGGGCGGTGCTGGTGGAACTCACTGGTCCCCCTTAGGGAAGTGCTCGTCGAGTACGGCGGTGAAGAGCGCGTCGACGTCCTCGCGGCCCAGGCCGGCGGACCGGGCGCGCTTCGCCCAGTCGTCGAGCTCGGCGCGCAGGGGCGTGTCGGCCGCGTGGGCGCCGGCGCCGAGCGTCCTGCGGACGAAGGTGCCGAGCCCGCGGCGGGCCTCGACCAGGCCCTCGCGCTCCAGTTCGCGGTATGCCTTGAGCACGGTGTTCGGGTTGATGGCGGTGGCCTCCACGACCTCGCGGGCCGTGGGGAGCCTGTCCCCGGGTTCGAGGAGACCCAGTCTGAGGGCCTGCTTGGTCTGCTGGACGATCTGCACGTAGGTGGCGACGCCGGAGCGCCGGTCGATGCGGTACTCGACCACGCGGACAACCACCCTTTCACTAATTGAGTAGTGAAAGGGTGGTTGAAGGGGGCCGGGAAAGTCAAGCGTGGTTTCCTCGTCGCCGGGTGAACCGGTCGGCGGGGGTCGTCCGATGAAGGGGCGTGAGGGAAACGAGAAGCGACGGGGATCTGCTGCGGGCCATCGCGGCCGACGGTGACCGGCGCGCCTTCGAGGAGCTGTACCGGCGGTACGCGCCCTGGCTGCTCGCCCGGCTGCGGGGGCGCTGCGCGGACGCGGGCGTGGTCGACGACGTCGTACAGGAGACCTTCCTCGCGGTGTGGCGGGGGACCGCGCGTTATCGCGAGGAAGGTGACGTGGCCGGGTGGCTGTGGCGGATCGGCTCGCGGCGGCTGATCGACGCGCTGCGCGGTGACGGGGCGCGGGGCCGGCTCAGGCAGACCCTGTCCCGGCTGCGGCACCGGGACGAGGCGTCCGCGGAGGAACGCGTGCTCGCGGGGGTGGAGCACGGGGACCTCGCGGGCGCCCTCGTCCGGCTGTCACCGGAGCTGCGGGCGGTGCTCCAGGCGACGGTCATCGACGGACTGACCACCCGCGAGGCCGCCGTCCTGCTGGGCATCCCGCCCGGCACGGTCAAGACCCGGGCGATGCGGGCCCGCAAGCAACTGAGGGAGGCGCTCGCGTGAACGGCGACGGACGACCGTGGAGGCGGACGGGGCCCGAGGTGCCCGGTGTTGCGGCACAGGGACGAGTCGAGGAGGTGGCGGCATGACGTGGCATGTGGCCGAGGACGATCTACGGGCTTACGCCCAGGGCGAGTTGGCCGCCCCCCTGCTCTGGTCCGCCGACACCCATCTGGCCGGCTGCGCCGAGTGCCGGGGGCTGCTCGCCGAGGTCACCGACCCGGTGGCGCTGGACTCCGGGTGGGAACGGCTGGACGCCGAACTGGACGCGCCCCGGCCGGGATGGTTCGAGGCGCTCCTGACCCGGGTCGGGATCGCCGACCACACGGCACGGCTGCTCGCGGCCACGCCGGTGCTCCGGCGCTCGTGGCTGGCGGCCGTGGTGTTCCTGCTGCTGGTGACCGTCGGCGCGGTGCGGACGACCGAGTCGCCGACCCTGTTCCTCGCCCTCGCCCCACTGCTGCCGCTCGCCGGCGTGGCGCTGTCGTACGGTCCGGTGCTGGACCCGACCTACGAGATGACGGTCGTCGCGCCCACCCACGGCTTCCGGCTGCTGATGATCCGCACGCTCGCCGTGCTGGTCGCGGGCCTCGGCCTCAACGGGCTCGCCACCCTCGCCCTGCCCGGCTACGGCCTGCGCGCCCTGGCCTGGCTGCTGCCCGCCCTCGCCCTCACCGCGACCGGCCTCGCCCTCACCCCGAGGCTCGGCCCGGTCCTCGCCCCGTCCCTGGTCGGCGGCGCCTGGATCGCCGTACTGCTGTCCGCGCAGCACACGAACGCCGACCCGCTCGCGCCGTTCACGGCGACCGGGCAGGGCGTGGCCGGGGCGGTCGCCGCACTCGCCGCAGGGCTGCTCCTTCTTCTCCGTGACCGCTTCGACCTCTTCAACGGGAGCGCCGAATGACCGCCACCGTCTCCGCCTCCGGGCTCCATCTCCGCTACGGCGGCACCCGCGCCCTCGACGACGTGTCGCTGCGGCTCACGCCGGGTGTGACCGGGCTGCTCGGGCCCAACGGGGCCGGAAAGACCACCCTGCTCAGGGTGCTGGCCACCGCCGTGCCCGCCGACCGGGGCTCCTTCACGGTCCTCGGCCACGACCCGGGCAGCTCGCGAGGGCGTCAGGAGGTCCGTCGTTCGCTCGGTTATCTGCCGCAGACCCCGGGGTTCCACCCGGACTTCAGCGCCTTCGAGTTCGTCGACTACGTGGCGATCCTCAAGGAGCTCACCGACCGCACCGCACGCCACCGCGAGGTGCGGCGCGTGCTGGAGGAGGTCGACCTCGGGGACGTACGCGCCCAGCGCATCAAGAAGCTGTCCGGCGGGATGCGGCAGCGGGTCGCGCTGGCCGCGGCCCTCGTCGGCGACCCCGGGTTCCTTGTCCTCGACGAGCCGACCGTCGGCCTCGACCCCGAACAGCGCATGCGGTTCAGGGAGTTGATCGCGCAGGCGGGTGAGGGGCGGACCGTGCTCCTGTCCACCCACCAGACCGAGGACGTGGCGATGCTCTGCCACCGTGTCCTCGTCATGGCCCGCGGCCGCATCCTCTTCGAAGGCACCCCCGCCGAACTGACCGCACGCGCGGCCGGCCGGGTGTGGAGCAGCACGGAACGCGCCCCGGGCGCCAAGGCGGGCTGGCGCACCGGCACCGGCTCCTTCCGCAACGTCGGCGACCCGCCCACCGGTGCCGATCTCCTCGAACCCACCCTGGAGGACGGCTACCTGCTCACCCTGGACGACGTGGACGCGGAGGTGGCGACCGCATGAGCCTGGCCACCAAGACGCCGGCCGAGACCGCCGCCGTACCCGAGGACGATCAACGACGCTCCTGGGCCGCCGTGTTCGCCCTCGCCCGGTTCGAGGCACGCGACCTGCTGCGGTACATCCCGGTGCTGGTGACCCTCGTGCTGTACGTCGGCTACACCGCCTGGACGCTGTTCGACTCGAAGGAAGGCATGGACGCCTTCCCGGCCCTCCAGGACGCCGACCGGCACACCCAGGCCGGGCCCCTGCTGCTGGGGATCGCCCTGTTCGTGTGCGTCAACCGGTGCACCCTGCGCTCCCGCAAACGCGGTACCGACCGGCAGTTCGACGTGCTGGTCATGGAGCCGTGGCGGCGGACGGTCGCGCACGTGCTGTCGGTGGTGCCCTTCGTCGCCGTCACCGCGCTGGTCGTGCTCGGCGAGTTCACCCGGCAGGCCCTCAGGGCGGGCGCCGTGGGCCACGGCTCCCTCGCCGAACTGGCCGTCGGCCCCCTGTACGTGCTGCTGTGCGGCGCGTTCGGGGTGCTGCTCGCCCGGCTGGTCCCGTCCACGTTCGCGGCGCCGGTCGGCGTGGTCGGACTCTTCGTCTTCAGCGTGTTCCTCTCCACGGGCACCGACGACGCCCAGTGGACGCGGTGGCTGTCGCCGATCGTGAGCGAGACCAGCGGCGGCACCGTCCTCCCGTCGGACCTCGTCGGCCGCCCCGCGGCCTGGCACGCGCTGTATCTGACGGGTCTGATCTTGCTGCTGGCCCTCGCCGCGGTCCTGGCCAGCGGCGGCCGGGTGCTGTCGCTGAAGGCCGGCGCGGCGGGTGCGCTCGCGCTGACGCTGGCCGGCGCGGTGGGCCAGTCCGCGGGTGTGTCACCTGAGTTGGCCGCCGCCCGCGAACAGGCCACGGTCTCCCCGCAGCGGGACCAGTCGTGTGTGCGGCACGGCGGCTCGACCTACTGCGCCTTCCCCGAGTGGACCGGCCGGACGGGCGCCTGGGCGGGCGTCGTGGACCGCGTCCAGTCCCTGGCCGGCGGTACCGCCGCCCGGCAGCCCCTTCTCGTACGGCAGCGGGTCGAGGCCCGTTACGGCCTGGACGGCGACGCGGCGATGGAACCGCTCACCACACCGCACCAGGTCACCGTCGACACGCGGTGGGGCGGCAACCGGGTCCCCGCGTTCGCGGTCGCCGTCGCCTATGTGCTGGTCGCCGGTGACGAGTCGAAGGGCAGCGAGCTGTGCGACGGCAGGGTGGTCACCGCGATGTGGCTGGCCCTGGGCGCCGACGCGCACCCGATGGCCGACCTCGCGAACGTCCGGATCGACGACAGCGTCACCGGGTCCGGGAGCGTCCTCGCCCCGACCAGCGGGCTGTCCATGTCGGCGGGACAGACCGATGTCGTACGGGAGTTGCTGGGTCGGCCGCGCGGTGAGGTGACCGCCTCCGTGAAGCGGCACTGGGCCGAGCTGACCAGGTCCGGGGTCTCTACGGACCGGGTGGCGCGGATGCTGGGGACCGAGGTGCCGAAGGGGGAGCGGGACTGTGCGCAGGAGTGACGGGGGCACCCGAGGGGTGCTCGTGGTGGCCGTGGCGCGGACCGTGCCGTGGCGGGCTGTCGGCGCCGCGGCGGTTGTCGGCCTGCTGGTCGCCGGTCTGCCCCGGCTGCTGTCCCGCTCGCCGGACGACTGGCTCGGCCTGAACCTTCTCCGGGCCGCCGCCCTCGTCTTCGCCCTGGGCCTGGCCTTTCTCCTCGACGACCCGGCCCGTCGGCTCACCGCCCCTGTGCCCACCCGGCGTTGGGTCCGCAGTGGGCTGCGGGTCGCGCTGGTCGCCCCGGTCGCCGCGCTGTGGTGGGCGGCCGCGCTGGCCCTGCTGCCGGGACGGGCACGGCCGCCTCTCGGAGCGATCACCCTGGAGGCGGCGGCGACGGCCGTCCTCGCGCTGGCCGCCGCGGCACTGGCGGTCCGCTTCACGGACGAACCCGAACCCGGCCCCTCGGTGGCGGCCGGCGTCCTGACCCTGGCCCTCCTCGCCCCTCTCCTGCTTCCCGCCCGCTGGGAGCTGTTCGTCCCGGTGGGAGCCCCGGACTGGGAGGCGGCGCACCTGCGGTGGGCCGTGGTGCTGGCGGGCGCGGTCCTGCTGGGAGCGGCCTGCGCGGTGGAGCCGGTGCGCGGTCTCAGGTCACACCTGGCGTCCTGACCGTACGGCGTCGCCGTACCGGCCCACCGGGCAGGACCACGGCCCGCCCGCCGGGTCCGTCCAGACCGCGACCCCGTCCACCACGTCGGCCCGGGCGGGGCGCGGCGTGCCGGGTACGACCGGCAGGCCGACGGCGTACAACTCGACGTAGGCGACAGGGATCCGGTCGGCGAGGTCGCACAGCACGTCGGTCTCGGGGCGTGCCGGATCGACCCCGAAGCCGACGCCCATGCCGTCGTCGTCCTGGAGGAGCACCTCCACCCAGCCCTCGTCGAGGGGGGGAGTACGACACCTTCGGGGCCGCGGGGGTCCCGGCGGACAGGTCGGTGAGGACCAGGGCGACGAGTTCGGTCAGTTTCATCGGGACCTCACGTCTTGCTGGGAGCCATCGGGCCTCACGTCTCCGTGCGGTACATCAGGTCGGTCTCGTACGTCGTGAAGCCGAGCCGTTCGTAGACCGAGACGGCCGCTTTGTTGTCGGCGTCGACGTAGAGCATCGCGGTCGGCAGGCCCTGGGCGGCGAGGTGGCGCAGGCCGATCGTGGTGAGGGCCTTGCCGAGGCCGCCGCCCTGGGTGCCGGGACGGACACCGAGGACGTAGACCTCGCCGAGCTGTTCGGCCGCGTGCACCTTGGTCCAGTGGAAGCCGACCAGTTCGCCGTCCCGGAAGGCCAGGAAGAAGCCCGCGGGGTCGAACCAGGCCTCGGACTTGCGGTCGTCGAGGTCGCGCTGGGTCAGGGAGCCCTGCTCGGGGTGGTGGGCGAACGCGGCCGCGTTCACCGCGAGCCAGGCGGCGTCGTCCTCGCCGGGGACGAAGGCGCGGACCGTCACGTCCGCCGGGAGCACCGGGTCGGGCAGCTCCAGGCCGGTCAGGGGGCGCCGCAGCTGCCGTAGCTCGCGGAAGAGGGTCAGGCCCAGGACCTGGGCGAGGTGGCGGGCGGCGCTGTGGCCGCCGTGGGCCCACACCCGCAGCCGCTTGCCGGAGGCGGCGAGCAGCGCCGAGCCCAGCGCGCGGCCGTGACCGCGACCGCGGTGGGCGGGGTGGACGACCAGCTCCGCCGCGGGGGCCTCCACCGGGTCGGTGTCCTCCAGCTGGGCGTAGCCGGCCAGTTCGTCGCCGACGAACAGCAGCAGATGGGACACGCCCTCGCGGGTGCCGCCCCGCAGTTGCAACCGGCCCTGTTCGGACACCGCCTGCTGGCCGTCGGCCTGCGCGGCCTCGGCGAGGAGCCCGAGGACCGCCTCGGTCTGGTCCGGGGAGAGCGCCGAGAGGGTCTCGATGGAGCGGGAGATGCCGGGGCGTGCGATGTCGTCGCTGGTCATGGCTACGAGGGTAAGGGGAGGTCCCGGCAAAGCGGCGGCAAAGAAGCAACCAGGATGTAACCACGAAACCTCTGTTGCGCTACGCGCGTTGACCCTAGGCTGCGCCGGACGGGGCCACTCTCACATCCCGAACTCAGGGGGGCGTATGCCAGCCATGTCCCAGCAGCAACAGCGCCACAGACGTACGTACCGACTCGTCGCCGCGGCCGCCGGTCTCGCCACCGTCGGCGCCCTCGCCGCCGCGCTGCCCGCGGGCGCGCACGACAACCAGCACGGCAAGCCGCTGCCGAGCCGCTACCAGGACGTCCAGCTGCTGTCCTTCAACGACCTGCACGGAAATCTGGAGCCGCCGTCCGGATCCTCCGGCCGGGTCACCGAGCTCCAGGCGGACGGGACGCCGAAGACGATCGACGCGGGGGGCGTCGAGTACCTCGCCACCCATCTGCGGGAGGCCCGCAAGGGCAACCCCTACTCCGTCACCGCCGCCGGTGGTGACATGGTCGGCGCGTCTCCGCTCATCTCGGGTCTCTTCCACGACGAGCCCACCATCGAGGCGCTGAACAAGCTCGACCTGGATGTGACGAGCGTCGGCAACCACGAGTTCGACGAGGGCGCCAAGGAACTGGCCCGTCTCCAGAACGGCGGCTGCCACCCCACCGCCGGCTGCTACACCGACAAGAAGTTCGAGGGCGCCGACTTCCCCTACCTCGCGGCGAACGTCCTGGACGAGAAGACCGGCAGGCCGATCCTCAAGCCCTACTGGGTGTGGAAGAAGAAGGACGTCAAGGTCGGCTTCATCGGCGTCACCCTGGAGGACACCCCCGGTGTCGTCTCCGCCGAGGGCGTCAAGGGCCTGAAGTTCAAGGACGAGGTCGAGACGATCAACAAGTACGCCCGCGTGCTCCAGAAGCAGGGCGTGAAGTCGATCGTGGCCCTCATCCACGAGGGCGGCCAGCCCGCCTCGGGGTCGTACAACTACAACTGTGACTCCCCGGGCGCCGGCGACGGCATCTCCGGCCCGATCGTCGACATCGCCAAGAACATCTCGCCGTCCGTGGACGCCCTGGTCACCGGCCACACGCACGCCGCGTACGTGTGCACCATCCCCGACCCCTCGGGCAAGCCCCGCATGGTCACCTCGGCCGCCTCCTTCGGCCGGCTCTACACGGACACGACGCTGACGTACGACCGCTTCACCGGCGACATCGCCCGTACGGCCGTGAAGTCCGCGAACCACGTGGTCACCCGGACCGTCGCCAAGGCGCCCGACATGACCCAGCTGATCGGCAAGTGGAACACCCTCGCGGCGCCCATCGGCAACCGCGCGGTCGGCTGGATCTCCGCCGACGTCCCGAACACCGGCACCGAGTCCCCGATGGGCGACCTGATCGCCGACGCGCAGCTCGCGTACGGCAAGGAGCTCGACCCCGGCACCGACCTCGCGCTGATGAACCCGGGCGGGGTCCGGGCGGGCCTCACCTACGCGGCCAAGGGGACCGAGGGCGACGGCGTGGTGACGTACGCCGAGGGGTTCACCGTGCAGCCGTTCTCCAACACCGTGAACCTCCAGGACTTCACGGGGGCCCAGCTGCTCAAGGTGCTCCAGGAGCAGGTGAGCGGCGGCAACGCGGCCTCGCCGAAGGTGCTGCAGCCGTCGGCGAACCTCACCTACACCCTGGACCTGACCAAGACCGGCGCGGAGCGGATCGTCCTCGACTCCGTGCGGCTGAACGGCACGGCCGTCGACCCGGCGGCCACCTACCGCGTCGCGACGAACAGCTTCCTCGCGGGCGGCGGCGACGGCTTCACCACGCTGGGGCAGGGCACGAACGACCTCGTCGGCGGCGACGACCTCGCCGCTCTCGTGGAGTACCTGACCGCCAACTCGTCGGCGAGCAGCCCGATCGCGCCGCCGGTCGCGAACCGGATCACGATCGTGAGCTGAGTCGCACGTGCCCGGTGCGGGTTGCGGGTGGGGGGCGTTCGCATGATCGGATGGATCGATGCGTGCCCCCCATCACATACCGACGCATCCCTACCCGTACTACGACGAAGAGCCTGAACGACCGGCCCCGCCGAGCCACCGCCGCAGTCGCCGGCGCCCTCGGCGGGGCCGTTTCGCGCTGAGGACGGTCGCCTCGCTGCTGGTGCTGGCCGCCTTCCTCACCCTCGCCGACCGCTGGGCCGTCCTCTACGCCGAGCACCGGGCCGCCGAGACCCTCAAGGACCGGCTGCGGCTGACCGCGGCGCCCGAGGTGGAGATCGACGGCTTCCCCTTTCTGCCCCAACTCGTGGGCAAACGCCTGGACTCGGTGAAGCTGACCGTCCCGGACGTGGCCGCCGACCGGGTCACGCTGGCCGCGGTGTCGGCGACCGCCCATGACATACGGCTCGACGGCGACGGGCCGACCTCCGTGCGCGGGGCGCGCGTTCCCGAGCTGGACGGTGACGTCCTGCTCTCCTTCGCCGACATGAACCGTGAACTCGGCGCGTCCCAGGTGACGTTCCGGGAAGCCGGCCGTGACCGGGTCGCCGTGCGCGGCACGCTCCCGGTCGCCGGGCACGACCTGAGGCTGCGGGCCGACGTGCGGGTGGCGCGTGACGGCGAGCGGGGCGTCGACACCCGGATCGGCGGGATGCGCCTGGACATCGGGGAGCTGGCGACCTACCGGCCGGGCACCCGAGCCTCGGAGGGCCTGCATCTGACGCCCGGGTCCGCCGCGGCCCTGGCCCGGGAGACCCGCCGGGCCCGGGCCCTGCTGGCGGTCCCGTCCGTGGTGCGCGCGCTGGGCGTGCCCGACTCCACCGTGCGCGAGGCGCAGCGCTCCGACGCGGCGCTGTCCCGGCTGACCGGCCGCCCGGAGTTCGTACGGGGGGCCATGCGCCTGAACCTCCTCGATCTCGCCCTCGCCCACCCCGAACTCCTGGACCGCCTGGGCCTGGACCCGGCGCTCCTGGGCGCGCTCTCCCGGCTGACCCGCCCGGTGCTCGCCGACCGCCTCTCCCTCGGCTTCCGACTGCCCGAGCCACCGAGCGGCGAACTGCGCCTGCGGGACGTGCGCGTGATGAAGGAGGGCATACGGGTGCGCGTGAAGGGCTCAGGACTGGCGGTCGGTCCGTAGATGTCCGCCCTTAAATTCCTGTGTCAAATTCATTCACAGTGAGGATTCAGGCATGAGCTTCCACAAGATCGTCCCCGTGAAGAAGGCCGCCAAGCCCGCTCCGGCTCCGAAGAAGAAGGCGTGCAAGAAGCACGAGCCGAAGCGCCGCCCGGTCGCCCCCAAGGGCTGAGCCGGCACGCCACGAGGCGGGGCCACCGGTCAGCGAGCGCGACTCGCGTCGGTGGCCCCGCCTCGGCCGTCTCCGCCGCCCGGAACCGCCGTATCTGAAAGGGAGTCGTCATGAGGGAAGTCCGCGAGGCCTTTCGCCGTTTCTGGCCGCTGACCCGCGGCGACCGCAAGTGGCTGGCGGCCATCGTCGTCTGCGTGGTGGTGTCCGCGCTCGCCGAGACCGCGGCGATCCTCCTGTTCGCGGAGCTCACCGACACCGCCCTGAGGGCCGGTTCGCTCAGCGCCTTCTGGGGTCCGGCCGGCGCCTGGCTCGGCGTCGCCGCACTCGGCGCGCTCGTCGGCTACTTCGGCAACTCGCTCGCGACCTGGACGGCGGAGAGATTCGTGCTGCGGCTGCGCGCGAAGGTCTTCCGGCACATCCAGGACCTGCCCCCGCACTTCTTCCAGCAGCACCGCCAGGGCGACCTGGTAGAACGCCTCACCGGTGACGTCGAGGCCATCGAGCAGATGGTGGTGTCCGGCGTCGTCGGTACCGTCGCCGCCGCCTTCTCGGCCGTCTTCTACTCGGCGGCCGCCCTGTATCTGCGCTGGGACCTGGCGCTCGCCACCTTTGTCCTCGCGCCCCTGTTCCTGTTCGCCGCCCGGCGCTTCTCCGGCCGGATCAAGGAGGTCTCGCAGGACGAGCGGGTCGCCGACGGCGCGATCACCTCCGTCGTGGAGGAGTCGCTGGGCAACGTCGTGCTGACCCAGGCGTACAACCGCCGCCGCGACGAGGAGCGGCGCCTGGACCGCGAGGCCCGCGCCTGGATGAAGGCGTCCGTGCGCGGGGCCCGGCTCAGCGAGATGTACGAGCAGTTCGTCGAGGTCGTCGAGACCCTGTGCGTACTTGCCGTGATCGGCCTGGGCGTCTGGGAGATCTCGGCCGACCGGATGACGCTGGGCCAACTCCTCGCCTTCGCCGCCTTCATCGGCTACCTGTACCCGCCGGTCCGCAACCTCGGCCGGCTGGGTCTGACCCTCACGGCGGCCACCGCGGGCGCCCAGCGCCTGAACGAGATCCTGGACGCGAAACCGTCGGTCGGCGACCCCGCCGAACCCGTCCCCACCTGGCCGGTCCACGGCTGGGTCGGCTTCCACGGCGTGCACTTCCGCTACCCGGGCGCCCACCGCGACTCCCTCACCGATGTGTCCTTCTCCGCCGCCCCCGGCGAACTGGTGATCATCACGGGCCCGAGCGGCGCCGGCAAGTCCACCCTGTCCAAGCTCCTCACCCGCTTCTACGACCCCTCAGCGGGCGTGATCACCCTGGACGGCGTGCCGCTCACGCACCTGGGCCTGGAGTTCCTGCGCGAGCAGATCGCCCTGCTCCCGCAGGAGACGCTGATCCTCAACGGCACGATCCGCGAGAACATCGAGACGGGCCGCCCTGGCGCGAGCGAGAAGGAGATCGAACAGGCGGCCCGCGCGGCCGCGGCCCACGACTTCGTCTCGGCCCTCCCCGAGGGCTACGACACCGAGATCGCCCCCGGCACGGCGGCGCTGTCCGGCGGCCAGCTCAAGCGGATCACCGTCGCCCGCGCGATGCTCCGGGGCGCGCCCGTCCTGATCCTCGACGAACCCACCGCCGGCCTCGACTCGGTCGCCGCCCGCCAGGTGGTCCAGCCCCTGCGCCGCCTGATGTCCGGCCGGACCACCATCATGATCACTCACGATCTGAGCCTGGCCCCGGACGCGGACCGCATCCTGGTGGTGGACGGCGGACGCCTGGTGGAAGCGGGCACCCACACGGAACTGGTGGCCCGCCGGGGCGCCTACGCCCGTCTGCTGGGCCCGCTCCCGGAGGACACGATGATCCTGCGGAAGCCGCCGGACGACACGGTGCTGCTCAGGCGCTGACGCGCAGGCCGTACCCCGGCCCCGCACGGTCTGGAGGCTTCGGTCAGAACGGCTTCGCGGTCCCCAGGATCCGGGCCGGCAGATACGGCGACCGCACCCTGATCTCCCAGCCCCGTCGGCGGGCGTGGCAGGCGAGGGCCAGGATGTCGAGGCTGAGGGCGGCGTCGGGGTCGGAGGGGCGGTCGGCTATGGCGTAATGGTCGCGGTGGGCCGTGAGGGCGTCCAGGAGGGCCAGGTTGAAGCTCTCCTCGTCGCCCTCGACCAGCTGGGAGAAGAGCACGGCGGGCGGCGGCGGGAAGCCCTGGTCGCAGGCCTTGCGCACGTCCCGCAGAGCCAGGTCGGTGGCGGGCTCGGGGTCCTCGCCGCGCAGGTAGTCGTGCAGGGCCCGGCGATAGGAGGCCGACACGGAACGGTCCGGACCGGCGCGCTCCGGCCCCGCCAGCACGAGCGGCGCCAGATGCTCCCGCCGCCCCGTGATCAGCGCGAGGTGCACAGCCCGGTGCCAGGTCCCCGGCCCGGCGTCCTCGTCCCGGCAGGCGGGGTACGTCACGGTCCTGCCGTCGATCGTCACCGGCACATCGGTGCCGGGCTCCGCCAGCGTCGTACGGAACAGCGCGGCGCCCAGCTCCGCGGCCAGCCGCAGGTTCTCCAGCTGGGCGTCGCTCGCGTCGGGCGCGTGCGCGGCACGGGTCCGGAAGAGCAACTCCTGATAGGTGACGGCGTAGGCCAGCTCGAAGGTGCTGAGCGACTTGCCCGGCACCGGTGTCACGGCGTCCCGGGTGTACCGCTCGAACTGTTCCTCGCTGTCCGGATCCAGGGGACGCGGCTCCAGGGTCCGCCCGAACTCCACCACTCCCGCGGCGAGATCGGCCACCGCGTCCGGGCGGCGGTCCCTGCCGTAGGGCCCCACCCGCGGCGGGGTGGCCTTGAACCCGGTGACCAGCGCGTCCGGCAGGTAGTCGGTGTCGACGGGCGGCGGCCAGCCCTCGTCCCGGTACGCCAGCGCCGTCAGGGCGATCGGCAGCAGCGGGAGAAGACTGCCCGGACGCGCTCCGGGCCCGGTCACGCCGGTCAGCGGCCTCAACAGCCGTACGACCGCCTCGCCGAACCCCTCCCGGTCGCCCGCGGTCAGCGCGCGCAGCGCCTGCAGCCCGATGCCGTACGGCTGACCGGCCAGCTGCCGGCCGGTCTCCGCCTCCAGCGCCCGGATCCGGTCGAGCGCCGCGTCGAGCGCCGTGAGCTTCTGCTCGCGGGAGGGCGGGTAGGTGCCGTCGTCGGTGTCGCCGATGACGTACGCCATGAAGCCGTTGATCAGTTCGGCGTCGGGGTGTCCGGAACGGCCCTGCTGGGGGGCCTCGCGCGCGAAGTGGAAGGCCTCGCCGTGCCATTGGGTCTTCTCGACGAGGATCGCCAGGCAGAAGGCGTCCAGCCACTTGGCGGCGGTGACCGGTTCCGGGGTGCCGCCGGGCTCGCGGTCGTAGACCAGGCCCCAGTTCGGGTAGGTGAGGAAGACCTCGAAGTGGTCGCGCGGGAAGTACGCCGCGTACGCCACCGCGCCGGCCGCCGCCTCGGCCGCGTCCTCCAGGACCGCCTTCGCCTCGGGGGAGTGCAGATCGGGGGTCTCCACCGAGAGCGCGCCGAGGTACTCGACGAACTCCTGGGCGATCAGCCACCACTCCCACGCCGTCACCGGGCCGGCCTTGGACATGGAGTGGACCTGCGAACCGATCCTGTTCGCGAAGTCCTTCCGCACCGCCGAGACGGCCGCCTCGCCGACCCGATGCCTTTCGATACGCACCATTGTTCCGCTCCCCCGTCCGACTTCCTGATCTGCGGAACCAGCCTAGATCGGGGGTCTGACAGAGGAGCGGACCAGATCAGGACGCGCTCGGCGTCCAGTCGCCCAGCCAGTCCGCGACCTCTTGGTCGGCGGCCTGCGCGTCGGTCAGCTGCGGCCGGTTGGAGGAGGCCGCTCCCGAGCCCGCGCCGGTGTTCTTGTACTCCGCGAACCGGTCGTCCTTCCAGGAGAAGCCGCTCATGTCGGTCCACGGCGTGGACTTGACCGCCGCGCTCAAGGACGTGTTGCGGACCGTCGCCTGCGGGTCGAGGCTCGCGTCACCGCCGGCGTGCCAGGGGCGGCCCAGGTAGAAGCTCGCGGCCGAGACGTCCCCGTTCACCGTCGAGTTGGCGATGAGGATGCCCTTGCGGTTGGCGGCGGTGCTGGGCGCGGTGACGTAACCGGCCGAGGAGCCGTCCCAGCGCTTCTTCAGCGTGATGACTGACTTGTCGATCACCGCGGTGGCCCGGCCGAAGATGAAGTCGACGTTGCCGACGACATAGGAGTTCTTCATGTAGACGCGGCCCAGCTTGTCCTTGGCGGCGGTGTCCACGAGCAGTGTGTCCTGGTCGCCGGTGACGATGACCCCGTCGAGGAACACCTTGTCGGCGGCGGTGCGCAGGGCGACGGCCTGCTGGGCGATGTTCTGGTTCGCCTTCTCGTCGAAGTCGTTGGAGACCGTCAGGTTGCGGGCCTGGAAGTCGTCGGCCTCCACGGCGACCGTGGCGCTGCCGCCGGTGCCGTAGGTGCCCGAGCCGTCGGGCTTGGGGGTGCCGGACGCGTTGTTGTAGACGATCACCGTGTCATTACGGCTGGAACTCGTGCCCTGGATGGTCACGTGCGGCTTGTTCGACGGCACCTTGACCAGCTCGCGGTACGTCCCCGGCTTCACGGAGATGACCACGCGGGAGGTGTTGCCCGCCGGTACGGCGTTCACGGCGGCCTGCACGGTCGAGTACTGGCCGCTGCCGTCCTTGGCGACGGTGAGCGTCGTGGCCGCCGCCTTGGTGGTGGCCGTGGCCGTCGTACCGATCGAACCGCGCGGCCCCGCACCCGACTTCAGCAGCGCGGGCACATCGGCCGTCGTGTCGAGGGTGTAGGCGTAGTACGTCCTCGGATCGAAGGCGGTGCCCCCGCTCTCGTTCCTGCCGCTCGTGCCCACGAAGGTGTTGCCCTTCTGGACGATGCTCGCGGTGCTGTCCTTGATGACCGGGTTCTTGAAGCCCTGGAAGTAGGAGTTCTCCAGGACCATCTTCGTCGCGCCGCGCGAGTAGTTGCCGTAGGAGGAGTTGATGTCCGTCCCGGCCACGTCCTCCAGGAAGTTGTTGTAGAGGTGGGCGTGGGCCGCGTTGTCGGTGGAGGGATTGCGCTGCTCGGTCTCGCGGATCCAGTTGTGGTGGACGGTGATGTCGGTGACGACGTTCTCCGTCCAGCCGATGCCGAACGCCTTGTTGTCCTGGCTGAGTTTGTTCCAGGAGACCGTCACATAGGTGCTGTCCTTGCGGACGTCGATGAGTCCGTCGGCCATGTGCCGCAGATCGTTGTGGTCGATCCACACATGGTGGGCGCCGTCCATCTGGATGGCGTCGAAGTCGTGTTCCTTGTCGTTCCAGACACCTTGGTAGGCGTCCCTGATGGTCAGGTTCCGGATGATGACGTTGTGCACACCGGACCCCAGGAAGAAGCCGCCGCCGACGATCTGCCCGGAGGTCCCGGACCCGACGATGGTCTTGTTCGACTGGACCTTGATCTCCTTGCCGACCGGGTCCATGGTGATGGCCGCGGCGACGACGATGACGTACGGCTCGCTCGCGGTCGCGTACTTCTCCAGGTCGGCGAGCGTCCTCACGGTGACGATCTGACCGTCCCGGCCGCCGTACGTCCCGTTCTGGCCGAGCGCGTCGACGGAGGCGAAGCCGTCCGCGGTGGCGGTGGCCCAGGTGGGGGCGGCGGTGGTGGTGGCGGAGGCCTTGGGCTGGGCGCCGGGCAGCAAGCCGTAGGCGAGTCCTCCGGCGGCCGTCAGGGCGAGCGGAACACCGAGGGCGAGTGCGGTGGTTCGGCGTCGGCGATGCTGGGCCATGGGGTCATCCGTTCCGTGCGGGGGGGTAGGGACCGCAGTGCAGTCGCCGCCCCCGCACGGAAGGTTGCCGCGCGAATTCGCCTACTTGGCGCAGGACTTCGGGTCGAGGTTCTCCTGCCACTTGTCCTCACGGCCGTCCGGCCGGCCGTCGGGCAGGAGCTTGTCGGAGACGCCGTCGATGTAGTAGCCGTACGAGTAGATCGTCTTCCAGCTCGCGTCCCGGCCACGCCAGGTGTGCGCGGTGACCTCGCCGTCGCCCTTGTTCCACTGGTAGTCCTCGACGTAGAACACCGGGTTCACGCGGACCACCCGCTGGTACGGCGTCCAGGTGGTCGCCACCTGGCTGCAGGGCGGTATCGACTTCTCGCTGCGCCGCTCGAAGGACGAGGTCTTCTCCCAGCCCCACTCGTAGCCGGCGCTGCCGCCCAGGGTGCCCGAGAAGATGCTCTTGGCCAGGGAGAGGCTGATGTTGGCGCCGACGCTCTTCTTGGCGAAGGTCTTGGTGCTGTACCCGCTGACGAAGGTCACCTTGTCCTCGGTCGTGCCGTGGTTGCCGGTCCACTCGGAGGTGCGGACGGGCTCGCCCTTCACGGACCAGGTCGAGGCCTGCGCGTACCCGCACCAGCCGCGGAACAGCTCCCACGGTCCGGCGGGCACCCACAGCCCGAACACGTCCCGCAGGTACTCGTCCTGCGTCTTGAACTCGCCGGTGTCGACGTTGAGCGCGCCGTAGACCCCGGTCAGGCTGGTCTCCTGGCTGCACAGCCGGTCCAGCATGACGTCGGTGTTCCCGGGGTCCACGCCCCGGACGTTCTGGGCCCCGCCGGGACCGGCCGCCTGGGCGGTCCCCGAACCGGCCAGCAGGCCGGTGACGGCGAGGGCCGCGGACGCGGCGGCGAGGGCGCTCTTCTTCAGAGTCGAGGTACGAAACAAACGCATGGGGGGTTCTTCACTCCTGAGTGCTGAGGACAGATGCGTGGGGCACCTGTTCGACACCTCAGGAAGCTGGCAGAGAACCCGCGAGTAGGGTCGAGAACGCGTGAAGGTTGACAGGACATCGACAGCTTGGCCTTCACAGTACGGCGGCGGGAGCCTCCGGTGGCGGAGTCGGCGCCCCCGGCAGTCGTACGGTCGCGACGGTGCCGCCGCCCTCGGCGTGGTCGAGGGTGACCTCGCCGCCGGACTGCTGGACGGTGCGGGCCACGATGGACAGACCGAGGCCGGAGCCGGGCAGCGCGCGGGCGCTGGGGGAGCGCCAGAAGCGGTCGAAGACGTGCGGGAGTTCCTCGGCGGGGATGCCGGGGCCGTGGTCCCGGACGGTCAGGACGCCCTGGGTGAGCCGGACGTCGATGATCCCGCCCTCGGGACTGAACTTCACCGCGTTGTCGAGGATGTTGACCACCGCGCGCTCCAGAGCGGCCGGTTCCGCGCGGGTGTACCAGGGCTCCAGCGAGGCGTTGACGGTCAGCTCCGGACCCCGCAGCCGGGCCCTGCGCAGGGCCGCCTCGACGGTGTCCTCCAGCGAGACGACCTGTACGCGTTCGCCGCGCTGGCCCTCCGAGCGGGACAGCTCCTGCAAGTCGCCTATCAGAGCGGCCAGTTCGGTCATCTGTGCCTTCACCGAGGCGAGCAGTGCCTTGCGGTCGGCCTCGGGGAGGGGGCGGCCGGTCTCCTCGCTGCGGGTGAGGAGTTCGATGTTGGTGCGCAGGGAGGTGAGCGGGGTGCGCAGCTCGTGCCCGGCGTCGGCGATGAGCTGCTGCTGGAGCTCGCGGGAGCTGGCGAGGGAGCTCGTCATCGAGTTGAAGGAGCGGGACAGCCGGGCGACCTCGTCCTCGGCGTCCTCCTCCACGGGGATGCGGATGCCGAGGTCCTCGGTCCGGGCCACGTGCTCGACGGCCTCGGTGAGCTTGTCCACGGGGCGCAGGCCGGCGCGGGCGACGAAGAGACCTGCGGCGCCGGCACCGAGGACTCCCACGCCGGAGACGAGGAGGAGGATGAGGGCGAGTTCGTTGAGGGTGGACCGGGTCCCCTTGAGGGGGGTCGCGAGAACCAGGGCGACACCCTGGGAGTCGTTCGTGTCGACGCCCAGGTACCGGGTCAGCACCCGTACGGAGTCGCCGTCCGCGTCGGTGCCGTTGCGGAAGTAGATCTCGTCGGCTCGCGCGTTCTTGATGACGTTCTTGTCGGCATCGGTGACCTCGACCGTGCCCGGGGAGTTCGGGTCGACACAGGGGTCGCCCTTTTCCTTGATCGCCTGGACGTAGTTGTTCCGGCCGGGGAACACCTGCGTGATCTTCTCCGGGGTCTGTGTGCACCTCGCGAGCAGCGATTCGACCGTACCGGGCCTGCTCGCCATCTCCTTCAGGTCACCGTCGACCTGGTCGTACAGCTTCCCCTGCACGATGAACCAGCACGTCACCGATACCGCCGCCACCGCGAACGCCACCGCCGCCGCCACGAGCAGTGCCAGCCGTGACCGGAGCGGAAGGGACCGGTACCGCCGTACGACCCTGTTCACTCCGCGCCGCCCTGGCGCAGTACGTACCCCACGCCCCGCACGGTGTGCACGAGCCGCGGCTCACCGCCCGCCTCGGTCTTGCGGCGCAGGTACATGACGTACACGTCCAGCGAGTTGGAGGACGGCTCGAAGTCGAAGCCCCAGACCGCCTTCAGGATCTGCTCGCGGGTCAGGACCTGGCGCGGGTGCGCCATGAACATCTCCAGCAGGGTGAACTCCGTACGGGTCAGCTCCACCGGCCGCCCCGCCCGGGTGACCTCCCGCGTCGCGAGGTCCATGCGCAGGTCGGCGAAGGTGAGCGCCTCGTCGTCCTCGACGGAACCCGCCCCGGCCGCCGCGGCGTAGGAGCTGCGCCGCAGCAGTGCGCGGACCCGGGCGAACAGCTCGTCCAGCTCGAACGGCTTGACCAGGTAGTCGTCGGCGCCCGCGTCGAGCCCGGTGACCCGGTCGCCGACCGTGTCGCGGGCCGTCAGCATCAGGATGGGGGTCGTGTCGCCCGCGCCGCGGATGCGCCGGGCGGCCGTGAGCCCGTCCATGCGGGGCATCTGGATGTCGAGGACGACCAGGTCGGGCCGGTACGCCGTCGCCTTGTCGAGCGCGTCGGCGCCGTCCACGGCGACCTGGGTGTCGTAGCCCTCGAAGGCGAGGCTGCGCTGGAGTGCTTCGCGCACCGCCGGCTCGTCGTCGACGATCAGGATGCGCTGGGGGTCACGGTCGCCTTCGGCGGGGCTCATGGCTGGGGATTCCTCGGGTGCGGTGGGAAGGACACGGGACTGAGGGTGGTCAACGCTTTCAGCCTCGCATGGTTCCCTGCTGGCGCTGAAGGACGTGCTCCGGCGGACTCAGCCGCGTGCGGCGCTGCGACGACGGCTGCGGGCGGCGCTCACCCCGCGGCGGGCCACCGCCGGGGACGCCACCTCGGGCGCCCGGGGCACCGGGGCGTGCAGTGCGTACGCCACGTCGAGGGCCAGGGCGAACCCGGCCGGGTCGGTACCGGCCACCGTGTGCGAAACCTGCTTGATCATGGCGTACTCCTCGCGAGGGTCGGGGGGTGTCAGCTGTCGGTGCCGCCGGCCCGCAGCGTGGCCAGGTCGGACTTGACGGTGTTGATCGGGATGGAGAAGCCGAGACCCGCGCTGCCTGCCGTGGACGAGTCCGAAGTGGCCGAGTACATCGCGGAGTTGATGCCGATGATGTTGCCGTTCATGTCGATCAGCGCGCCGCCGGAGTTGCCCGGGTTCAAGGACGCGTCCGTCTGGATCGCCTTGTACGTCGTCGTGGACGAGCCGGTGTCGCCGTTGAACTGCCGGCCGCCGAACTCGAACGGCCACTGGTCGCTGCCGCCGCCCTGGCCCTGGCTCTGGCCCTCGTCGGTCGCGACGGTCACGTCCCGGTTCAGGGCCGAGACGATGCCGCTGGTCACGGTGCCGGTCAGGCCCTCGGGGGAGCCGATCGCCACGACCTGGTCGCCGACCTGGACGCCGTCGGAGTTGCCGAGGGTGGCCACCGTCAGACCGGAGGCGTTCTCCAGCTTGATCAGGGCGAGGTCCTTCTTGCTGTCGGTGCCGACGACCTTGGCGGTGTAGGTCTTGCCGTCGCTGGTGCTCACCTTGATGGTGGAGGCACCGGAGATGACGTGGTTGTTGGTGATGATCTCGCCGTCACTGGTGATGATCACGCCGGAGCCGGTGGACTCGCCGGCGTTCGAGGTGGCGTTGATCTCGACGATGCTCGGGCTGACCGCCTTGGCGACCCCGGCGACCGTGCCCTTGGCGGAGGACGGCACCACGCTGGTGCTGGTGCTGCTGGAGGCGACCGTGCTGTCGTTTCCGGTCAGCTCCTGGATGCCGTAGGCGGTGCCGCCGCCTATCGCCGCGGCGACGATCGCGACGGCGGCGAGGAGGGCGAGGGGGCCACGGGTGCGCCTCTTGGGAGCGGGAGCGGGAGTGGGTGCCCCGGGCTCCCCGGGGGCCGCGGTGAGGAGAGCGGTTCCGCCGTCGTTGCCGTCACCGCCGTACGAGCCGGCGCCCCCGGAGGCGAAGGCGGCGGGCTGCGCGTGAGCCGGGGCCTGCGGGGCAGTGGCGGGCGGCTGGGCCGGCGGGGGCGGCCACTCGGGGTTCACGGGCGACGAAGCGTGCTGCTGCTGGGCGCCCTGGTAGGGGTTCTCGTACTGCTCGTACTCGCCGTCGCGGCGGAAGCTCTCGGTCATGACAAAAAGCTTGTCCCGCGACCATGAGAGCTTCCTGAGTGCTCCCTGAGAAGCCCGGCAGAACCTCGTATGCCCGATATAAAGCCGCCGCTGGCCTCCGGCCAGGTGTTCTCAGACGGCCTTCAGAAACTCACTCGCAGCCGTCATTCGCAGCCGTCATTCGCAGGCGTCATTCGCAGGCGTCATTCGCAGCCGCAGGACCGGCGCACGACCAGCTTCGACGGAAACACCTTCAGCCGCTCCCGGCGGGACCCCGCGACCCGCAGCCCGTCGTCCAGCACCAGATCCACCGCGGCCCTGGCCATCGCCGACCGGTCCGACGCCATGGTCGTCATCGGCGGATCCGCGAGCGCGGCCTCCTTGATGTCGTCGAACCCGATGACCGCCAGCTCGCCCGGCACGTCGATCCGCAGCTCGCGCGCGGCCCGCAGCAGGCCGATCGCCTGGTCGTCGGTGGAGCAGAAGATGGCGGGCGGCCGGTCGGGCCCGGAGAGCACTCCGAGCGCCACCTGGTACGCGTCGTAGCGGTTGTACGGCGCCTCGAAGAGCCGTCCCTCGGTCGGGAGCCCCGCCTCCTCCATGGCCCGACGCCAGCCCTCGACGTGATCGGAGACCGGGTCGCCGACGGAAGGGGTGTCGGCGGTGCCGCCCATACAGGCGACGTAGGGGTAGCCGTGGCCCAGGAGATGCTCGACGGCGGTCTTCGCGCCGGAGAGGTCGTCGAGGACGACGGCGACGTCGTCGATCGCCTCCGGCCGCTCGTGCAGCAGGACGACCCGGGCGTCCCAGGCGTCGATCTCGGCGGCCGCGTTGTCGTTCAGCGCGTGCGAGACCAGGATCAGCCCGGAGACCCGCATCCCGAGGAACGCGCGCAGATAGTGGACCTCGCGCTCACCGATGTAGTCGGAGTTCCCGACGAGCACCATCTTCCCGCGCTCGGAGGCGGCCTGTTCGACCGCGTGCGCCATCTCCGCGAAGAACGGCTGTCGCGCGTCCGGCACGATCAGGCCTATGAGATCGGTGCGCCTCGACGCCATCGCCTGGGCGACCCGGTCGGGCCGGTACCCCAGCTCCTTGATCGCGGCGAGGACACGCTCGCGCGTGGCCGGGGCGACCGGCCGGGGTCCGTTGTTGATGACATAGCTCACTACGGCGGTGGACGTTCCCGCCAGTCGCGCCACGTCATCCCTGGTTACCTTGGCCACGCGCGGAGTCTACGCGGATAAACCCGCTCTGGGCAGGGCGTGAAGGAGGTCCCCGTACTCCCGCTGTGAGCCGTGCGGGAGTACATCGGTGCCGGAGCCATGCCCATGCGCGGGACCCGCTACGCCTCTACGTCCTCGAGGGCGGCACTGTCGTCCGCATCCTCCACTTTTGCCCGGTCCGCCTTGGCCTTCGCCTCGTCGGTGACCCGGTCGCCCTTCTCGGGCGTAACGAATCGATAACCGACGTTCCGGACGGTCCCGATCAGCGACTCGTGCTCGGGGCCGAGCTTCGCGCGCAGCCGTCGTACGTGCACGTCGACCGTGCGGGTGCCGCCGAAGTAGTCGTAGCCCCAGACCTCCTGGAGCAGCTGCGCGCGCGTGAAGACGCGGCCCGGGTGCTGGGCGAGGTACTTCAGGAGCTCGAACTCCTTGAAGGTGAGGTCGAGGACCCGGCCCTTGAGCTTCGCGGAGTAGGTCGCCTCGTCGACCGACAGGTCGCCGTTGCGGATCTCCATGGGGGAGTCGTCGTTGACGATCTGCTGGCGGCCCATGGCCAGGCGCAGCCGCGCCTCGACCTCGGCCGGACCGGCGGTGTCGAGGAGCACGTCGTCGATGCCCCAGTCGGCGGTGACGGCGGCCAGGCCGCCCTCGGTCACGACGAGGATGAGCGGACAGCCGGGCCCGGTCGAGCGCAGCAGCTGGCACAGGCTGCGGACCTGGGGCAGGTCACGGCGTCCGTCGATGAGGATGACGTCGGCACCGGGGGTGTCGACGAGAGCGGGGCCCTCCGCCGGAGCCACGCGCACGTTGTGCAGGAGCAGGCCGAGGGCCGGAAGCACCTCCGTCGACGGCTGGAGGGCGTTGGTCAGGAGCAGCAGAGAACTCATATGTCTTGTTCCTCCTCGGTCCCGCGAGGTCACGGCTTTCGTATACAGGGGTATCCGAAAGCACAAAAGGACCCGGGGGCTGCATTGCCCGAGTCCTGTTCCGACGAGAATAGCCCACATGAGCATTGATCCGGCAGGTCGTGTGGCGTCTTCCACGGTAAGTCCGCACTCTGAGACGCGCAGACCTGCACCTATACGGACGTTTCTGCACACCGACGACGGTGTGACGATCGATTCCGTATACGATCCGCCCTCCTTCGTATACGACGCCTCCCGGCCACCCGCGCGTGACCTGGTGTTCGTGATGGCGCACGGTTTCACCGGCGACGTGGACCGCCCGCATGTTCGCCGGGTGGTGGAGGCTTTCACGCGGTACGGCGGCGTGGTCACCTTCTCCTTCCGCGGCCACGGCGCCTCCGGCGGGCGCTCGACGGTCGGCGACCGCGAGGTGCTGGACCTGGCCGCCGCGGTGGCGTGGGCCCGCGAACTCGGCCACACGCGTGTGGCGACCGTCGGCTTCTCCATGGGCGGCTCGGTGGTGCTGCGGCACGCGGCGCTGTACCGGCGGGAGAGCGGCGGTGGCGCGGACGCGCACACGGACGCGGTGGTCTCGGTCAGCTCCCCGGCCCGCTGGTACTACCGCGGCACGGCCCCCATGCGCAGGCTCCACTGGCTGGTGACCCGCCCCGCCGGCCGTCTGGTGGGCCGCTACGGGTTCCGCACCCGGATCCACCACCGGGACTGGGACCCCGTCCCCCTCTCCCCGGTCGAGGCGGTCCCCAGGATCGCCCCCACCCCCCTGCTCATCGTCCACGGCGATCGCGACGGCTACTTCCCCCTCGACCACCCGCGGATGCTCGCGGAGGCCGCCGACGGCCACGGCGCACTGTGGATCGAGCCCATGGGCCATGCCGAGCACGCGGTCGGCGACGAGTTGCTGGACCGTATCGGGGACTGGGCTGTCACAGCGGGCGGTTAGCCTGGGCCCCGTACACCACCGATCGATTGAGGAAGCGGATGCCAAAGGTCACGGTGCGCTACTGGGCCGCCGCGAAGGCCGCGGCCGGGATCGCCGAGGAGCCGTTCGACGCGGCCACGCTCGCCGAGGCGCTGGACGCGGCGCGCGAGCGACACCCCGGTGAACTCGTGCGCGTCCTGCGGCGATGCTCGTTCCTCGTCGACGGTGACCCCGTGGGCACCCGCGGACATGAGACGGTACGGCTGGCCGACGGCGGCACGGTCGAGGTGCTCCCGCCGTTCGCAGGAGGGTGACGATGACGAACCAGCCGTACGAGGGCTACGACCAGTACCCGCAGCAGGGCTGGCCGGCCCAGCAGGGGTACGACGACGCGCAGGCCGCCCAGCAGTACACCCAGCAGTGGCAGGGCCAGACCTGGGAGACCCAGGTCGGGGCACCGGCCGCGGGGCCGGCGTATCCGCCCCAGCAGGCGTACGACGCGGAGCAGCAGGGGTACGGCGCGGGGCAGCAGGGGGGCGCCGCTCCCGGTGCTTACGGACCCCCGTCCACCGGTCCCGGCGGTTACGGACCCCCGTCCACCGGTCCCGGTGCTTACGGCTCCGTGCCCGCGGCTCCCGTACCCGACGCCCCCGGAGCCGCGTCCTCCGACTACGGCCCCGCCACCGTCGCCGGCAATGCCCGGGTCACCGACGCCCAGCGTGCCCGGCTCGAAGGCCGGTCCCCGGTCATCGAGCCCGGTATCCAGCCCGCCGCGCTCACCGCGCTGCTCGGCCTGCTCCTCTCCGGTGCGGCGGCCGTCGGGTCGTACGCCCTCCTCGTGCCCCTCGTCGTCCTCCAGGCCGTCACCGCGGCCGGCTGGTTCCGGCTGAACGGCATGTGGCCCGCCCGGCAGGGCATCGCGCTGGCGTTCCTCGGCGCGCTGGTCGCGGACGCGGCCCTGCTGACGGCCGGCCGGGAGAACGCGCCCGCGGCGATCCTCGGCACCCTCGGCGTCTGGGTCCTGCTCAGCCTGGTGATGCAGCTCCGCTCGCACGCCGACCCCGACGAGCGGATGTACGGCCTGATGGCGACCGTCGCCTCGGCGGCCCTGGCGATCGTCGCGACCGGCCACCTCGCCGCGGACCCGGACGCGGTGACGGTCGGCGCGGCCGCGGTGGCCGTGGCGGTCCTGGCCCGCGCGCTGCCCCTGCCGACCCCGGCCTCCGTGGTCGTCTCCCTGCTCGCCGCGGCGGGCGCGGGCATCGCCGTCGGCGGCATGACGGGCATCGGCGCGAAGGGCGCCCTGCTCGGCGCGGGCGCCGCGGTGTGCGCGCTGATCGGCCACCGGGTCGCGAGCTACGACTACCCGTCCCGCTTCGTGCACTTCACAGCAGGCGTGGCCCTGCCCCTGGCCGCGGCGGCCCCGGCGGTGTACATCCTGGGCCGCGCGATCAGCTAGGCGTCTCGACCCAGAGGCAGAAAGGGTGCCCGGACGGGTCGTAGAGCACCCGTACGTCGTCCTGCGGCTGGTACTCGGCCGGCCGCGCTCCCTGAGCCACCGCCCGCGCGGTCTCGGCCTCCAGATCGTCCACCTCGATGTCCAGGTGCAGCATCATCTGCTGGTCGCCGGGCTTGCGGGTGGGCCAGACGGGCGGCACGTACGCGGGTTCGGTCTCGAAGGCCAGGGACGTGCCCGCGGTGCCGGCCGGCGGTCCGATGAGGACCCAGTGCGGCTCCTCGGCGCGCACCACGTACCCGAGCAGGCGCTGGTAGAAGGCGGCCAGTTCGTGGGCGTCGTGGGAGTCGAGGACGACGGTGGACAGCCTCGCGGAAGAAGACATGCCCGCCTTCCTACTGGTGCCGCTTCTTCCCGTCCAGCTCGTCCCACCACTCGTCGGACTTGGGGTCGCCGGAGGGGTCGTCCCACCAGCGGTCGTCGGGGCCGCGCCGGTTCGCGACGATCGCGGCGAGCGGGGGGATCACCATGGCGACCACGCACATCCCCACGGCCACCGGTACCGACCAGAGCCGCACGACGCCCCAGGCCAGGACGAACAGCCCGATGCACGTGCCCATCATGGCGAAGTAGACATGCCGCCGTCGCGCCAACATGGTTCCAGCGTAGGCCCGGACAGGCCGGAGGGCCGTACCCCTGGGGTACGGCCCTCCCACTGCTGACCTGCCTCAGACCGCGATCGCGACCTCGGCCAGGCCGCCCTGCTGGGCGACGACCGTACGGTCGGCGGTACCGCCGGGGACCAGCGCGCGGACGGTCCAGGTGCCCTCGGCCGCGTAGAAGCGGAACTGGCCCGTCGCGGAGGTCGGGACCTCCGCAGTGAACTCGCCGGTCGAGTCCAGGAGGCGGACGTAGCCCACCACAGGCTCGCCGTCACGCGTCACCTGGCCCTGGATCGTGGTCTCGCCGGGCTTGATCGTCGAGGCGTCCGGGCCGCCGGCCTTCGCTCCACACATGTCTTTCTCCAAAGAGGGGTCTGACCGGAAGGAAGGCCGGTCGGGTCGAACGGGGTGTCTTACTTGTTGGCGCCGAGCTCGATCGGAACGCCGACCAGGGAGCCGTACTCGGTCCAGGAGCCGTCGTAATTCTTGACGTTCTCGACACCGAGCAGCTCGTGCAGCACGAACCAGGTCAGGGCCGAGCGCTCACCGATACGGCAGTACGCGATGGTGTCCTTGGCGAGGTCGACCTGCTCCTCGGCGTAGAGCTCCTTGAGCTCCTCGTCCGACTTGAAGGTGCCGTCGTCGTTGGCGTTCTTCGACCACGGGATGTTGCGCGCGGACGGGACGTGGCCCGGACGCTGCGACTGCTCCTGCGGCAGGTGGGCCGGGGCCAGGAGCTTCCCGGAGAACTCGTCGGGGGAGCGCACGTCGACCAGGTTCTGCGAACCGATGGCCGCCACCACGTCGTCGCGGAAGGCGCGGATCGCGGTGTTCTGGGCCTTCGCCTTGTAGTCGGTCGTCGGGCGCTCGGGCACCTCCTCGACCAGCTCGCGGGCGTCCAGCTCCCACTTCTTGCGGCCGCCGTCGAGAAGCTTGACGTTCTCGTGGCCGTACAGCTTGAAGTACCAGTAGGCGTAGGAGGCGAACCAGTTGTTGTTGCCGCCGTAGAGGATCACCAGGGTGTCGTTGGCGATGCCCTTGGCCGACAGGAGCTTCTCGAAGCCCTCCTGGTCGACGAAGTCGCGGCGGACCGGGTCCTGCAGGTCCTTGGTCCAGTCGATGCGGATCGCGTTGCGGATGTGGTTCTTCTCGTAGGCGGACGTGTCCTCGTCCACCTCCACGATCGCGATGTTCGGGTCGTCGAGGTTGGCCTCGACCCAGTCGGCGTCGACCAGGACGTCGCTGCGGCTCATGCTCTTTCTCCTCCGGGGCAGTTGCGGCGGGGCGTGCGGAAGGGTGCGCGGGGCGCACGGATGCCCTGGGACGCCAGGGCGGGGGATGCGGAGGCCGGTGCCGTCCGCTCAGAAGGGGCGACAGAGCATGGCGGCGACGCGGCACAGGTCTACTGCCCGCCGCTTCGTGAGATCCGCCTGTCGCTTCATGGTGTCGATCGTAGGGACGGACATACCGGCATGTCACCGGTGTGTCGCATGTTGAGATGCGATCGTCCGGGATGTGAGACAAGAAAGCCGCCCGGGCCGTGCTCCCACGGGTCCCGGGCGGCTGCGGCCGTCATCACATCTACGGTACGGACGTCACCGTCTCGCCTGTCGGACGCACGCGTCCGGCGTGTCGTTCGTCCCGCCCGGCTCGTCCTACCCGGCGAGCTTGACGTCCGAACCCTTCACCGCGATCTCCACACCGTTCGCACCCGCTTCGACCCTGTCGAGCTTGATACCGCCCGGCAGGCCCTCGATCTTCTGGTCGAAGTCGGCGATCGAACGGACGTCGGAGTCGGCGAGGGTGATGTTGCCGAAGCTGGGGATCGAGTCGGCGTGCACCCGCACGGTGTCGCCGTCGACGACCGAGACGGTGCTGAGCACGGAGACGGGCTTCTCCAGGGCGCTCACCTTGATGTCGACCTTGATCTTGCCGTTCCCGCCGTCGGAGAGGCCGACGACCTTGGCGGTGACGCCCAGCGGGAGCTGGGCCTCCTCCGACCCGGCCGCCTTCAGCAGCTGGTCGTAGGCGATGGTCGCGGTGCCGGCGGCGGTGGACGCGGTGGCGGAGCTGTAGTCGCCGGAGAACGCGACACCCTTCATGGCGGCGCTCAGGTCGTCGATGCGGATCGTGCCCCCGCTGGTGCCGGTGTCCGCGTCGTAGTCCTTCATCCCGACCTCGACGTCGTCGAGCTCACCGCCGGCCACCTGGGTCAGGAACGGGAACCCCTTGATGTCCACGCTCGGCGTCGTGGTCAGCCCCTCCTGCGTCTTCAGCCGGTCCGCGACCTCGCCCTCCGCGAAGTGGACCGCCAGACGGTCGGCGGCGACGAACAGCCCGCCCAGAATCACGGCGATGATCAGAAGTATTCGCAGGGCGCGCATGCGGTGGATTCCCCCAGAGCGGCGGTGTTGTCGACGGACGGGTGGCCGTCGAGCGTGAGACTAATCGTGCCGGGTGAGGCGACCGCCGGATTGTCGATCAGCTGTGACAGTCCACAGGGCCGCCCGCCGCGGCTCAGTACCGGTGTCGGCTCAGTAGACGAGGGCCTGCGTCTCGTCTCCCAGCGCCTCCTGCACGAACACCTGCGCCCCCGCGATCCGTACGCCCTCGATGACGTCCTTCTCCGTGATCTCCCGGCGGGCCGCGCACTGGGTGCACAGCGTGACCCGGCCGCCCGCGAGGAGCGACTCGAGCAGGTCCGGCAGCGGGGCCGCGTGCGGCAGCTCGAACTCCGCGGCCCGCCCCGGCAGCGCGAACCACGCCGACTCCCCGGTCAGCCACAGCGAGACGTCCACCCCACTGGCCACGGCCACCGCCGCGACGGTGAACGCCTGCGAACAGCGCTCGGGGGCGTCGGCTCCGGCGGTCACCTTGATCACGAGCTTCTTCGCCATGCGGGCAGCGTAGTGCGTACGGCGGTCAGGCCGCCGCGATGATCATCGCCACCAGCCCCGCGATGCTGAGCGCGGTGAGCATGTCGGCGCCGACGCCGCGGGGGCGGGTGGCCGACTCGGGCGGCGCCGCCCGCTCAGGGGCCTCGCTCGAAAGCGGATACGGATCGTAGGGCGGCGGCAGGTTCCTGCGAGGTCCTCCTCCCGCTCGTGCCCGCACCGCAGACGGGCCACCAGGAACGGGCGGTCGGTCGCCGGGCACACCGAGCGACCGGCCCGCGCACGGTCGTTCGCCGCGCGGACCCGGCACATCAGCCGCTCCTGGTCGGTGGCCGGCCGTAGCGCCGCCGGATCGGCCTGCCACTCCCGGCCACTGCGGACGGGTCGCCGCATGGCGGTGTGACGTGGCGCAAGGGCAGCGTCTTCGTTGCGGATGTGCCCGGATCGTAATCAACCTTCAGTACAACTCCGGAGGTTGACCAGCGGTCTCCTGTGAGCGCGCATACGGAATGCGCGCTTCTCGTCTTGTGGGGGACGCGTTGGAAGTACCCGAGGTATCCGAAGAGAGAACCGGTGGGCGTCGCCGGGGTCGTACGACTCTCTTGATCGCCGCCGCGGCCGTACTCGGTGTCGTCGCCGGGAGCTGTACCGGATATCTGATCCAGGCCGACCGCGAGCCGACCAAGCTGCCCTCGCTCTCCCAGCCGACGCTCGCCCAGGCCAAGGGCCCCGCGCCCGAGCCGCTGTCCGCCGCCCGGGACCGCCGGGTGAAGACCGACGGCGACCTGCGGAAACTGCTGCTGAAGAAGCCGAGTGATGCCAAGGACGCCGCTTGGCTGGGCGACGACGACGGCTGGCTTGACCTGGCCGCGTACGCCGAGATCTACGACGATCCCGCCGAGGCGTTCAGATACCAGCTGGGTGACACCTTCCGCCGTGCGGCCGTCACGGGCTGGGAGAGCGGTGACAGGCGGGTGACGGTCCGCCTGGTCCAGTACCGGCAGGAGGAGTCCCTCGTGGCCGGGGACGAGGCGTCCGACGACCAGTACTGGGCGGAGAAGGAGGGCTCGATCCGTAGCTGGGCCATACCCGGCACCGGGGAGGGCAAGGCGTACGTGCACGACAAGCCCGACACCGAGCCCGGGTACCTGGCGGCCTACGGGGCGGAGGCCTACGCCTGGCGAGGTGACGTGGTCATGGAGATCCGGGTCTTCGACACCGAGCCGCTCACCAAGAAGACGATCATGGACCTCGCCGAGCGTCAGATGGAGCGGCTGTGAGTGAGAACGAGAACCAGCCGGTGCCGGCCGACCTGACGAAGCCGGACCTCGCGGCGGAGCACACCGACGCGCCGACGAAGGCGCCCGAGCCCGGTCCTGTCACGGCGGCCGAGACTCCCACCGAGCCGACCGAACCCCTGGCCCCCGTCACGCCGACGGAGGCCACCGGGACAGCCGTGCCCGTCGATCCGGCCGAGTCCATCGCGTCCCTCGGGCCCGCCCGCGCCTCCGCCCGGCGTCGTCGTGTCGCCGCTCTCCTGGGGTCGCTCGTGCTGGCCGTCGGCGTCATCGGCGGGGTCGGATACACCGTGGCCACCGTCGACGGCGCCGATCGTGACGCGGGAGCGCCGCTGTGGGAGTTCCCCAAAGCCACGCCCGAGACGGCGAAGCCCGCCTCGGCGAAGGGGCTCGCCGGGATGCTCGTGCCGTACGGCACCGACAGCTGGAGTCGAGGACCCGACATCGGGGAGTACGGCTACGACGCCCAGCTGAGCGGGGCCCGTGCGACCGCCCTGCGCAAGGAGTCGCTGAGCGGGCTGCCGCGCACCCAGCGCAAGGCGTTGGAGAAGCAGATCGACAAGCAGCGCCTCCAGGGGATCGCGATGCGCAGCTACCTCAGTTCCTTCTACGCGGAGCATGCCTCCGCGGTGACCATCGAGCTGTCCGAGCTGGCGAACTCGTCGGCCGTGCGCGAGCTCTCCGGCTACCAGGAGGAGCTCGTCGACGTGCTGGGCGCCATCCTGCGCAAGGGGCCTGCCATCAAGGGACACAAGGACGCCCGTTGCTTCCTGGCCCCTGAGGACAAGGACGAGAAGCTCGACTCGATGGTCTGCTTCGCCCATCAGGGCAACGTCCTGGTCAGCCTCACCGCGAACGGTCCGAAGCCGATGGAACAGAAGGGCGTCGCCATGCTGCTGCGCGAGCAGCTCGACCGCATCGCGGAACCGGGGGAGGCGGTATGACCGAGCAGACCGAGGCCGCTGAGTCCGCCCGGCCCACGGAGCCCGCACCCGCCGACGGCGAGCACCCGGGACCGGCCCGCAAGCCCCGCCGAGCCCTGCGCGCCGCCCTCCGCTGGACCACCGCCCTGCTCACCTTCGCGGCCTTCGCCACCGGGACCGCCTACGCCGTCGCCGGCCTGGAGCGCACCGACGTCCCCGGCCTGGCCACGCAATCGGACGGCCGCTGGGACTACCCCACACTCACGAAACCCCCGCTGCCCTCCGGCAGCCCCGGCCCCTTCGCGGACACGAACAAGACCGGTTCCCACTACGCCGACCTACGGCGGCTCGTGCTGCCCGCGCCGCACGGCGCGAGTGTCGACAAGGAGCTGGCCGGCACGGACGGCTGGCTGCCGACGAAGGACTTCCTCTCCCGGTACGCGGAGAAGGAGGACCGCGACGAACTCGCCCAGAAGCTCACCGACTACGGCCTCCGCCACATCGCGGCCCGCGGCTGGAGCACGCCCGACGGCACCCGCACCGCGGTCTACCTGCTCCAGTTCGACTCCGCCGCCGTGCTCGACGAGCTGACCCGCGAGCTCGCCCCGTACGACGGTCCCGGCCACCCGCTGCGCGGCGCCGTCGAATCGGTGGCCGACGAGGACTTCCCCGACGCCTCCCTGGTCACGAACGTCTCACGCGTCGCGTACGTCGAGAGCAAGCCGTACGGCAAGGATCAGACCCGCCACGCCTACCTGAGCGCCGGCGACGTCCTCGCCCTGGTGATCCAGGACCGCAAGGGCACCGTGAACCCCGTCCCCTTCCAGCAGACGGTGACCCTGCAGAGCCAACTGCTGGCGTGAGGAGGCCCGCACGGCCCCCCGGGCCCCGGCCGCGTAAGCTGGGGCCCGGCCCGTGTACATGCACCGCACTCCGCTCATCCGAGGAGCACCCCGTGGAGATCTTCTTCGAAGCCCTGCTGGTCCTGGTCTGCGTCGGCGTTCTCGCCTTCGCCGGACTGACCGTGAAGAAGCTGTACCAGGGCCAGCGCTGACCCCCGTCTAGGAACCGCCACTCATGATCGAGATCCCGTCCGACCTCCACAAGAACCTTGTTCCGCTCGCCTTCCTGCTCGGCAACTGGGCGGGCGCGGGCGTGCACGACTTCCCGGGCTCGGAGAAGTGCAACTTCGGCCAGGAGGTGACCTTCGGCCATGACGGCCGGGACTTCCTGGAGTACGCGTCCCACACCTGGGTGCTGGACAACGACGGCAACAAGGTCCGCCCGCTGGAGTCGGAGCACGGCTTCTGGCGCATCGACGCCGACCGCAAGGTCGAGGTGACGATGGTCCGCGACGACGGTGTCGTCGAGATCTGGTACGGCGAGATGGCCGACCAGAAGCCGCAGATCGACCTGGTGACCGACGCCGTCGCGCGTACGGCCGCCTCGGGGCCGTACAGCGGTGGAAAGCGCCTGTACGGCTACGTGAAGAGCGACCTCATGTGGGTCGGCGAGAAGCAGACCCCCGAGGTCGAGCTGCGCCCCTACATGTCGGCCCACCTGAAGAAGGTCGTCACCCCGGAGGAGGTCGAGCGCTGGGCCAAGGCCCTGCCCGACGACATGCCGGACGACGGGATCGCCTTCTTCAAGTAGCCGTTCACGTGGCGCACAGGGCCTTGCGGGCTTCTGCAGGGCCCTGTTTCGTTCCCTCGTAGGGGTTAACAGATTCAATTGCACGGCAATGCGCTTGCGGAGGGGGGCTCCTGCAGGCTACCGTTGACGCAACGCACGGGACCCCGGCCGCAATGACGCTGCGGCCGGGGTCCCGATAAGCCATGTCCTGAGTGGCATGCAAGCAGAGGCGATCCCAGAACGTTCGCCGTCCACGTTAGCACAGCACGTCATTTTCCGTGAGGAGTCATCGTCCCGGGCATCCGTATGCCCGGAAGGAGGGGGAACAGTGGTCGACAGGATGCCCGAGTGGGTCGAGCGGTTCGTCTCCGAGCCGCGCATGAAGCCCTATCTGCGTGCGGCGGGTGGGGACGCCGGAGCAGCGATGCGGCTGTACCAGTGGAACACGGAGGTGTCGAGCGCCCTGTACACCCCGCTGCAGTATGTCGAACTGGCCGTGCGCAACGCCCTGCACGGCAGTCTGGTCGACCAGTACGGCAGACGGGACTGGTGGACCGTGGCGCCGCTCGACCCGGCAGGGAAGGACCTCGTCGAGCGCGCGCGTGCGAAGTGCGGGCGGAACGAGGCTCGGCGGGCGCGGGAACAGCGGCGCCGGAAGCGGCCGGTCACCGTCGACGACGTCGTCACCGAGCTCACCTTCGGCTTCTGGGAGACCCTGCTGGTGTCCCGCTACGACCGGCTGTTCTGGGTGCCCACCCTGCACAGGGCCTTCCCGTACTACCGGGGACGCCGCGACGCCCTCCACGGCGACCTGCGCGCTCTCGTCCGACTGCGCAATCGCGTCATGCACTATGAGCCCGTCCACGGGGAGGATCTTGACGCCCACCATGCCAGGATCTACCGGGTACTGGAGGCCCTGAGCCCCGACCTGGCCAAGGAGGTGCGGGCGATGGACCGGATCCGGTCCGTTCTCGACGGCAAGGAGGATCCTCTTGAGTGACATCGGGGATGTGCTGGTCTCGCGCTCCGACATCGCCCGCCTGGCCGGAGTGCGGCGACCCGCCGTCACCAACTGGGAGCGGCGGCACCCGGACTTCCCCGTTCCTGTAGTGCCGCCCGCGGGGAGCGGGGAGCCTGAGGTGTTCCGCGCCGCCCAGATCCTGGACTGGCTTTCCGGCCGCACGATCCCGTCCAACGCGCTCCAGCCGGGAGAGCCTGCGGGGACGACGTACGGTGATCGCTTCCGCGCCGGCCTGGGTGGAGCACCGGCGGGAAGGCTCCGCGCGGCCGTCGAGCGGCTGGCGTGGCGGGACGCCGAGCGGGTGCGTGGTCAGCTGCGGATGTCCGACTACCTGCGTCTGTTGCTGGAGCTGGTCCATGTCCAGAGTTGCCAGGACGAGCGGTGGTCCCGCTATGTCGAGGATCCGCGGATCGCTCTGCGGGAACTGGGCGTGCCCGAGCACGGAGAACAGCCCCTGTCCGACGTCATCCGGTTCCTCGACAACAACCCGCCGGCGTCCCCTGACGAGAGCCGCGCCACTTTCGACCGCTTGCTCGAACTCTTCTGCGCTGTCGATGGCCGCGGCTCCGAGGAGTTCTTCACACCGAGGTCGGTGAGCCGTGTCATGGGGCGGGCGCTGGCGGCTCAAGGCCTCGCGAAGCGGCTGCACGACCCTTTCTGCCGTACCGGGGAACTGCTCTCCGCCTACCTGGACGCCGTCGGCGCGCACCACGGCGAGCCGCCGCCCTCGGTCAGCGGCCGCTCGCCGCGGGAGGACTTCCTGGGCCTCGCCCGGATGAACACCGAGCTGCACGGCGCGAAACGGCCCAGCTTCCTGCTGGGCCGCCTGTCCCCTGCACAGTACGGCGACCAGGGTGATCTGCCAGGGGCGTGCGACGTGGTGATCACCAATCCCCCCTTCGGGAGCGGGGGCGCCTGGCGGGACGCCCCTCCGGTGTACTGGCGGTACGGCACTTCCCGTTCCTTGGAGTTCGACTGGCTCCAGTACGTCGTCTCCCGCCTCGCTCCCGACGGCCGGGCCGCGGTCCTGATGCCCTCGGGGGCCGGCTCCCGGGGCGGCGCGGAGCAAAAGCTCAGGGCCGATCTGATCGAGGCCGGTGTCGTCGAGTGCGTGATGGCGTTGCCGGCGCAACTCTTCGAGCTGACCACGATCCAGACGCACATCTGGTTCCTGCGCCCCCCTCGCGAAGGCCCGGGCGAAGTGCTCTTCGTGGACGGGACGAACCTCGGAAGCATGGCCACCAGGACGCGTCGGGTGCTGTCGGACGAGGAGATCGACGGCCTCGTCGGTGCGTACGCCTCCTGGCGCGCGGCCGAGAAGCACGGCACGGGGTACGCGGACGGGCCGGGCCTCACTCGGGTGGTGGCCGCCGCGGAGATCGCGGTCCGTGACCACCGGCTGGAACCCACACTGTACGTACGGGACGACCTTCCCGCGCCGGGTGCCCTCGATGCTCCGGACATCGCACGGGATCTGCTGGCGAAGCTGTCCGCGCGGCTGAGGGAACTGCAGGAAGAGGCGCGCGCCGCCGACGGCCGGGCGGAGAGAAGTCTGAGGAGGTACGGCCTGTGACGGTCGCGAGCGACAGCCCGAAGCCCCTGCCCGCGGGCTGGCAGCAGTGCACGCTGAGGGAACTGTGCTCCCTTCAGGTGGGCCCGGCGGTCAAGGGCGAGGAGCGCACCGACGCGGCGGCAGGTGTTCCGCTCGTGCTGCCGAGGGACGTCGTCCACCAACGGATCACGCCCGTCGAAAGCGTCGGTGTCGTCCCGAAGAAGGCACACACGCTGCAGAAGTACCTTCTCGCTGAGGGAGACGTACTCGTCATCCGGACCGGCACGGTCGGGCGGTGCGCCCTGGTCACCGGGGAGCACGACGGCTGGCTTTATCACGCGAACCTCTTCAGGCTCCGGCTCGACGGCCCGGACCGTGATCTGGCCGCCTATCTCGTCGGCTATCTGAGTGCCGGTTTCGCGCAGAACTGGATGCGTAAGCGGTCGGCCAGCGCCGTGATCCCCTCACTGAGCATCCGCGAGTTGGGCGAACTGCCGGTGTTCGTCCCCCCTCCCGGCGAAAGACAGGCCATCGGCGAGACCCTGGCCGCTCTGGACGAGAAAATCCGCGTACACACCGAGATCGCCCAGGCGACGAGTGAGTACCGCAGTGCTCTCGCCGATCTGCTCATGACGGGCGCTCTGGCCCTCGAACATGACGGCGGTCGGTGACGGCGCCCTAGACTTGGCCATGTGGTGAGCACCGACTGGAAGAGCGACCTCAGGCAGCGCGGCTACCGGCTGACGCCGCAGCGCCAGCTTGTCCTCGAAGCTGTGGACACCCTGGAACACGCGACCCCCGACGACATCCTCACGGAAGTGAAGAAAACGGCGTCGGGGGTCAACATTTCCACGGTCTACCGGACCCTGGAGCTCCTGGAGGAGCTCGGTCTGGTCAGCCACGCCCACCTGGGGCACGGGGCGCCGACGTACCACCTCGCCGATCGCCACCACCACATCCACCTGGTCTGCCGCGACTGCCAGAACGTCATCGAGGCGGACATCAAGGTGGCCGCCGACTTCACCGCGAAGCTCCGGCAGGAGTTCGGCTTCGAGACCGACATGAAGCACTTCGCGATCTTCGGCCGTTGCAAGGACTGCTCTCTCAAGGCTTCAACTACCGAGTCGTAGGCTTAGTCATATGAAGAGCCCTCTGCTGTCCCTGCCCGGAGCCGTCCCCGCCGAAGGTGTGGACGAAGGCGTCGCCGCGCACTACGGCGACCTGTTCCGTGAGCAGCGCGCCCTCGCCGAAGGCACCGGATTCGTCGACCTCTCGCACCGCGGGGTCGTGTCCGTCACCGGCGAGGACCGCCTCAGCTGGCTGCACCTGCTGCTCACCCAGCACGTCAGCGACCTCCCCACGGGCCAGGCCACCGAGGCGCTGATCCTCTCCGCGCACGGCCACATCGAGCACGCGCTGTATCTCGTCGACGACGGCACGACCGTGTGGGCACACGTCGAACCCGGCACCCAGGACGCGCTGATCGCCTACCTGGAGTCGATGAAGTTCTTCTACCGGGTCGAAGTCGCCGACCGCACCGACGAGTTCGCGGTCGTCTTCCTTCCCGCCGGTTCCATCGCCGAGGTGCCGCAGGGGGTGGTCGTACGCGAGACGCCGTACGGCCGCGATCTGTTCCTGCCGCGTGCGGATCTGGAGTCGTACGCCGAGAAGGCCGGTCCCGCGGCGGGTCTGCTGGCCTACGAGGCGCTGCGGGTCGAGCAGCACCGCCCCCGCCTCGGCTTCGAGACCGACCACCGCACCATCCCGCACGAGCTGGGCTGGATCGGCACGGCGGTACACCTCCAGAAGGGCTGCTACCGCGGCCAGGAGACCGTCGCCCGTGTGCAGAACCTCGGCAAGCCCCCGCGGCGCCTGGTCTTCCTGCACCTGGACGGCAGCGAGGTGCACCTGCCGCCCGCCGGGACCGACATCCGGCTGGCGGACGAGGGGCCCGACGGCCGCAAGATCGGTTTCGTGACCACGTCCGTACGCCACCATGAGCTCGGCCCGGTGGCGCTCGCCCTGGTCAAGCGGAACGTCCCCCTGGACGCCCGGCTGCTGGCCGACAGCACGGCGGCGGCCCAGGAGGCGGTCGTCGAGCCGTAGGCTCACATCTCCAGCAGGACGGTGAACGGGCCGTCGTTCGTCAGGGACACCCGCATCCGCGCGCCGAAGCGCCCGGTGGCCACCGTCGCGCCCAGGGCGCGGAGCTGGGCGACGACCTCGTCGACGAGAGGCTCGGCGATGTCGCCGGGGGCGGCCGCGTTCCAGGTGGGGCGGCGGCCCTTGCGGGCGTCGCCGTACAGGGTGAACTGGCTGATCACGAGCAGCGGGGCGTCGATGTCGCTGCACGACTTCTCGTCGTGCAGCATCCGCACCGACCAGAGTTTGCGGGCGAGTTGGGCCGCCTTCTCCTTGGTGTCCTCGTGCGTGACCCCGACGAGGACGCACAGTCCCTCGCCGCTGATCTCCCCGACCGTCTCACCGTCGACGACGACGCTCGCGCCGTCCACCCTCTGCACCACTGCACGCATGCGCCCCATCATGCCGGTCCCGCGGCAAGGGCCCGTGTTCGGGTTTGTATTTGATCCTTAACCCCCCATCTGGGGCCGTTCGGGGCCGTTCGGGGGCACTCGGTCACATAGCGGCCACTTGGGGTGGGACGATGCTTCCACACGCCGGTCGAGGGGACGGTAGAGGCGCATGAGCACACCGAGTACCGGGCAGCATTTCGGGCCCGTCCGCGTTGCCCACAGGGCGGAGCCGGAACCACCCCGGCCGCCCGCGCAGCGTACGGACAGCCCACAGCTGCCCTCCGACCCACCCGAACAGGACCTCGCCACGCTGAGCCTGCCCGAACTGCGCACCCTGCGCAGGGACGCCCAGCGGGACGAGGCCGACCTCAGCTATGTCCGGCGGCTGCTGCAGGGCCGTATCGACATCCTTCGCGCGGAGCTGCTCCGCCGGTCCCCGACGGGCTCGGTGCCCGACCGGCTCCCGGAGGCCTCGGTGTTCGAGCGGCTCCCGGAGATCCTCACCGACGCCCCGGCCCGGCACCGCTCCTCGGCCCGCCATGTCAGGCTGGGCACCCCGCTCAGCGAGGAGTACCGGCTACTGGCCGCCGAGATGCTCGCCGAGGTCGAGCTCTCGGACCTCTGCGCGCGGACCGACCTGGAACTGAGTACCGCGATGGGCCGGCTCGTGCGGTACGAGCAGCAGGTGTCGGGGCGACGGCAGCGGCTGCAGCGGACGGCGGACGAGTGCAGCGGGGAGATCGCCCGGCGGTACCGGGAGGGAGAGGCGCAGGTGGAGGATCTGCTGACCTAGCAAGCGTGCGGCCGTCCGGGGTGCGGAAAACGGCGCGACACCTCCCACCCCGCCCGCCTACCGTGACCACATGAGCGCCCCAGCCGACCTGGCCGTCCGTCCGATCGCCGAGGCCGAGTACCCGGAGTGGCTGCGTGCCCTGCGGGCCGGGTTTCTGCGGGAGCCGGTCGTGTCGGCGGCGGAACTGGAGGCCCGTAGGGGACAGTTCGAGCCCGGCCGGTACATCGGGGCCTTCGACGGGGACCGTTGTGTGGCGACCTTCCGTTCGTTCGATCAGGAGGTGACGGCGGTCGGGGGCCGGCTCGTGGCCGCCGACGCGATCTCCGGCGTCACCGTGACCGCCACCCACCGCCGACGCGGTCTCCTGACCCGCATGATGAGCGAGGACCTCGCCGCCGCGAGGGAGCGCGGGGACGTCCTGGCCACGCTGATCGCCGCCGAGTACCGGATCTACGGCCGTTACGGCTTCGGCCCCGCCACCTCGGGCACCGAGTGGACGATCGATGTGCCGCGCGCCGGCCTCGACCCCCGCGGCCCGGATCTGGACGGCGGCCGTATCGACCTGGTGGACCCCGACGAGGTACGCAAGCTCGGTCCCGAACTGCACGACCGGATGCGCCGGGCCACGCCCGGGGCGATCAGCCGGGACGACTGGTGGTGGCGGCTGAACACGGGCGCCGTGCGCACCGAGCCGGGGTGGACCGAGCCGTTCTTCGCGGTGTACCGGACTGCGGACGGCACGGTCGAGGGGCTGATGGCGTACGACGTCGACGACAAGTGGGCCGACACCATGCAGCCGTCGAACA
The DNA here is from genome assembly GCF_040607335.1 of Streptomyces sp. NPDC005303. Lineage (NCBI taxonomy): Bacteria > Bacillati > Actinomycetota > Actinomycetes > Kitasatosporales > Streptomycetaceae > Streptomyces > Streptomyces sp. NPDC005303. The sequence goes on along the minus strand of NZ_JBEXGM010000014.1, from coordinate 117,352 downwards.
CGGCGAATGTGCGGAGCCTGATCGCCTCGACCCCGGCGGCCGAGCGCGCCCTGTGGCACTACCTGTGCTCGATCGACTGGGTCATGCGGGTCAAGAGCGGCTGGCGGGCCCCCGACGACCTGCTCCCGCACCTCCTGCCTAACCCCCCGGCGGCCGGGATCACCATGCATGCGGACTGGCTGTGGGTGCGGATCCTGGACGTCGTACGGGCCCTGGAGGCGCGGACGTACGAGGGGGAGGGGGCGCTGGTGCTGGAGGTCGTGGACGGCTCCGGGATGACGGGCGGCCGGTACCGGCTGGAGGCCTCGCCCGAGGGAGCTTCCTGTACGGCGACCACCCGGAGCGCGGATCTCACGCTGGACGTACGCGAGTTGGCGACGCTGTGGCTCGGGGACGAGTCCGCGGTGCGGCTCGCGGCGCTGGGGCGGGTGCGGGAAGAACGAGCGGGCGCCGGCCGGGGGGCCGACGCCCTGCTGCGTACGTCCAGGCGACCTTGGTGCCCGGACATGTTCTGACGCTCCCTTCTGGCGGGGGCGGGCGGACGGTGTTCCTGGTGGTGCTTTCGCATCCGTAGCGAGCTGTTCAGTTGTGGCTGTGCGAGTGGGTGCAGCCGAGGCTGCTGTTCAGTTGTCGGTGTTCAGTTGTGGCTGTGCAGACCGACCGGGCTCCCGGCTCCCCTCCAGGGGGGAGCCCGGTCAGCCGGATCCTGGGCCCGGCGGGCGGGCGTCATCCGGACTGGGCGAGCAGCATCACGAGGATGACCGCTCCGATGCCGCCGATCGCGACGTTCTTCGACTTGACGCCGATGGTCAGCGCGAGGAACGCGATGATGCCCATCGCGCCCCACTTCCACTGGACGAGCGCTTCGAAGCCGACTGCGAGGGAGGCGATGGCGACAGCGATGAACGGCATGACGGTCCCCCTTCGGGACGGTGGCACCTGTTGACCGTCGAGTTGGCCAACCCTGTGAAGTTTTGACCATGTTTCTCAAGGTTGACCAAGTTGGCGACCAACTTCACTGTACTTATCTCCGTTTGGATGCGGCTCATAACCACCTTCCAGTGAACTGCCCAAAGATGGCGGGAAGTTGTAGGGTTTGGTCGTGGACCCGAAACACGCCCCCGTCAATGGACGGAAGAGGTCGCAGCGGCCACAGAGGACACATCGCGAGGTGGCCGACGAGCTCCGCGCCCGGATCCGGTCCGGCACGCTGCGGGCAGGTCAGCGCATGCCGACACAGGCGCGGCTGGCCGACGAGTTCGGCGTCGAACGGGGGGTCGTACGGCAGGCGCTGTATCTGCTGCAGACGGAACACCTGCTCACCAACGTCTCCAAGGGCAGCCCGGCGACCGTCGCCCCCGACCTGGGGCTCAGCGGGGCGACCGCCGGCCCCGGGGCCGCGCCGCAGCCCACGATGGTCACCCTCGGTCCCCGGATCGCCGCCGCCTTCGCGGCCTCGCACGTCGAGATAGACGCCCTGTGCCTGACGTCGGTCTCCCTCAACCTCGCCATCGGCGAGGGACTGCGTCAGATCCACGCCGGACGACTGAATCCGGCCAAGATCGACGTCCGTGTCCTGCTGCCGGGCCGGGACGTCGACCTCGCCTTCCCGGTGCGGGTGGACGGCCGCGACGGCGACCCGGTCCACGAGCGCTGGCTGGCCCAGCGCAACGCGCAGGGGCAGGTCCTCCAGCACAACCTCCTGGCCCTGCGCGCCACCCACGGCATCGACGTACGCGTCACCTTCCGCGCCCTGCCCTTCACACCACCGGTGAAGCTGTACCTGCTGAACGGTATGGAGGCGCTCTTCGCGTACTACACGCTGACCCGCCGCAGGGAGGAGATCGACGACGAGCACCTGGAGTTGTACGACTCCGAGGGCACCCAGTCGATGCTGTTCGCCTTCGAGCAGGGGGCCGGCCTGCGGGACACCACGTTCGTGGAGCAGTCCCACCTGTGGTTCAACGCACTGTGGGAGACGATCAGTTCGGAGCTGGCGCTCACGAACTGAGGTCTCCCACAGGGGCGGATCCCGGTGTGCTCGGGTCATAGGGCGGGTCCCGCGACCAGCAGGGCGAGCACCACGGCCCCGGTCGAGCTGATCGCGGGGTTCTTGGCCTTGATACCGATGGTGAGCAGGAGCATCCCGATGATGCCGCTGGCACCGTACTTCCACTGCAGGGTCTGCTCGACGCCGACGACGAAGACGGCGGAGAGGAGAGCGAGGGCCGGCATGGTGGTTCCCCCTTCGGGCTTCGTGCGGGCGAGGCGGGCAGTGCGGAGGCAAAACTTCCACCAACTCAAGTAAGTTGGCAACCAACTCTAACTATGTTGTCCCCACTTGGTGGCAGTTGATAAACAACTTCGGAACAACTCCCCATAGATGGATTGGAGTTGTAACGTTTGGTCGTGACCCAGGAGAACGTGGCAGTGAACGGCAGCAGAAGGCTCTCGCCCCAGGAAATCGCCGACACCCTGCGGGAACGCATCCGCACCGGCGATCTCAAAGCCGGCGACCGCCTCCCCACCCAGGCCGAACTCGCGGAGGAGTTCGGGGTGGAACGGGGCGCGGTCCGCCAGGCCCTGCGCGCGCTGCAGGACGACGGGTTGCTCAGCAACGTGAGCAAGGGGAGTCCGCCGCGGATCGCGGAGGTGCCGGTCACTCAGGGCGGCCCGCAGCCGACGATGGTGGCCCTGGCACCCCGCCTGGCCGACGCGTTCGCCGGCCCCAAGGTCCGGATCGACGCGGCCTGTCTCACGGCGGAGACGCTGATGGTGGCCCTGAGCGAACCGGTCCGCCTCATCCACGAGGGCCGGATCCACCCCGAGTCCATCGACGTCCGCATCCTGCTGCCCTCCCGTGACATCAACCTGGCCTTCCCGGTGCCGGTCGAGGCCCCCGACGACGACAACCCGGTCCACCAGCGCTGGCTGGAGATGCGCAACGCCCAGGGTCACGTCCTGCGCCACAATCTCCGTTCCCTGCGCTCCTCCCACGGGATCGACGTCAACGTCAGGTTCCGGGCGCTGCCGTTCACCCCGCCGGTGAAGCTGTACCTGCTCAACGGCGTGGAGGCGCTGATCGCGTACTACATGGTCGCGCGCCGGGAGGAGGCCACCGACGCGGGGATGCTCGACATGTACGACGTCCTCGGCACGGAGTCCCTGCTCTTCTCCTTCGACAGGAACTCCGGCGAGCGCGACGCCGCGTTCGTCGATCAATCGCAGAAGTGGTTCGACGCCCTCTGGGAAACCATCACGACGGACCTGACACTCTCCTAGTGACTCCTGAGACGACGCACACTGAACCGGTGACAGCACAGACAGCACGACTCGCATCACTGGTCGCCTCCGCTCGGTACGTGCTCTGGGACCTGGACGGGCCGATCTGCCGGTTGTTCGCGAGGTATCCGGCGCCCCAGATAGCCGGTGAACTGGTCGCCAAGATCGACCAGTTGGGCATGGGCGGACTGCTGACCGAGCAGGAACGATCCAGCGAGGACCCGCACGACACCCTGCGAGCCTTCCACGAGCAGCGTCCGGGCAGCGATCTGGTCCTCGAACTGGAGGAGTGGCTCACCCGGCGCGAACTGGACGCCGTTCCCGGGGCGTTTCCCACCCCGCACACCGATCCGCTGATCAGGACGTGGTGGTCGTACGGCGTGAGGTTCGCCATCACCACCAACAACTCCGCCAAGGCAGCGGCCGCGTATGTGGAGAGCCGCGGACTGTCGGACTGCTTCCCCTACGTCTACGGCCGCACGCCGAATCTCGATCTGATGAAGCCGAACCCGCATTGCCTGGAAGAGGCGATCAAGGCAATGGGAGCCGTTCCCTCGGGCACGCTGATGATCGGCGACGCCACGACCGACCTCGATGCCGCGCGCCAGGCGGGGGTCGCGTTCCTGGGCTACGCGCGTAACGAGGACAAGGAGCGGTTCCTGAGGGACGCCGGGGCCGAGGTGGTCGTGAGCTCCATGAAGCAAGTGCTGGACGTCCTGCGCACCCGGTCCTGAGGTGTCGCCGCTCCCTGCATGTAACCGGTCCACCATGTCGTCCACCCGCCGTCCACTTTGATAAGACTGATCAATAGCGGTCCAATTGGACTGATCTCTTCAAATCTGGTTGTGCCCTGACTGGTTGATCGTCTAACCCCCAAGCAAATATTGGGCTGTTGGCCCGACGGGCTGGACTGCCTGTGGACCAAAAGCGGGCCGCCACTTCGGTTTGTGTGCGCGGTGAAGGAGGTACGGTCGCGGTGTGAGCGAAGAACGCGGAAAGGGAGCCACGATCCTGGCGACGCTGCGGTCCCGGATCTCCGGCGGGGACTACCGGCCGGGTTACAACCTGCCCCCGCAGCGCGCTCTCGCCGAAGAGTTCGCGGTCTCGCGCGACACGATCCAGCGTGTCCTGGAGGAGCTGAAGACCGAGGGCTGGATCGAGTCCCGACAGGGCAGCGGCTCGAAGGTCCGAGTGACGCTTCCCATCCACGTGACGACGCAGCCGAAGGTGCCCCCTGGCCGTATAGCCCTGGGGCCTTTCGTCGACCGCGCCTTTGCCGAACCTGCTGTGGAGCTGGACGTCTTCACGTTCACGTCGGAGAGCCTCGACACCCACATGCGGCTCCAGGCCGAGAGGATCCGCAACGGTCAGATCGTCGCACCGGAGCGCATCGCGCTTCGGATACTGCTGCCTTCCGACGACACCGAGCTGCCGTATCCACGGGCCAGAGCGGCCAAGAAGTCCGCCACCGAGGTGACGGAACTGGACCGGATCCTGCAGGTCCGGACGCGGGAAATCATCCGGAGGCATACCTCTTCCCTGCGCAATGCCCTACGCAACCTCAAGACAGACGGTCTGGTGCCAGACGTGGATGTGCAGGTCCGTGAGGTTCCACTGGTGCCGACGCACAAGCTGTATCTACGGCGTGGCGTCGAGGGGCTGATCGGCCCGTACAAGATCGTGGAGCGCAGGATCCTGATGGACGACGACACGGAGATCGACGCCTGGGACGTCCTGGGACTCGGCTCGACCCTGATACGCCTCGTCCATGACGAGGGTGACCCCAACGCCGTCGGATCCGTTTTCATGCAGAGCTGGCAGGAGTGGTTCGACTCCTGCTGGCACCGCTATGACCTGCCTTGATCGTGTTCGTTGTTCGTCCATGACCTCGAACGGTGTGAGGCCAAGGAGTGAAGACTGTCTCAGGTGGGTAGTCAATTCCGAATAACGCCCGTGTCAGGTGTTACTTGGGCACTACAGTGTGGTCCTCTCGTGCTGCGCATGAAAATCGGAGGCGCTGCATAGTTGCTCAGGAGTGCCTGTGGGTGTTCCATCCGGGCCCGCTGCCGCGTTCGCGGGGCGGGCGGTCCGCGAGGCGCTCGGCGAACTGGTCTCCCACGCCCGGTCCCAGGGGAAACTCACCCGTGGCCATCACAACCTGAACTACATTGTTCCGCCCCCACCCTGGCTTGACGGGCTGGCGGATCTCAAGTTCGTCATGGTGCGCGAGCGTCAGCGCTCCGCGTTGCCCGTGGTGATCCGGACCTGGCAGGACGAAGCGGCGATCCTCGAGGCGATCGGCGGGGTCCTTCCCCACGTACCCCGGTGCCTGTTGAAGTACGGCGACATCGCGGTCATGAGCTATGTCGACGGCGTGCCCCTGTCGAGCGTCTGCCCCAACGGCAAGCCCGTGGACCAGCATCTGGTCCGGGCCCTGGCCGAACTGCTGGCGGACATGACGCAAGTCGGCCGCAAGGAACTGCCTCCCCTGCCGCAGTCCTGGCCCCGGTCCAGCCGGGACAGCCGGGCTTTTCTGCGCACACTGGCCCTGGCCACGGAGACACAGGTCCGTCAGCGCAACTGGCACCGGTTCGGCGGTCTGTTCGCGATGCTCGGCATCCCCGAGGACGCCATGGTGCGGTTCGCCGAGCGCGTGCCCGCGATGATCAGCCGCCCTTTCAGCCTCCTTCACACAGATCTGCACCGCGACAACGTCATCGTTTCGTACGAGGCCGGCCCGCCGTTGATCTGCGTGGACTGGGAGTTGTCGAGCTACGGCGATCCGCTGCACGATCTCGCCACCCATCTGGTGCGCATGGGTTACCCGCCCGGTCAGTGGGACGAGGCCGTCGAGGCGTGGCGCTCGGCGATGATGTCGCGGCGCCCCAAGGCGGTCAACGGCCTGGAGCGCGACCTGCGGCACTATGTCGCCTTCGAACGCGCCCAGTCGGTCTATCCGGACGTGATGCGTGCCGTGACGTCCCTCGGAGCGTCGTTCGACCAGAAGGATCTGGACGCCGCGACCGAGGCGGTGTACTGGGCCTTGCAGGCCGCTGAAGAGCCGTTGCGGCTGAAGAGCGTGCCGGACGAGAAGGCCATCGAACGTATCCTCTTCCGCTGGAACGTCTCACACGGCAAGCGTCACAGCCGTGACCGCGCGGTGTCGTCCATCTCCTGGGTACGCGATCAGCGGGTCCCCGCGCATCCGGCGTTCTCCGAGTCGGCCGTGCAGGAAGCCCTTTTCGAGGAGGGGGCTGCTCTGGCCGACCGGGTGTTCAAGGGGACGGCACACCTCAGCACGGCGGTGCGCGTGGAAGGCGTGCCGTACCCGGTGATGGTGCGGCGCAAGGTGGGAACCGCCAACTCCCGGGAGCGCCGGTTCCTGAACGAGCACGTCGTGCTGCGGGCGATCGAGGACTCGGGCGTGGCGGTGCGCGCGCCGCGCGTGCTGGCACTGGGGACCAGTGAACTCGGAGACCAGTTCACCATCCACTCCTTCGAAGGGCCGGAGGGGGAGATCCAGGCTCCCGATCACCCCGAGGGTGGCCTTCTGCCCCACGAGGCGGACGACCTCGTCAACCAGCTCCACGCCCTCACACAGATCGACTGCACGAAGCTGACGGACGACTCGTACGCGCCGGGCAGAGGGTTCCACGAACAGCTGTGTGACGAGCTGATCCGGATGGTGTCGGGCCTTCCGAAGGAAACGCTTCAGCTGGCGGGGCAACTCGGGCTGCCCACCAGCGGCTTCCGTCTCGAACAGATCCTCCGTCGGCACACGGTGACTCCTCGACGCTCGGTGCTTCTGCACGGAGACCTCAATCCGTGGAACATGATTCGCCGCGAGGACGGGACGGGTCTGACCCTGATCGACTGGGAAATGGCGATGGTGGGTGACCCCCTCTACGATCTTGTCCGCCACATGCACCTGACGCCTACTCTCCCGGAGATCCGTACGCGCATGTTCGACCGGTGGGCGCAGCTCCTGCCGGAGGACTGCACGAGAGGATGGCGTCTCGACTGGCGCGTGTACCGCTGGATCGAGACGGTGCGCTCCGCCTATGTGGACCTGGACCGGCTGATGACCCGCGACAGCCTCGACGCACCCAATGTGAGCCGTGCTGTGGGGACATATGCCATGACCCTGACCGCGGCGACCGCGACACTCGGTCTGCGGGCCAAGCTGACGACCAATCCCTATCTGGTCCTCGCCCTGCCGCACGGAGACCACTGAGGATCGTCGCCGCACGGGCCGGGGGACCCCACTGGCATCAGGGCACAGCTCCGGACCCCGTCCCGGGTTTCCTGCGTAGGCTCACCCCATGACCGCCCCCGGCCTGCGTGAGCGCAAGAAGCAGCGGATGTACGAGACCGTGTCCGAGATCGCCATCCGGCTGTTTCTCGAGAAGGGCTTCGACGCCGTCTCCGTGGCCGAGATCGCCGCCGCCGCCGAGATCTCCAAGCCGACACTCTTCCGGTATTTCCCGGCCAAGGAGGACCTCGTCCTCCACCGGATCGCCGATCACGAGGACGAGGCCGCGCGGGTCGTGGCCCAGTCGGACGAGGCGCCTCTCGTAGCCCTCTGCCGGCATTTCCTGGAAGGGCTGGAGCGGGACGACCCCGTCACCGGGCTCAATGATCACCCGGGCGTTCTCGCCTTCCACTCGCTGCTCTACGGCACTCCCGCCCTCGTCGCCCGGGCCCACGGGCACCTGGAACGGCAGGAGGCCGCGCTCGCCGAGGTGCTCGGAGGTGATCTCGACGCGCGGCTGGCAGCCGGGCAGATCATCGCCGTGCGGCGGATCCTCGCCATGGAGAACTGGCGGCGGATCGCCGCGGGGGAGCCGCTCGAGGACGTGCGGGGGGATGCCGTGGCCGCGGCCGAGCGCGCGTTCGGGGTGTTGGCGGACGGGTTGCCGTGGCTCACCCGAGCGAGAACAGAGTCAGCGTAAAAAATTTAACCCGGTCTCACTTTTTCCCGTACTCTCGTCCTCATGACCTCAGCCGGCCCCGCTCCCGATCCAGCCCTGAAAGAGTCCCTCCACCGCGAGCGCGTCCACCACGACCGTTGCCGTACCGCCCTCGCCGCCATGGTCGACGGGGCTCAGGAGCAGGTCGTCGTCGGTGAGGACGTGTCCGCCTCCGGGGCGGATGCCGAAGTCCTCGGGTACCAGTTGCGCAGTCAGGCCAAGGAGATGCGGGAGCTGCCCGACGGGCCCTTGTTCTTCGGGAAGCTGGAGTTCGACCGCGGCGACCACGCCGGGCAGGCGTATCACCTGGGCCGGCTGCGGATCACCGAGCACCCCGCCGCCCCGCCCCTCGTCGTCGACTGGCGCGCGCCCGTCTCCCGCGCCTTCTACCAGGCGAGCGCCCGCGACCCCCAGGGGGTCGCCGTGCGGCGGCGGTTCGGCTGGGCGCCCGGCAGCAAGGGGGAGTCCGCCGATCTCACCGGGCTGGAGGACGAGCATCTCCAGGACGGCGGCCCGCCGCAGGTCAGCGACATCGTGACCCGGGAGATCGAACGGCCCCGCGTCGGACCCATGCGGGACATCGCCGCGACCATCCAGCCCGAGCAGGACGATCTCGTAAGAAGCGACCTCGCCGTCTCCGTCTGCGTCCAAGGTGCTCCCGGCACCGGCAAGACCGCCGTCGGGCTGCACCGGGCCGCCTATCTCCTCTACACCGACCCGCAGCGCATGCGGCGCGGCGGGCTGCTCGTCCTGGGGCCCAACCGGACCTTCCTCTCCTACATCTCCCAGGTGCTGCCCGCGCTCGGCGAGAGCGGAGTACGGCAGTCCACACTCCAGGACGAGATCGCCCGCCACCCGGTCACCGCCACCGACGCCCACCCCACCGCCGTCCTCAAGCACGACCCCCGCATGGCGGAGGTGCTGCGCCGGGCGCTCTACGCCCGAGTGTCGACCGGTCCGGTCAACTCCCTGGAGATCAAAGACGGTTCGTACAGCTGGCGGGTCGGCGTCGGTGAACTCGGGCGGATCGTGGCGGATGTACGACAGGAGGAGCCGCCGTACGGGACCGGGCGGGAGCGGGTGCGCAGTCGGGTGGTGCGGAGTGTGCAGTTGCAGGCCGAACGGCGGGCCGGGCCGCAGAACGGCGCCTGGGTGCAGCGGGTCTCGCGGTCCCGGGTGATCGGGGCGTTCCTGGACGCCGTGTGGCCCAAGGTGCGGCCCGAGGAGGTCGTGGCCGAACTGCTCGGTGACGGTGCGGGGTTGGCGGTCGCCGCCAAGGGGATTCTTGACGCCGAGGAGCAGAAGAACCTGCTGTGGGCGAAGCCGCCGAGGTCGTGGAAGTCGGCTCGGTGGTCGGCGGCCGATCTGGTGCTGCTCGACGAGGTCGCCGGGCTGGTGGAGCATCCTGAGGGGTACGGCCATCTCGTCGTCGACGAGGCGCAGGACCTGTCTCCCATGGAGTGCCGGGCGATCGCGCGCCGGGCCCGATTCGGGTCGGTCACCGTGCTCGGTGACCTGGCACAGGGGACCACGCCCTGGGCGGCCCGCTCGTGGCACGCCGTGCTGCGCCATCTCGGCAAGCCGGACGCGGCCGTCGTGCCGCTGACCATCGGGTTCCGGGTGCCGCAGGCCGTCGTCGGGCTCGCCAACCGGCTTCTCGCGCAGCTGGATGTGGATGTGCCGGAGGGGCGATCCCTGCGCGGGGACGGGGAGTTGAGGATCCGGCCCACCTCCCCGGACGACGTGCCGGGCGCGGTCGTGGACGCCGTACGCGAATCGCTCGCGCACGAGGGGTCCGTGGGGGTCGTCGCCGCCGACGCGGACGTGGACCGCGTACGGCAGGCCCTCGACGCGGCCGGGATCGCCGCCGCCGGGCCGGACGAGCTGGGCGCACGGGTGAGCGTCGTACCGGCCGGTGTGGTCAAGGGACTCGAGTACGACCATGTCGTGGCCGTCGAGCCGGCGGCGATCGCGGAGGCGGAGGAGCGGGGGCCGCACCGGCTGTATGTCGTGCTGACCCGGGCGGTGTCACGGCTGGTGGTGGTGCACGGGCGGCCGCTGCCGTTCTAGCGCCCGAACGCCCCCCGGGCGGCGGCCGTCCCGCGTGGGTGTTCCGGGGTGACGGCCGCCTCGCGCGGGCAGTCGGGGGTGGCGGCCGCCTCGCGCGGGCAGCTTGAGGTGCTCCGTCTCGCGGGTGGGTCAGGCGTGGGCGAAGAGGGGGAGCAACTGCTCCTCCTCATAGGTCAGATGGGACTCCAGCTCGGTCGTCAGGCGGTCGACCTCCGTCCGGACGGAGCCGAGATCCGTGCCGGACAGCGCCTCCCGCAACTCCTCGACCAGCCCGGCGATGTGCTCGTGCTCGGCGCGCAGGCGGTCGATGGCCGCAGCCGCCTCCGGGTGGCGGTCGGCCAGGAAGGGGAACATCGCCACGTCCTCACCGGTGTGGTGGTTGTGCAGGCCCTGGCAGAACGTCAGGCAGTTGACGCGGAGTTGGGCGCCCAGGGTAGTGGTCCCGGAGGCCAACTCCGCTCGGATCAGGGCGAGTTCGCGGCGGAAGGCGTCGTGTACCAGCCTGATGGCCTCGCCCGGGGAGGAGGCGTTGATGTTCGGCGGGCCCGGGCGGGCGATCTCGTGCAGGGCGATCACGGGGAGGACGCGGTCGGTCTTCTCCTGGTACACGGCCCAGCCGCGATCCGCTTCCACGGCACGCGCGAAGGCTCGGTCCCGCTCCTCGCCCGCAAGCACGACCGCCTGCGCCTCGTACGTGAACACCCCGCTCTCGACGGTGACTTGAGGGTGCGCGACGAGGTTGCGGTACCAGTCGGGGTGGCGCGGTGAGCCGCCCGCCGAGGCGATCACGAGGATGCGGTCGCCGCCGTCGGGGAGATAGCCGACGGGGGTGGTGTGCGGGGTGCCGGTGCGGGCCCCGGTGGTGGTGAGGAGGATCAGGCGGCCGCCCTCGAAGGGGCCGCCGACCCGGCCGTGGTTCGCGCGGAACTCGTCGATGATCCGCTGGTTGAAGTCCTGGATGGGGTTGGTCACTCTCTCTGCTCTCTCTGGTCTCCGGTCATTTCCTGGACGACTCAGAGAAAGCGGAGGGCTCCTCGCCCTCCCCGGCCTCACTCAGAGGCCGGGCACCCAACTCGCTCACGGCACAAGGCCGACCCGGCAGTCATGCGGGCACGGTAACGTCCGGGGCATGACCGAGACCACCGAGTTTGCGGACATTCCCACGACCACCCTGGCCGATCTGCTCGGTCGTGACCAGGTCATGGACATCGGGATCCGGCCGCTGTGGGGGCCGGTGCCGCAGGTGGCGGGGCGCGCGTTCACCGTACGGTGCCCTCCCGGCGACAACCTCATGCTGCACGCGGCGATCCACCGGGCGCCGGCCGGTTCGGTCGTCGTGGTCGAGTCGGGAGACCTCGACCACGCCCTGGCCGGCGGAAACGTGTGCGCGGTCGCGCAGCGGCGGGGCATCGCCGGGTTCGTCCTGGACGGGTTGATCCGCGACCTCGCCGAGGTGCGGGAGGCCCGGTTCCCGGTGTTCGCCCGAGGGGTCATTCCGATCCCGGGCGCGAAGAAGGCCGTGACGCCGCTGGGCGGGGGCGTGCGGTGTGGTGGTGTGCGGGTCGAGGCCGGGGACGTGGTGGTCGCCGACGAGGAGGGGGTCGTCGCGGTCCCCGCCGCGCGACGGGCCGACGTCCTCGCCGCTGCCCGCGCCAAGCTGGCGAAGGAGGCGGCCGAGACGCTCGACGAGTGGGAGGCGGCGCACCGGGCCCGCATCGACGAGCTCCTCGCGGAGGGCGGGGTCGAGGGGTGAGCGTGCTGCTCTTCCTGGACGTCGACGGGACGCTGCTGCCGTTCGGGGCGGCGGAGCCGTATCCGCTGTACGGGCCCGCGTCTGCGCTGCCGGATGACGTCACCGGCCATCCGCTGCTGCCTCGCGTAAACCCCGCGCTCGGTGCCCGTCTGACATCGCTGGGCTGTGCGCTGGTGTGGGCCACGACCTGGGGTGACGACGCCAACGCCGTTATGGCGCCCTGGCTCGGGCTGCCCACGCTGCCGCTCGTTGACTGGCCGGACTCGGACGACGACGAGGCGGGCGACCTGCACTGGAAGACCCGCCCTCTGGTCTCCTGGGCGGCCGGACGACCGTTTGTCTGGATCGACGACGAGATCACCGATGCCGACCGGGTCTGGGTGGCGGCCCACCATCCCGAACCGGCTCTCCTGCACCGGGTCGATCACCGAGTGGGGCTCACCGAAGGGGACTTCTCGGTGCTGGAGGAGTGGCTGACGAGAGAGGGACGGTGACCGGACGATATCGAGTGGCCGGCGCAGCCCGCTCCCTCTACGGTCGCCCGCATGGCTGACGAAGGCTTCACGCATCCACGGCCGGCTGCGGTCTACGACGCGCTCGATCCCGATCGCAGCGACCTCGACGCATATCTCCGCATGGTGGAGGAGTTCGGGGCACGGCAGGTGCTGGACGTCGGCTGCGGGACAGGGGTGTTCACGCTGCTGCCGGCAGGACGGGGCGTCGAGGTCGTCGGGGTCGATCCCGCCCTGGCCTCGCTCGACGTGGCCCGGGGGAAGCAGGGGAGTGAGCGGGCGCGCTGGATCCACGGGGACGCCTCCCAACTGCCCGACCTGCCCGACCTGCCTGGCAGCGGAACGTTGTCACGGTTGCCGCCGGAGGCTCTGTGTCAGGACGGGGCCAGGACGCAGAACTCGTGGCCCTCCGGGTCGGACAGGCACGTCCACGGGACGTCGCCCTGGCCGAGGTCGAGGTCGGTGGCGCCGAGGGCACGCAGCCGGGCCACCTCCGCGGCCTTGTCGTCACCGGGGTACGGCAGCAGGTCGAGATGGACGCGGTCCGGCACGGTCTTCACGTCGAGGGTACGGAGGAACTCGAGATAGGGGCCCGTCCCCTCGCGGGAACGCAACACCGCCTGGCCGTCGGTCACTTCGTGCACGGTCCAGTCGATCGCCGCGCCCCAGAACCGGGCCATGGCCCGCGGATCCACGCAGTCCACCACCACGGCGGCGATGGGCCCGGTGTCCCGGTAGACCTCACGAGGCTCCAGCACGCAGAACTCGTTGCCCTCGGGGTCGGCGAGGACCGTCCACGGAACATCGCCCTGACCCACGTCGGCGGGCGTCGCGCCCAGCGTCTTCAGCCGCGCGACCAGCTCCGCCTGATGAGACACGGAGGTGGTGGCGAGATCGAGGTGCAGGCGGTTCTTCGTCGCCGTCCTGGGTTCCGGGACGGGAACGACGTCGATACCGAGCTCGACCGGGTCCGGCCACACGAGGCCGCCCGCGGGGCCGACGTAGGTGGTCACACCGGGACTGTAGGCACTCCACCCGAGCGCCTCCGCCCAGAACCGACCGACCGCCGCCCCGTCCACAGCCTTCACGTTCACCTGAACAGGTCGCAGTGCCATGCCGCCGATCCTATGCACCGCCCCGCGTCGACAAGGTTCGACGAGAGGCCCCGGGACTTCGGCCCGGCCGGACCCGCTCACCTTCTGCAAGAGCCGAGCGTCACGCCGGCGGCCGGGTGAGCTTTGCGGCCACGGCGTCGAGTACCCAGTCCAGGCCGGTCGCGAAGGATGTCTCGGCGTCCACGTCCGTGCCGTCGTACACGGCCTTGGCCAGCGCCGGGAAGCGGCCGGTGGCCAGCATTCTCGTCACATGCGGGCCGTGGGCGCGCTGCCAGTCGTGTTTGGACAGGCCCGTGGCGCGCTCGGCCCGCAGGTTCGCGACCTCGCGCCTGATCGCGCCGATGAAGTAGGCGCTGACGGTCTCCACGGCGCGCATGACGGTGTCGACATCGGTGAGGTCGTCGAAGGCGGCCAGTGTGGCCTCGGTCACGGCGAGGCCGTTCGGCCCCAGGGCCGGGCGACCGCCGAGCAGGTCGGCCAGCCATTCGTGACGGAGGGCGGCCTGCCTGGTGCGCCGGGCGAGGACGCGCAGCGCCTCCCGCCAGTCACCGGGCTGCTCCTCCGGGAGAATCTCGGCCTGGACCTCGTCCATCATGAGGTCGAAGAGCTCCTCCTTGGTGGAGATGTATCTGTACAGCCGCATCGGACCGGCGTCCAGGTGGGCCGCGACCTTGCGCACCGACACCGCCTCCAGCCCGCCCTCGTCGGCCAGTGCGATGGCGGCGGCGACAATGCGCTCCCGGTCGAGCGGCACGGGGCGAGTCGGCGGCTCCGGCCGGTCCCAGACAGTCATGCTCTCACCGTACCGTTGCGATACGACGTACAGAACCAATACGGTGTATCGCCATGAGACATCGCATCGCAGTGGTCGGCGGCGGTCCTGCCGGTCTTGCCTTCGCCCGCGTCCTGCACCGCCATGGCCACCCCGCCGCCGTCCTCGAACGCGATCCCGCCCCCGACGCCCGACCTCCGGGCGGCACGCTGGACCTGCACGCGGGGATGGGCCAGCTCGCGCTGGAGAAGGCGGGGCTGCTGGCGGAGTTCGAAGCGCTGTCCCGCCCGGAGGGGCAGGCCATGCGCATCCTGGACACGGACGGGACGGTCCTGCGCGACTGGCGACCCCGCCCGGATGACCGGGCCAATCCCGAGATCGACCGCGGACAACTCCGTGACCTGCTGCTCGGATCTCTCGACGTCCAGTGGGGCCGGGGCGTGACGCGGGTGGTGCCGGGGACCCGGGACGGTGCGCAGGTCCATTTCGCGGACGGGGGACAGGAGACGTTCGACCTCGTGGTCGGCGCGGACGGCGCACGGTCCCGGGTCCGCGCGGCAGTCTCGTCGGTGACGCCGCACTACACCGGCATCACCGCGATCGAGACCTCCCTCGACGATGTCGACACCCGCCACCCCGACCTCGCCCGATTGATCGGCGACGGTTCCGTGGCCGTGTACGGCGTGAACCGTGGCCTCGTCGCCCAGCGCAACAGCGGCGGCCACGTGAAGGTGTACGCCAGGTTCCGCGCGCCCCTGGACTGGCACACGAACCTGGACCTGGCCGACGTCGAGGCCGTGCGATCGAGTCTGCTGGCTCTGTTCGACGGCTGGGCCGCTCCCGTCCGCGACCTCCTCCGCCACGGCACCGCTTTCATCTCCCGCCCCTGCTACGTCCTGCCCGTGTCCCACACCTGGACCCATGTGCCCGGGGTGACGCTCCTGGGCGACGCCGCCCATCTGATGCCCCCACTGGGGGTGGGCGCGAACCTCGCGATGCTGGACGGCGCCGAACTCGCCGAGGTCATCGCCGCCGGCCCCGAAGATCTGGACAAGGCGGTCCGCGCCTTCGAGGAACGGATGTGGGCACGGGCCGGCAAGTGGGCGCAGATCACCACGGCCGGTCTGGAACGCCTCGTGAGCCCGGACCCCGCCGAAGCCATCGCCCAGTTCGACCAGGTCCAGCCATCCTGACTGTCCGGTCTCAGGTACGTCCGGGTAGCGGGAGTCGGTGACCTGCGGTGCCCGGAGATCAGTGAGACGGTTCAGCTTGTGTTCGCCTCGGCGCGCAGCAGATCCATTTCGGTGGCGCTGCCGCCCACGGCGGCTTCCTGCTCAGCTCCCCTCCTCCCCTCGGGGGGACAGAGGCGCCCTTCGCAAAGGGGCGCGGGGCGTACGGACTCAGACGAGCCGCTTACGACCCCCGACGAAGAGGAACGCCACTACACCGGCGGTCAGGGCGAACAGAATCGACGCCCCGAACCACTGCATACCGTTCATTTGCGACATCGGGAGGTAATCCACCGACCAGCCCACGACGTCGGCCTTGTCCAGGCACGCCTGCCGTGCCGCGTCGGTCTGCGACCCCGAACAGGTGCCCCATCCCACCAGATCCCCGCTGCCGGTGAGATACGACTGGTCGATTTCGTAGGCGCCGTGGGGGAGCGACGGGGACACGTTCTCGCCCGTGACGCCCTTGTTCGTCGTGACCGTGACGACGTTGCCGAGCGACAGCAGGAAGTAGCCCCAGGCGAGCTGGAGGACGACGGTGAAACCGAAGGTGACCACCATGGCCGTCAGCGTGCGCCGCAGCACCACACCGATCGCCACCCCGCCGAAGACGGAGAAGAGGGTGAGGGCGACAGGCATCGGGCCCGTCGTGTTGAACGCGGCGCCCGAGGTCCAGTCCATGACCGCGACCTCGGACTTGACGGGGTTCCACCACCAGCCGAACACCGCCGACAACACGGCCGTGCTCACCACGACCACCAGTCCGGCCAGCGCCAGCTTCGTGGCGAGCCAGCGGGTCCGACTCGTGGACTGGGCGGCGACCAGCTTGGCGGTGCCGTTCTCCAGGTCGCCCGCGATGAGCGGGGCGCCGAGGAAGACACCGAGCAGGATGGGTATCGCCTGGAGACCCATGGAGACGAAGGAGAACGCGTCGTTGTACTGCTGGAACTTGCTGCCCGCCTCGTCGAGGCTCTTGCCGGGATAGCCGTAGCCGTCGAGGAAGTCGACCAACTGGCCGCGCTGGTAGACGATCCAGGCCACGGAGAGCGCGGTGGCGGCGAGGATCGTCCAGAACGCGGCCCGGTGCTGGCGCCAGACCAGCCAGGTCATACCGCTGAGTCGGGGGCGCCGGTTGGCCTCCGTGGTGGTCGCGTTCATGGTCCCGTTCATGGTCCCGTTCTTGCCGTCGCTCGTGGAGCCGGTCGAGGTGCTGGTCGAGCTGCGAGTGAAGGTGCTCATGCCGCCACCGCCCCGGTGCCGAACCCCTGGCCATGGACCTGTGCGGTGGGGGTGATCAGCGGTGGTGCGTCGGGTGAGCGGAGATAGGCGAGCAGGAGTTCTTCCATGTTCGGGGCGTTTATGTCCCAGGGGCCGGTGACCGGGCCCTCGGGGCGGATGAGCGCGGTGAACTGCCGTCCGCTGGTCCGGGACTCGACGAGGGTGTGGTGCCCGAGGGTGAGGGCGGGAGGCATGCCGTCACCCTCCTTCGCGCCCGTGACCAGCGTGTGCACGGACATCAGCTCGTCCACGTCACCGGCGAGGCGCACTCCGCCGCCGGAGACGACGACGAGGTAGTCGCACACGTTCTCCAGTTCGGCCAGGACGTGGGTGGACATCAGCACGGTGGTTCCGCGCTCGGCGGCCTCGGCGAGGAGGGTGCCCATGATCTCGTGGCGCACGACCGGGTCGAGGTCTGACATCGGCTCGTCGAGCATCAGCAGGTCGGGGCGCTTTCCGAAGGCGAGGGCGATGGCGACGCGGGTGCGCTGGCCTCCGGAGAGGGTGCTGATCTTCGCGTCGAAGGGCACGTTGCCCGCGCGGATGATGTCCTCGGCGGCGCGCTGGTCCCAACCGGGGTTCAGCTCCCGGCCCAGACGCAGGGTCTCCGCCACGGTGAAGCGGCGGAACAGGGGCTTCTCCTGGGCGAGGAACGCTGTGCGCCGACCGGATTCCACCGAGCCCGGAGCCTCACCGAACAGGCTGATCGAGCCGTTCGTCGGCTGCAGGACATGGGCCGCGATGCTCAGCAGCGTGGTCTTGCCCGCCCCGTTGGGTCCCACCAGGCCGCAGATCCGTCCCGCCGGGAGCCGGAACGAGCAGTCCCGCAACGCCCAGCCCCGCCGGTAGCGCATCCCCAGCCCATACGCCTCGATCGCCGGTTCCCCCGCGTACGTACCTTCACTCACCTGTGCTCCTAGTTGTCGTGGCCCCCGTGGACCCCGTTGTCGTGGACCGCGTTGCCGCCACGTTCCCGGCGGCGTACTGCTTCTCCATCGCCGACGCGACCAGCGCGGCCACGTCCTCCTGCTCCAGACCGGCCCCGGCCGCCTTCGACATCCACGCCACCAGCTCCACGTACAGCGGCGAGTCGGTGCCCGTCTCGGGGCGGCCCAGCGTGCGGCGTACGAAGGTGCCCTGGCCCGGTCGCGGTTCGACCAGGCCCTCGCGCTCCAGTTCGCGGTACGCCTTGAGGGTGGTGTTCGGGTTGACCGTGCTGGTCGCGGCGACCTCCTTGGCGGTGGGCAGCCGGTCACCCGGCACGAGTACACCCAGCCGGAGGGCCTGCTTGGTCTGCTGCACGATCTGCTGGAAGGCGGGGACCCCGCTCCGCCTGTCGATGCGGTACTCCACGATCACCACCATCATTCCACTACTTGATTAGTGGAATGATGGTGGAGGGGTGTGAGGGCGGTTGTCAATGCCGACCGGGATCGGAGTTCTCCGAGACTGCCCGGACATCACAGAGACAGGACACTGACCGCCGAGCGCGCGAGCACCGGTATCACCGGTATCACCGGTATCGACGACTCCGCCGTCCGAGTGGCACGGCGCACTATTGCAAGCGGCTGCTTGCAATAGTTAGCGCGGGTGGGGCACAGTGGACGCATGGCATCGCTCAACGTCGGCAATCTCGGTGACTATCTGCGTGAGCAGCGGCGCAGCGCGCAGCTGTCGCTCAGGCAGCTCGCCGATGCCGCCGGGGTGTCCAATCCGTATCTGAGCCAGATCGAGCGCGGGCTGCGCAAGCCGAGCGCGGAGGTGTTGCAGCAGGTCGCCAAGGCCCTGCGGATCTCCGCCGAGACGCTGTACGTGCGGGCCGGCATCCTCGACGCCGAGCGCGACCGGGACGACGTGGAGACACGTGCGGTCATCCTCGCCGATCCCACGCTCAACGAGCGGCAGAAGCAGGTGCTGCTCCAGATCTACGAGTCCTTCCGCAAGGAGAACGGCTTCGAGATCGCCCCGCCGGGCGCGGCCCCCGCGCCGGGCGACGGGCAGAGCGACCGCCCGGGCGACAGCATGGGCGGCGGTACGGCGGACGCCCAGCGGGACCTTCGGGACGGCGACGTCCCCGACGACGGCGAACCGGACGGCACCGCGATACGGCCGGACGGCACCGCGATACGGGAGGCCGGCCGGCCGCGCACCACCCGCAGACCCCGCACCACCCGCAAGCCCCCCAAGACCGACGGCAGCGACGCCGACCCGCAGCAGACGGCCAGTTGAGCCCGACACGGCTCGGCACGGCCCGGCACACGCCGACAGGTGCCGCGGGACCCAAAACCCTCATCAGCAAGTGATCCGGGAGGACCATCACCATGGCCATCACCGACGACATCCGCAAGGCCGTCAAGGACCCGACCCCGCTCTACTTCCTCGCCGGCGCCGGCGACCTGGCCCTCCAGGAGGCCAAGAAGGTGCCCGGTCTGGTGGAGCAGCTCCGCGCCGACGCGCCGGCCCGCATCGAGGCCGTGCGCGGCACCGACCCCAAGGCGGTCCAGGAGAAGGCCCAGGCCCGTGCCAAGGAGGCCGGAGCCAAGGTCAAGGAGACGCAGGAGACCCTGCAGACCAAGGTCGGCGAGTTCATCACAAGCCTCGACGGCGACCTGAAGAAGCTCGGCACCACCATCGACGCGGACCTGAAGAAGCTCGGTGAGTCCGCCCAGGACCTCGCCCTGCGCAGCGTCGGCGTCGCCGCCGAGTACGCCGTAAAGGCCCGCGAGACCTACGAGAAGGTCGCCGAGCACGGCGAGCAGGCCGTCAAGACCTGGCGGGGCGAGGCGGCCGAGGAGATCGAGGAACTGGCCATCGCCGTCGAGCCGAACGCCGAGCCGGTCGAGGTCAAGGACCCGGTGCCCGCGACCCCGGTCGCGAAGCCGGTCACGCCCGCCGCCGCGGCCCCGGCGAAGAAGACGGCGACCGCCTCCACCGCCAAGAAGACCACGCCGCGCAAGACCACCACGGCGAAGAAGACCCCGCCCGCCAAGTAAGGCACCGCGGGACGCTTCTGAACTCAGGGCCGGGCACTTACCGAGTGCCCGGCCCGTTGTGCGGGTAGCGACCTTGCGGGAACGGGTACGGTTACCGCGTAATCGCGAATTGAAGAGCCGAATCGGGTGGTGGACGTTGTGCTGATGCAGGGGTTCGCAGGCTTCATGTGGCTGCTGAGCATGGCCCTGATCGTTTTCAGCGGCTTCGCGCTGTTCGACGCCGCCATCCGCCGTGAGGACGCCTACCGAGCGGCCGACAAGAAGACCAAGCCCTTCTGGCTGATCATCCTCGGGCTCGCCTTCGTGGTGAACCTGATCTTCAACATCCTGTCGTTCCTGCCGATCATCGGCCTCGTCGCGACGATCGTCTACATGGTCGACGTACGCCCGGCGATCCGAGCCCTCCCGGGTGGCGGCCGCAGCGGCCGGGGCAGGGGTTCGAGCAGCGACGGCCCTTACGGCCCGTACAACGGGGGCCGCTAGAACCCGCCCTTCAGGGGCAGGGGCGCGGGGCCGTATCGACGTACGGTTCCGCGGTGTGGGCACGAGCGGCGCCGCCCGGGCCGCTCGACCGTCACGCCTCCCGGTCGAGGAGCAGTACCGCCACGTCGTCCGCCAGCTCGCCGCCGTTGAGCGACCGCACCTCGTTCACCGCGGCCCGCAGCAACGCCTCACCCCGCAGCCCTTCGGACAGCTGGCGACGGATCATGGCGACCATTCCGTCCTGCCCCAGCCGCTCCCCGCCCTCCCCGACGCGCCCTTCGATCAGCCCGTCGGTGTAGAGCATCAGACTCCACTCGGCCCCCAGCTCCACCTGCATCCGAGGCCAACGGGCTCCCGGCAGCAGTCCCAGCGCGGGCCCGTTGTTGTCGTACGGCAGCAGCCGAGCGGGCCGCCCCGGCCGGGCCACCAGCGGTGACGGATGCCCGGCGAGACACAGCCCCGCCCGCCGTCCGTCCGGCGCGATGTCGACGGTGCACAGGGTCGCGAAGATCTCGTCGTCGGCGCGCTCGTGCTCCAGTACCTCCTGCAGCGTGCCGAGGAGTTCGTCCCCGCACAGCCCCGCCAGGGTCAGCGCACGCCAGGCGATCCGCAGCTCCACGCCGAGCGCCGCCTCGTCGGGGCCATGCCCGCAGACGTCACCGATCATCGCGTGCACGGTTCCGTCGGGAGTCCGTACGACGTCGTAGAAGTCACCGCCGAGCAGCGCACGCGACCGACCCGGCCGGTACCGCGCGGCGAACCGCAGCGACGAGCCCTCCAGCAGCGGTGTGGGCAGCAGCCCGCGCTCCAGGCGCCGGTTCTCCTGTGCTCGTACCCGTCCCTCGGCGAGCCTGCGCTCCGCCGTGTCGGAACGTTTCCGTTCGACCGCGTACCGGATCGCCCGGCTCAGCAGCCGTCCGTCCAGCTCGTCCCGGAAGAGGTAGTCCTGGGCGCCCACCCGCACCGCCTCCGCACCGCGCTCGGCGTCGCCGGACGCGGTGAGCGCGAGGACGGCGTGCCGGGGTGCGAGCTCCAGGACGTGACGGAGTACGGCGAGCTCGTCGTCAGCGGAAGGACCGGGCGCGGGCAGCGCGAGGTCGAGCAGGATGCAGTGCACGTCGTCCGTCAGCAGCCGCTCCGCCTCGGTGAGGTTGCGAGCGGTGCGGACGCGGATCGGCTTTCCGGCCGAGTCCAGGAGTTCGGGGACGACCGTGGACCCGCCGGGATCGTCCTCGATCACCAGCAGGCTCAGTTGGGGGGCGGCGTTGTGGTCGACCGTGACTTCCTTGCGCGGGGCTTCCTTGGAGGGGACGTCCTGGGGTACGGCCGGCGCCTGACCACTTTCCGCGGCCGGGATCGCGCGCTGCCGCGGTATGGGTACGGGCATGGTCTCGGATTCCTTCCCTCCCCCCGAGGGCATGGTGGAGCGAGGGGTCTCGATCCACCGACGGGGACCATAGCGGGTGCCGGGCCGGGAAAGGAATGGCGTGAGACACGCTGCTTGGCCGGTAGCCACTGTCATATGCCGCGTTATCCACCGCAGTTGGACAGGTGTGGGGTGTCGCGGGGATGACGAACGTCACGTTCGCGGCAGGTTTGGGGAGCCTTCGGGCGTGCCCCGCATCACATGACTCAGGTCTCACTCAGGTCTGGCTCAGATTCGCTCGGCGACGCTCACGCGTCCGGCCGCACGACTCCGAGTATCGGCATCGAACCCGCCCCGGCGATCGTCACCGTCCGCCCGGGCCTCGGCGCGTGCACGATCGCGCCGTCGCCGAGGTACATCGCCACATGACTGGCGTCGTCGAAGTAGATGATCAGGTCGCCGGGCCGCATGTCCCTGATGTCGATGTGCTTGAGCTGCTTCCACTGCTCCTGCGAGGTACGCGGAATGGGCTTGCCGGCGCTCGCCCAGGCCTGTGAGGTCAGTCCGGAGCAGTCGTACGAGTCCGGGCCCTCGGCGCCCCATACGTACGGTTTCCCGATCTGATTCGTCGCGTAGGCGACGGCGGCCTTCCCGGCCGCGCTCGCGCCGGCGTCGATCGCGTCGAGGACGCCGGAGTCCAGCCAGGCGGTCTGCGCCTGGTGGGCGGCCTGTTCCTCCAGCTCGGCGAGACGCTTCTTCTCCTTCTCCTCCAGCTGGGACTCGAGTTTCTCGGCCGCCGCGATCTGCTGCTCGACCTTCTTCTTGGCCGTCGCCTTCGCCTTGCGGTTGGCCTCCAGCTTGGTCCACTGGGCTGAGGCGTCGTCGGCGTACTGCTTCAAGTCCTGCTGGGTGCGGGTCAGTTCCGCAATGAGCGCCTTGGTGGCGCGCTGGCCCTGGAGGACACGGCCGGTGCCGTCCAGGAACTCCTGCGGGTCGTCGCTCAACACCAGCTTGGCCCCGTCCGGCAGGCCGTTGGTGCGGTACTGGGCGGCGGCCGCGGCGCCCGCGCGGGCCTTCAGCTTCTTGAGCTTCTCCTGGCCCTTGACGATCTTCTGGGCCAGCGCGACGATCTGCGCCGACTGCTGCTCGGCCTTCTCCTCGGCGGCGTTGTAGGCGTCGGTGGCGACGGCCGCGGCGTGGTAGAGCGCGTCGAGCTGCTTGCGTACGGCTTCGATGTCCTTGTTGGTCAGGGCGGTGGGCGAGGCCGTGGGGGTGGGTGTCGGACTCGGGGCGGCGAAGGCGGTGCCCGGCGCTGCCAGCACGGCTACCGCGCCGATCACGGTCACGGCCGTAGCAATCAGACCGCGCTTGCCCGTCCCCATACCCCTGCCCCCAAAGCTGATTTACCGTCAGTAACTTACGGTGCTCGGGGGATCGTGCCACGTCATGGCCGAAAGCGACAGAGGCGAGCCTTCCCGGCACATCCCCTTCGCGCCCCGGCGCTTCCTGATGCCTCCCCCGCTCCCCGGCCCCCGAAGACGATCTCCCCGCCTGTGTGACGAACGACTCACACAGATCGTTCCCGTCAGATCGGCACCCGGAGCGGGGTCGCCGCGCGGCCCGCCGGTGTTGGCGCTGTGGCGCCCTGCGGGGACTGCGGCGTTCGGGCGTGCGGCATTCCGAGTGGTGCGCCTGTGTTGATGTGAGTGACGCCCTGCGGGCTACGGCGTTCGGGCGTGCGGCATTCCGAGTGGTGCGCTTGTGCTGATGCGAGCGACACCCTGTGCGACGGGCCGGTGTTGATGGGGCGGCCCCTCTGCCGGGTACGCCGGTGTTCGCGCGACCGCCGGCCCCGGCGGCGCACCGGTGTTCACGCGGCCGTCAGCCCCCTCCGCGCCCCGCAGTTCAAGCGACCGCTACTCCCCGCGGCGCCAACGCCCCCCACTCCACCGTCACTTCCCCCTGCCGCCACCGTGAAGGCCCGTCCGTCACCGGCCAGTCGGTCGTCAGGGCCCGCACTGTGCGGATCCACCGCTGCCGGGCGCCGTACGACGCGTAGGGCGCGGCCGCTGCCCACGCGCGGTCGAAGTCGCGCAGGAAGAGGTGCACCGGCTCGCCCGGGACGTTGCGGTGGATCAGCGATTTCGGCAGGCGCTCGGCGAGGTCGGAGGGCCGCTCCAGTGCGCCCAGCCGAGTCGCGAAGGTGACTGTCCGCGGCCCCTCCGGACCGAGCGCGACCCATGCGTGCCGGCGGCCGATCTCGTCGCAGGTCCCCTCGACGAGCAGCCCGCCGCGCGACCCCCGCGCCGGGTCGGCCGGAGCCAGCCGGGCGCACAGCCGCTCCCACACGGCGGCCACCTCGGCCTCGTCGTACTGGCGCAGCACATTGGCCGCCCGGATGAGCAGCGGCCGTTGGGGAAGCGGGATCTCGAACCCCCCGTGCCGGAAGACGAGCCCCTCCCGCTCGTACGGCTTCGCCGCCGCCACCCGGGCCGGTTCGATCTCAATGCCGACCACGCGTGTGCGTGGAGCGTTCTCGCGGAGCCGGGCGAGCAACTCGACGGCGGTCCAGGGCGCGGCCCCGTATCCGAGGTCGACGGCGACCGGATCGGCGGCGCGGCGCAGTTCGGCGCCGTGTGCGGCCGCGATCCAGCGGTCCATGCGGCGCAGCCGGTTGGGGTTGGTCGTCCCGCGCGTGACCGTGCCCACAGGGCGGGAGGCGGCGCGGGATGTCATGCCTATGAGGGTATGCGGCGACCACGGGGCCAAGGTCCGGCCGCGAGGTCCGGCGGCAAGGTCTGGCGCCGAGATCCGGCGCCGAGGAGGTACCGCGTCCACGTCCGGCCCACTGGTCGGCCTGACCTCCGGAACCGGTCCCACGAAACCCCCGCGCCCACCACCCCCAGGCGCCCGAACCACCTCCAGACCACCTCCAGACATCTCACGACGCGCCCCACCGTCGAACGGTTGAGCGACCCCCGGTAATGCCTCGGCAAAAACCACCCCACCCGGAATGGGAATGCGCCCCTCCGGTGTTGCCTCCGGTGGAGGGTGCCCCACGCCCTCCGTCCGGCATGCCCGCTGCAAGGAGGAACGCCACGTGAGCCAGTACGTCAGCAGGCTCCAGCGTCGCTCCCAG
The DNA here is from genome assembly GCF_040607335.1 of Streptomyces sp. NPDC005303. NCBI lineage: Bacteria > Bacillati > Actinomycetota > Actinomycetes > Kitasatosporales > Streptomycetaceae > Streptomyces > Streptomyces sp. NPDC005303. The sequence continues at coordinate 92,390 of NZ_JBEXGM010000014.1, read as the reverse complement.
GCCGCACCCCACCGGTTGCGCCTGCACCGCCGCCCCCGCCGCGTCGCCATGCTCTCCGTGCACACCTCCCCGCTCCACCAGCCCGGCACGGGCGACGCGGGCGGCATGAACGTATACATCGTCGAGCTCGCCCAGCGCCTCGCCGCGATCAACATCGAGGTCGAGATCTTCACGCGCGCCACGACCGGCGGCCTCCCCCCGACCGTCGAGATGGCCCCCGGCGTCCTGGTCCGCCACATCGACGCGGGCCCCTACGAGGGCCTCAACAAGGAGGACCTCCCCGCCCAGCTGTGCGCCTTCACGCACGGTGTGATGCAGGCGTGGGCCGGTCACCGTCCCGGCTACTACGACCTGGTCCACTCGCACTACTGGCTCTCCGGCCACGTCGGCTGGCTCGCCGCCCAGCGCTGGGGCACCCCGCTCGTGCACGCCATGCACACCATGGCCAAGGTCAAGAACGCCAACCTCGCCGACGGCGACACCCCCGAACCCGCCGCCCGCGTCATCGGCGAGACCCAGATCGTCGCCGCCGCCGACCGCCTGATCGCCAACACCGCCGAGGAGCGCGAGGAACTCGTGCACCACTACGCCGCCGACCCCGCCAAGGTCGCCGTCGTCCACCCCGGCGTGAACCTCGACCGCTTCCGCCCGGCGGACGGCCGAGCAGCGGCCCGCGCCCGTCTCGGTCTGCCCCAGGACGCCCTGATCCCCCTCTTCGCGGGACGCATCCAGCCCCTGAAGGCTCCGGACGTCCTCCTGCGAGCCGTGGCGGTCCTGCTCGAACAGCGCCCCGACCTGCGCTCCCGCATCCTCGTCCCGGTCGTCGGCGGCCTCAGCGGCAGCGGCCTCGCCAAACCCGAGGGCCTGCAGAAACTGGCCTCCCGCCTCGGCATCGCCGATGTCGTACGGTTCCACCCGCCCGTCGGCCAGGAACAGCTCGCCGACTGGTTCCGGGCCGCCTCCGTGCTGGTCATGCCCTCCTACAGCGAGTCCTTCGGCCTGGTCGCCATAGAGGCCCAGGCGGCAGGCACCCCGGTGCTCGCGGCGGCGGTCGGCGGGCTGCCGGTGGCCGTGGCCGACGAACGGACCGGGTTCCTCGTACGCGGCCACGATCCGGCCGCCTACGCGCGCGTGCTGCGCGACTTCGCCGACGACCCGACGCTCACGCCCCGCATGGGCGAGGCGGCCGCCCGGCACGCCCAGTCCTTCGGCTGGGACACCGCGGCCGCGGCGACGGCGGACGTGTACGTGGCCGCGGCGCAGTCGTACCGGCGTCACGTACGCTCCCTCCATGGCTGAGGCAGAGAAGGCAGCGCAGGTCATCGAGGGCGTCCTCAAGGACACCGAGGTCGAGTGGGAGAGCCCCGAACCCGGCAACTACGTCGTCCAGCTCCCCGGCACCCGAAAGCTGAAGACGACCGTCTCGCTCCTCGTCGGCCGCCACTCCCTCTCCCTGAACGCCTTCGTCATCCGCCACCCCGACGAGAACGAACCCGGCGTCCACCGCTGGCTCCTGGAGCGCAACCTCAAGCTGTACGGCGTCGGTTACGCCGTCGACCGCCTCGGTGACATCTACGTCGCCGGCAAGCTCCCCCTCGCCGCGGTCACCGCCGACGAGGTCGACCGCCTCCTCGGCCAGGTCCTGGAGGCGGCCGACGGCAGCTTCAACACCCTGCTGGAGCTGGGTTTCGCCACCGCCATCCGCAAGGAGTACGAGTGGCGGGTGGCCCGGGGCGAGTCGACACGCAACCTGGACGCGTTCGCGCATCTGACCCAGCGCTCGCAGGACTGACTCGGGCTCCCCGGCCGTCTACGACCGGTCGGGTGGAAGGGAGTCGGACGGCTGCGGCTCGCTGGTCGGCTCATGGCTCTCGCCGGGGCCCTCGGGCGGGGCCGGCTGGTCCAGCTCGTCGGCGAAGGCCCGCAGTGCGTCGGCGAGTTCCTTCTTGGTGGGCAACTGGTCGATCTTCCGGTCGAGTTCGGCGATACGGCGGTTCAGCTGCTCCAACTCGCTCGGAGCGGTGGGTTCGCCGCTCGGCCCCTCGGTGGGTTCGTCGGTGGGGTCGTCGGGGGACGTGGGGCTCGGGCTCGGCTCGCTGCCGCCGGAGGTGCCGCCATCCGAGGTGCCGCCATCCGAGGAACCGCCCCCGCTCACCCCCACGCTGCCACCGGAACTCCCGTCCGGCGGAAGGCTGGTGGAAACGCTCGGCTCGGGCGAGGGCTCGTCGTCCGAGCTCGCGGCGATGGCGCCGCCCACGCTGAGGGCGACCAGGGCGGCCGCGCCGGCGACGGCCACGGAGAGACGTCTGAACGGTAAGGAGTTCTGTCTGTCATCCATGCCGGCGACGCTAACCCGCGCCGATCACCGGACGGACGCCTTCCGACGATCTCCTCGCGCTCACCCCGTAACGCCCCGGCGTCACCCCCACCAGCCGCTTGAAGTGCCGAGTGAGATGCGCCTGGTCGTGGAAACCGGTGAGCGCGGCGACCTCGGCGGGAGCGCGCCCCGCGAGCAGCAGGCGCCGGGCCCGGTCGACACGGCGGGAGTTGAGGTATTGGTGCGGCGCGATGCCGTAGGCCGCGCTGAACGCCCGTACGAGATGCGCCGGGTGGGCCTGTACGACCCCAGCCGCCGCCTCCAGCGACAGCCCCTCCACGATCCGCTCGTCGAGGAGCTCGCGCAGCCGGCGGGCGAGAGCGGGGTCGCGGCGCGCGGGCCCCTCGTACCGCGACGGCCGTAGCAGGGTCCTGAGCCGGTCGCCGATGAGCGTCAGCCTGCTCTCCGCCTCGAACTCCTCACCGGGCCTGGTCAGCGCCGTGTGCAACTGGCCCACGCGCTGCCGCAGTACGGGGTCCCGCAGGTCGGGACCGTCCACGGCGGGCCCGATGAGATCGTCGCCGAGGTGGGTGCGGTCGAGGTAGAGGACCCGCTTGCGGAAGCCGTCGGGAGTGGCGGGCGAGCCGTTGTGCGGGACGTGCGGAGGCAGCAGCGACACGGTGTCGTCCGGCGTGCCGTGCTCATGCCGGTCGAGGTCGTACCGTACGGCCCCGTCGTCCACGATGAGCAGCGTCCACGCCTCGTGCACATGCATCGGATAGGCGTACTCGGTGAAGTGGGCGTGGAAGACCTCGGTGACGCCCGGGACGGTGGGACGCCACGCGGTGACGTTCTCCCGGGTGGCCATGCAAAGAACGTACAAGACGAGGCCGTACGACGCCCGGCAGTCTCATTCCATGAGTACTGAACCCATCCGCTTCGACACCAAGATCGCCGTCCTGCTGCGCGAGGACCTGGAGACCTGGCAGCGCCTTAACGTCACCGCGTTCCTCGTCAGCGGCCTGAGCGCCCAGGCCCCCGAGGTGCTCGGCGAACCGTACGAGGACGCGGACGGGGTGCCCTACCTGCCGATGTTCCGGCAGCCCGTGCTGGTCTTCGAGGGCACGAAGGAGACGCTGACGGCGGCCCACGCGCGCGTGCTGTCCCGCTCGCTCCCGCGCGCGCTCTTCACGAGCGACCTCTTCGCGACGGGCAACGACAGGGACAACCGCGCGGCGGTACGGGCGGTGTCGACGCGGGAACTGGACCTGGTGGGGCTCGCGGTCTACGGCCCGCGCAACGCGGTGGACAAGGTGCTCAAGGGTGCGCGGATGCATCCCTGACGGATCGGGCCCGGTCATCGGGCTGGGTGGGGTGGGTCGTGATGCGGGGCCGGTCATCGGGCTGGGTGGGTCGTGCTGCGAGGCTCAGGCTGGCCCGATCACCGATCACCGATCAGGCCAGGCAGGACAAGCCGCCAGACCAGCCCGGACCAGCCGCCAGACCAGGTCGGCCCAGCGCTCAGACCGGCCGATCACCACGCCGGCCCAGCCGTCACGCCGGGCTGCCCTCGGTGGTGGTGGCGGCGGACCTCTCGGTTACGGCGACCTCGGCGGCCGTTTCCCCGGACAGGCGCCGCATCAGTGCCGCGTACCCCACCGCCGCCACCGTGCCGACGACCGCGCACAGCCCCCACAGCCACTCCGCCCCGAACCGGTCGATGACGAAACCGGACATCAGGGGGGCCACGAGGGCGGCGACGGACCAGGACAGGGTGTACATGCCCTGGTAGCGGCCGCGGCCGTGGGCGGGGGAGAGGCGGACGACGAGCCCGGTCTGGGTGGGCGCGTTGATCATCTCGCCCAGGGTCCACACGCACACGGTGAGGGCGAAGAGGCCCACGGACCCGGCGAAGGCGGTGAGTCCGAAGCCGTATCCCGCGAGCAGGGACGAGACGACGAGGAGCCGCTGGGGATCCCGGTCCTGGATGAAACGGGTCACCGGGATCTGCAGCGCGACGATCAGGACGCCGTTGAGGGCGATGGCCAGTCCGTAGTCGGCGGGCGTGAACCCGGCCTCGCCCATCGCGACGGGCAGCCCGATCGAACCCTGCTGGAAGATCACGGCGACCAGGAAGGACAGCCCGACGACACTCATGAACCGCCCGTCGCGCAGGACCGTGCCGAGGCGGACGTCGTCGGTCGTGGCCGTGGTCTTCTCCGCCCCGGGCCGGGACTCGGGGAGCTTGAGGAAGACGACGACCGCGCAGACGGCGGTCATCCCGGCCTCGATCAGGAAGCCCGCGAGATAGCTGTACTCGGCGATGAACCCGGCGCCCATGGAGGAGATGGCGAAACCGAGGTTGATGGCCCAGTAGTTGAGCGAGAAGGCCCGGACCCGGTCCTCGGGCCGCACGATGTCGGCCATCATCGCCTGCACGGCCGGCCGGGAGGCGTTGGAGGCCATGCCGACGAGGAACGCGACGGCGGCGATGGCGACGGGGTGGTGCATGAACCCGAGCAGCGCGACGGAGGCGGCGGTGGCGGACTGCGCGACGAGGAGGGTGGGCCGCCGCCCGAGCCTGTCGGTCATGACCCCGGCCCCGATCGACGAGACGACCCCGCCCAGCCCGTGCAGCGAGGCGACGAGACCGGCGTAGGAGGCGGAGTAGCCGCGGTCGAGGGTGAGATAGAGGGCCATGAAGGTGGCGACGAAGGCACCCAGGCGGTTGACGAGGGTGCTGGTCCACAGCCACCAGAACGTGCGGGGGAGCCCGGAGACGGTCTCGCGGGTGGCACGTCTCAGGGTGGCGAGTGGCATGGCGGATCCCCCACGGTGTCTCGGATGCCTATGTAAGTGGCTCAGATGGCGAGCACAACTTACGAAACCGAGGTGACAGGGGGCCACTCAATTAACAGATCCCGTCAACCGTCCGTCTGTCGAGCGGCCTCCGCCCGGACCGGGGGCGTGGATTACGCTCATACGCATGGCCGACGCACCGTACAAGCTGATCCTCCTCCGCCACGGCGAGAGCGAATGGAACGCGAAGAACCTGTTCACCGGCTGGGTGGACGTCAACCTCAACGAGAAGGGCGAGAAGGAGGCAGTCCGCGGCGGCGAACTCCTGAAGGACGCCGACCTCCTGCCCGACGTGGTCCACACGTCCCTCCAGAAGCGTGCGATCCGCACCGCCCAGCTCGCGCTGGAGTCCGCGGACCGCCACTGGATCCCGGTCCACCGCTCCTGGCGCCTGAACGAACGCCACTACGGCGCCCTCCAGGGCAAGGACAAGGCCCAGACCCTCGCGGAGTTCGGCGAGGAGCAGTTCATGCTCTGGCGCCGCTCCTACGACACCCCGCCGCCCCCGCTCGAGGACGGCACGGAGTTCTCCCAGTCGGACGACCCCCGTTACGCCACGATCCCGCCGGAGCTCCGTCCCCGCACGGAGTGCCTGAAGGACGTCGTCGTCCGCATGCTCCCGTACTGGTACGACGGCATCGTCCCGGACCTCCTGGCCGGCCGCACGGTCCTGGTAGCGGCCCACGGCAACAGCCTCCGCGCCCTGGTCAAGCACCTGGACGGCATCTCCGACGCCGACATCGCGGGCCTGAACATCCCGACGGGCATCCCCCTGTACTACGAACTCGACGCGTCCTTCAAGCCGGTGACACCGGGCGGCAAGTACCTGGACCCGGACGCGGCTGCGGCGGCCATCGAGGCGGTCAAGAACCAGGGCAAGAAGAAGTAGGGTTTGTGATCATGCCCCTGACCTGCGCACACGGCGCAAGTCAGGGGCGTTTTCATGGCCTGGGCCCACTGTGGGCCCTCAGTGCTCCGGACCGTCCGGCCGAAGCGCGCGACCGATGGCGTTCCGGGCCCGGTCCCGGCTGCTCGGCATGAGGTGCGCGTACACCTTCAGCGTCAGCCCCGGGTCGGAGTGTCCGAGGTACTCGCTGACGGCCTTGATGCTCTCGCCGGCGTCCAGGAGAACGGACGCGTAGAAGTGCCGGAGGGCGTGCATGCCGTGTTCGCGAGCGGCCTCGTGCTCGCGGCTCTTGGCCTTGGGAATGACGCCCGCCTTCGCGAGGGCGGGCTTCCAGTGGTCTTCATTCAGTGACGTACGCCAGACGTGCCCGCCGCGCGGCCCACTGAAGATGAGCCGCTTGGTCACGGGCTGACCGCTCGCACGCATCCACGGCAAGGTGACCTCGACCGGTGGGAAGCGCTTCATGTGCGCTTTCAGTGCCTCAGCTACGGGCTCGGGCAGAGGTACGTCCCGGAGCTTGCCGCCCTTGGGAGGCGCGAACACTGGCTTACTCAGGCTCAGCTTGAGTTGCTGCACCACGTGCAGGGTGCCGCTGTCGAAGTCCAGCTCATCGACGCACAAGCCGAGAATCTCACCCTGTCGCAGTCCGCAGCCGGCGCCCATGTCGACCATGGTCCGGAAGCGCTCGACCATGGAGTCACGTACGGCGAAAACGCGGTCAGGCTGCCAGGGGACGACACGGCGAGTGCCCATCTCGGGGAGCGTCACCGTGCGCGAGTTGCAGGGGTTCCGGCGTAGGTAGCCGTCCTCTACAGCGGCGGAAAGGACCGCGCGGACGTTGGAGAAGATCACGCGGGCGTACGCGCCGGACATGCCAGACGCTTCGAGCTGTGTCACGAACTCGCGGATGTGGCTCGGCTGGAACGATCCCAGCGCGCGTGACCCGATGCGCGGAAAGGCGTGCAGGCTGAGCTGAGATTGCATCGACGCTCGGGTGTTCGGGTCGCCGCTCTGGCTCGCCAACCACCCTTCCGCGAACTCCTGAAAGGACGTCCGGGACGCGTTCGGGTCGATGTAGTCGCCGCGAGCCACGTCCGCCGCCATCTTGGCTAGCCACTGCTCGGCGAGGCGCTTCTGTCCGTCGGCGAATGACTTGCTCTTGCGCTTGCCGTCGGGTGCGAAGTAGCGGGCCCGGTAGCGCATGCCGGCTCCGTACCGGGCTGTCTTGACCTTGCTGCTCTTGCCTGCGGAGTTGGTCTCGGTCTTGAACCAGCGGTCTTGGATGCTGCCTGCCATGTGGGGCGCGGTCCCTTCTGGGCATGGGACGGGGAGGGCCACGGCGTGGCCCTCCCCGGGGTGTTGGTTGGCGCGGTGCGCGGGCAAGCTCAGGCCGCGTCGTCGAGGGCGGTGCGTTCGGCCTCCCACGCCCTGACGGCGGTGGGGTTGAAGCGGAGGTAGCGGCCGACGCGGAAGCCGGGCGGGCCGATGCGCTTGCGGCGCCACTGGTAGACGGTTTCGACGCTCGGGAGGCTGAACATGGTGACCAGGTCCTCTGGGGTGAGGTAGCGGTCCGGGAGGCCGCCGCGCAGGAGAGCGATCAGGGCTCTAAGCAGGTCGGTCGGCTCTTCGGTGGCCATGGCTGGTGACTCCTCATGTCCGTGGCGGGGTGGGGTGAGGTGTCCTGCGGTGAGTCGCGGGCGGGCGGGCCCGGAGCGTGCGTCTGTCCGAGGTTCGGATTTCTGCGTCATCGCGTCACGCCCGTCATTTGTGGTTCTGACCTGTGGTGATGCGGTGACGCGGGTAGTTGAGGGCGTGTCATAGAGCGGGGTGGGGTTTTGTCACGTGTGACGCGGATGACGGGCGGTGACGCTGGATGGGGCCGTCTGCGTCACGCTCGTCACCGCTGGTCAGTGACAGGTTTCGGTTTGCTGGTGACGTGGGTGACGCAGGGGCTCTTCTCTTAGGAAAAAGAGGGGGGGTGGTGTCTGTGGTGGTGCGCGGCTCAGAACGTGAATGCGGAGCCGCGCAGCGGCACGTCGCCGGAACAACAAGAGGAGCACCAGTCGCCGCGCGGGGTGCTCCTCTTGCTTGTCCGGCCGGTTCGGTCAGAACGCCGTTTCCTGCTGGTTGAGGGCGAGGGCGGCGGCGCTGGTCATCTCGATGTAGCGGGCGGCGCTGGTGCGTCCCCAGTCGATGAGCACGCCGCGTGCGGCCAGGGTGGGTTGGAGCCGCTTGAGGCGGTCGGAGAGGACCTTGCCGGTGGTGGGCCAGCCCTTGGGCAGGGGACGGCAGTCCTCGCCGCTGTAGAGGGTGGTGAGGCAGTGCAGCCACTCCGAGGACGTCATACGGACGTCCGCTCCCTCAGCGAGGCCGGCCGCGTGCTTCAAGACCGTCTGCGCGAGCAGGTCTCCTTCGATGACGTCGTCGTTGAGGTCGTCGAGGCTGGCCCGGTACGCGGCCAGCGAGTTGAAGCCGGTGGCCGCGTCGAGTTGTGCGCACAGGTGGGCGAAGTCGGCCATGCGCAGGTCGGTGGGGGTGTCCGCCTGAGCGGCCCGCACCTTCACGGTCAGGTCCAGCAGTGAGCCGAGAACGACGGGGAGGATCTCCGCGTACTCCGCCCACAGCTCTGCCTCGGTCCGCCGCACCCGGGGCCGCACGAGACGCAACGGCAGGAGGCGTTCGGCGAGGTCGGGGCGGATGATGCCGACGTCGATACCGGTCAGCAGCATGGGGCGCCGGTAGCGCGAGCGGACGACGTCCCCGTCGGTGAACAGCGCGCGCTTGATGCTCTCGGCCCCGGTGACGATGCAGCACATGAGGTCGGACAGGTCCGGGGGCAGGTGGGAGAGGTTGTCCAGGGCGGTGACCCATCCGGCAGCCACGGCCGTGATCATGTTCTCCTCGTCCTTCGGGGCCCGGCGCAGGTCACCGCTCATGCCCTCGATGATCCGCACGAGCATCCGGCCGCCGGTGGACTTGCCGGCCCCCTGGGGACCGGTGAGGAAGGGGGCGGGGACGGGCACGGAGGGTTCCAGGCAGCCGATCAGCCAGGCGATGGCCAGGCATTCGGTCTCGGCGCCGGCGAAGTTGCACAACCGGAGCAGGAGGTCGATTCCCTTGCCGTTGGTGTCCTTGGCCGGCAGGGGGAGTTCCCCGGTGAGCTGGGTGCGCCGCCAGCAGACTTCCTGCAGGTCGGGGGTGAGGATGTCCCAGCCGGTGGGGTGGATACGGACGGACTTGCCGTCGGTGCGGCCCAGGTCGAGCCAGGTCGCGCTGTCGAATCCGGGCGCGACGCGGATGTGGGTGGGCTGTACGTCCTCGGTCAGCGCGAGTGCTTCGATCAAGTCCAACGCCTCCTTGAGTGCCGTGCCGTTGAACACGCCGACCCCGTCCTTGTAGAGGCCGACCATGAGTTCCTGGCGGTGGCTGCCGGTGGTGCCCTGGGAGCGGATGGGCCGGGCGACGGGGTGGCCGTTGCGCTGGGCGTAGACGGTGCCGTCGATGGTGCGGAAGTACCGGAAGTGCTCTTGCGCGTAGTCGGTGATGATCTGGCGGGCCGGAGTCTTCTCGTCCTCGGACACAGTCACATCCCCAGTGCGGTGCGGGCGTTGGTCCACGCATCGATGCAGTGCCGGACCGACTCGCCCTTGGCCTGCGCGGCGGTGAACAGCCGCGCGACATGGGCATCGGTGAGGCAGTCGCACCCTCCGTGCGTCGAGAGCACGGCGAGGAACGTGCGGTAGACGGTGGCGTGGATCGCGCTGCGGGCCTCGGTGATGCGCTGCTCCGCCATGGCAATGCCACGGTCTAGGTAGGTAGGTGTGCGGTGGCGGCACTCCCCCTGTCCGCCCCTGAGGGGCGTTGTGAGCGTCTGTGGCGGCCTGCGGGCCGGGGATGGTTCCTTTACTGCCAGGGCGCGGACAGCGTCCGGGAGAGGGGCGATGGCGCCGGTGCCCGGTCCGAGCCAACGGGCGTACGCCATAAGGGACTTGACGTCGACGCCGGGCAGTACGGCGTTGGCGGAGGACATGACTCCCTGGTAGATCCAGTGCTCACCCCGGGTGGTGAGCACGGTCCGGGTGGCGGGCAGGCTCGCGCGGGCCCGCGCAATGGCTTCGGCGTTGTCGAGGTCGACGACGGTGAGGCCCGCGCCGCCCGGGTGGTAGGCCACCGCTGCCGCTTCCCGCCACGCGTGTACCCACGTCGGCGAGCTGATGACGTGGGGGTTGGTGGTGGCGGCGGCCCATCCGTGGCAGGGCGCCGGGCAGGTGCAGGGGCCGGGGGTCTTCATGTTCGGCCGGCCACCGCACGCGTTGCGGGCGCAGGCCTGGCAGTTCCCGAAGGGCAGCTTCCCCGCCCGCAGGGGCAGGGGCGGGACGCCGGAGGCGGCGAGCCGCAGCGCGGTGCGCAGGTGCTCGTCAGGCGAGGCCCGGTGTCCCTCTCGCCTGATGTCCGTGGGTTGGGTCATGCTGGAGACCTCCACAGGTCAGTTCGTGGCAGGTGGACAAGGGCGGCCCCGCGACTTTGGCGAGACGAGGGGGCCGCCCTTGGCGTAGTTATTGGTCGGCGAGCGAGCGTGCGTACTGCTGACGGACATAGGCGCGCGGGTCGCAGATCACGCCGGGCTGGTCGAGGTCGAGCAGGTACAGGGCCGCCGCGTCGGCGGCTTCGGTGGCGTCGCCGAACATGTCGGGCTTGTCCAGGAGCGCTATGCGATCCAAGCAGGCGGCCTTGCGGAGGTAGAACTCCCTGCCCAGCTGGGTGAAGCATGCGGAGTCGACGAGGAACCGTGCCGTCCAGCCGATCTCACTGTTGATGCTGGGGGCGTTCGCGTACGCCTGCTCGGGAGTGGGCCAGTCCTGCGGGGTGGGGCGGTGGTCGGCGGTGAGGTAGAGGCGGGTGCGCTTGCCGTCCCGGGTCGGGTACGTACGCACCTCACCCGTCATGAACGCGGTCGTGAGCGCGGTGGTGACGCGGTCGGTGTCACCGGGGTCGCAGATGGCTCGGATCTCGAACACGTAGGCTCCTGTCAGCCGTAGAACTTGTTCCGCTTGATGACGGCTTTGCGGATGTTGACCGTCGTCCCGCCGCCACGGCCGCTCGCGCTGAAGACCTGCACGGCGACCCAGCCTCCGAAGATGACGGCGGCGAGGATGATGAGCTGGTGAACCAGCGCAGCGAGCGCGGCAATGAAGGTGGTCAGCAGCACGAGTCCGCCGCACACGGCGAGGAACCCGACGCCCCCGAGGGCGACGTTCACCGCGGCGCGCGAGACGGCGGGCTTGGCGACGACCGGTTCGGGCTTGGCGGGTTCGAGGGTGTAGCCGGTGACGACGCGGCCGTCGGGCAGGACGATGCTCGTCACGGACGGGATGGTGCCGGGCTGCATGGGCATGAGCCGCGCGGCGTGCTGGACCGGGGTGAGCGGTGTGGGGTGGTGGACTTCCACGGCCGCCGTGGTGTGTCCGGCCGGACGGCCGTACGTGGTGGGTTCGTTCACGGTGCTGGTCTCCCTTCTAGCGGCCGATGTCGGCGAGGGCGCCGGTGACGGCGGTGACGAGTTGGTTGACGGTGTCGCTCGCGTCGGTGGCGGCGAGGTAGAAGCCGAAGAGCGCGGCGACGACGGCCGCACCGGCGCCGACCGCGCGGAAGCGCAGCAGTGCGGCGAGTGCGGCGGCGAGGAGCAGAACGAGGGGGATGGTGATGACCATGGGTCCTCCGGGTGGGGTCAGCGGGTGCCGGCGCGGTAGGTGCGGGCGGCGCGGTTGTAGATCCAGCGGCCGACGCGTATGCGCTTGCCGGTGGCCTGGCAGCGGCGGCAGTCACGGCCGCGCTTGGTCTGGCCCTTGCGGTTGGTCTTGAAGCCGTGGCCCATGCCGTGGCACGTGCGGCAGTCGCCGAACGGGCTCAGCCAGCACTTGACGCCGTAACCGAGCGTGACGGCGAGTAGGCAGGCGATAGCAAGGAGGGGAAGGCTCATCAGGGGCCTCTCAGGCGGGTTTTCGGGGTTTCCGCAGGTGGGCCGCTATCTGCTAGCGGCCTGATCAGGGGCGGTTTTGGTCGCTAGCAGGGTTGCTACCGGTAGCGACGCATGCCGCTACCGGTAGCAGGCTGTGAGACCTATCCGACGTCCCGCTTTTCGTTGCGCTGTGTAATCGCGGTGGCGATGTCGTCGCGCTTGATGCCGCGCTTGTTGACCTGTTCGCCGTCGATGCGCCGGCTGATCTGCAGGGTGCCGATGCCGAACGGCTTGAGCGCTGCGGTGAGCGCTTCGGCCTTGGGCTTGGCGTCCAGTTCGGCCCACGGGCCGTAGACGTCAGGGCGCAGGTCGGCGAGCCGGTCGACGATGCTCTCGGACCACACCTTGGCCTCGCCCTTGCCCAACACCTGAGCAACGTCGTCCAGGATCGTCGCAGACACCTCCGGGGCCGGGGCCTCGCCGACCGCGTCGCCGGACAACGTGCCCTCCGCCTCCCGCAGCGCGGCGGCACGAGTGAGGATGCGTTCCGCGTCGCGGCCGTCAGCGAGGTAGGTGCGAACGATCCCCGAGTCGTCCGACATGCCCTTGAGCAGACCCACGCCCTTGTGGGACTTCAGCAGCTTGGACGCGTCCAGACCCTCGCTGTAGGACCCGGCACCGAGGATGACGTCGGAGACCTGGTAGGCGCCGACCCGCAGCGCGAACCGGGCCTGGTGCTGGTCACGCAGCTCGGAGGGGCATGCCTTGTCGTCCGGCTTCTGCGTCGACGTCATCACGGAGACACCCACGGCCGGGGCGACCCGGGCGAGGTAGACCATCAGGGACAGGATCTCCTTGCCGTGCTCGGGGTGGGTCAGGTACTCCTGCACCTCGTCCACCACGAACAGCGTGAGCGGCATGTTCAGCTTCTTGTCCCGGCTGATCTCCGGGGTCAGCTTGCCCTCCGGGCAGACATGCAGCGGCAGTTCCGAGAGCCGGTGGTAGCGGTCTTCGACGTCCGCCTTGAGTTCCCGCAGCGAGGTCAGCAGGTGCTGCACCGGGTCGAACCCGTTCTTGGGCACGATGCCGAACCCGATGCGGTGCGCGACCAGCGCGAACTTGCGCCAGTCCGGCGACGCCTTGCCGTCGAACACGTACAGCCGCACGTACGGGTCCAGCGCGGCCGCGAGGGCGATCGTGCGGGCAGAGAACGTCTTGCCCTGCCGGGGCACGGCGCCGACCAGCAACGACAGCCACAGCATCGTGGCCATGACCGGGTTGCCGCGCTCGTCGACACCCCACGGGAACGGCTTCCAGAAGTCCACCCGGGTTGCCCCGAGCAGCGGGGACTTGCCCGACGGGACGGCGAGGGGGTCGCGGTCGGCGATCCAGTACGACACCCGCCGCCCGCTCGTCTCGTCCTTGTCGAGGAAGAGCTGAGTGGGGGCGATGTCCATGCCGGAGGCGAGGCGGGCGTGAGCCTTCACCGCGTCCTCGAAGGTCTTGCCGTACGGCAGATCCACCACCACCCGCCAGCCGTCGCCGTCCCGGCCGATCGGCCGCGGGAACGCGATCGTCTGATCCTTGGTGGTCAGACCGGACGCCTCATGCGCGCGGATGACGATGTCCGAGGACAGCCGCCGCTTGCGGAACGTCACCTTGGCCATGTCGATCAGCGGCCGATCGGCCGGCGCCCCAACCGCCCCGAACGTGGTCGTCAGCGCGGCCACGGCCAGCAGAAGCAGCCACGACGGGGCCATGACGTACAAGGTCAGCGCGGCGGCGAGGCCGACCAGGGAGGCGATCGCGGCCACGATGCCCCGCAGCCTCACGCGGTCGTTGCGCTGCCGCGACAGCTTCAGGTACTCCGCCGCATCCTCGTTCGCCACCGACGCCAGGCGCAGCGTCTTGCCTTCCGCGTCGAACACCCACCGGCCGATCGCCGTTGACCAACGCCACGCCCCGCGCGGCGAGTACCACAGGATCTTCGGGGTGTAGATGCAGGGCAAGCGAACGGCGTGGTAGCCGACCACAGCCGAGTAGTGGCGAACAGCCCACTTGCGCACGGCCGTTCGCTGGTCCGGCAGTTTCACCCAGTCGGGAAGGACCGGCAGGCGAGCCTTGTCCCTGGCCTCCATCCACTCGGCCACGGAGGGCGGGTAGACCTCGCGCGGCGGGTCCACCGGCGCCCCGTCGGTCAAGCCTTCGGCCTCGGGGTCGTCGGTGTCGGGGAGTTCGGCCTCCCACTCCCCCGGCTTCACCACACCCTCGCCGGTGGGCGCGGGCGAGTCGGCGGGGGCGGTCTTCTTCAGCGGGAACGGCAGGACCTCAGCCGTCGGAGCTTCGGTGCCTTCCGGGTCCTCGGGGGGCGGGAAGGTGGGGTTCTCCGTCACGATGTACGCACTCCTTCGGGAGTCGAAGGGTCCGGCCGGCTTGCTGTGGAAGGTGGGCGGCCGGACCCGGGATTCGGTGGTTCAAGCGGCGCGCTGTTCCTCGGAATAGGCGCAGGTCACGCACATGCCGAGCGTGGGCGGGATGATGTATCCGGCGTCTTGGTGGCACTCGGGGCAGCGGCGGCGAGCGGCATTGGCCTTGGCGAGCGCGGCCCACCGAGCCGGGGTCATCGGCCGCACCGGCAGGGCGAGGTCGACGCGGTACAGGTACGCAGTCAACGGCCCTCGTCGACGACGCGGGCGCAGGACCTGCGCCGCAATGTCCTGACCGCCCGGCCGCAGTCCACGGATGCGGAGCTGTCGGCGGGTGGCTAAGCCGTCCGGCGCTAGGCGCCACGGGTAGGTGGGGATGCCGAACTTGGTGCCGTGTGGGTCCCAGAACCGCGCGCTCACGCCACGCGCTTCCACGCGGCCCGAAGGCGGACCTCGGAGGCGGAATGACCGGCCTGGCGAAACCGGGCAGCCATCTCGCGATACGACAGGGCAGGCGTCTCGCTGTGAGTGATCCCGTCGACCAACGCGTCAAGCGCCGCATCGGTGAGCGCGGGACCCGACTCCAGCGAGAGCGCGGGGACCGGTTCGGTGGGCCCCCACACGGGGAGCTCCCACACCGGTGTGACGCCGGATGTGACGCGGCTCGTCACGCTGGTCAGCGCCCTACCGGTGTCCTCGCCCTGCCGCGTCTCCTCCAGCGTCGACCACGCCCCCGCCAGGGTCTTGGCGGTCTTGGCCTGCACGCGTGCGACGCGGGCACCGGCCCCCGTCACGGCCGTCAGCCGGGTCTCCTCGGTCGCCGCGTCCGCCCGCAGCCGGGCCCGCGCCACGGCCGCCTCATCCCGCGCCTCCTGCTGAATGCCCCGGATCGCGTCCAACGCGAGGGGGGTCAGCGCGGTGCGCTCCCACAGTCCGTGAACCAGCCACAGCGCCTTCGCGGCGATCGGCAGCCACGCCACGGCCAACCATGCGCCGGCCGACTCTTCGGCGGTCAGCGCGTGGGCGACCAGGACACCGGCCGCGATCAGACCGAAGAACCAGCCAACCCCGGTGACGATCCGGCTGTGGTCGCCCTGAGCGGCGAGGCGCCGTTCGTAGGCGAGGGTGGCAAGCCAACCCCCGTCGATGCCGAGACCGACGACCAGGGCGACCGGCCACGGCACGGCCGCGCCCAGCCACATCATCACCACGGCCAGGGTCAGGACCATGGACACCGCCGTCATCGCGACAGCGGGCAGTACGGTCTTGGCCTTCACGCCGCGCCTCCAGCGGTGGCGGTGGCGCCCTGGTTGGCGAGTGTGCGCCGCTCGGCCAGCACCCGACGGCGGGCGCGGCGGATGCGGCGGGCGTCCAGCTCGTTCGGCGTGCGGTCGAGGGTGATGATCTGTGCGTCCAGCAGGTCGACGTCCGCCAGGATCAGCGGCATCTCCTGCTCGATCGCGTCCAGCTCGGCGCCCGTCGGCTCGATGAAGTCGGCGAACGCGGTAACAGCGTCCTGAACAGTGACGATGTGGTCCATTGGGTCGTCTTCCTCTCAGCGTGGAACGGCCCGAACAGCGGCTCCGGGTCTAGCCACCCGGGGCCGCGCGCCGTTGAAGTCGGTTGATCCGGCTCCCCTCAGCGCCACTCGTACGAGACGAGCAGCGGAGGCAACCGGCCGCAGCCGTTGAGCTGCGGAAAGGTCGGATTGCGCTGTACTCGTACGCGGGGACAGAACCCGCGCACGCCGCCCTGTTGCACTGCAGGGGTAGGGCGGTCTTCCTCAGCACGCTGTTGAGTTTTCAAACGACAGTCGCTTCCTTCGAGCCCGTTTCACGGAGCCCTCCGGGCGTTGACACAACCTCTGGTTCACGCCCGCTTTGAACACAGGTGTGCCGAGGTTTCAGCGACCGCCGCTCCCCGAAGTGACCGGCGGGCACATCCCTAAGGTTCCCTAGGGTTCCCTGCGGTGTCAAGCGGTAAGCTAGGGAACCTCAGGGAAGTGACCGACAGGGAGCAGGCAACATGGCAGGCCAGGCCGACAATCGGGCGCCGTACGCGAAGATTGCCGCCCACTACACGGAGCTGATTACGTCTGGTCAGCTAGAGCCAGGGACGCTCTTGCCGAGCATCAAGAACCTCTCGGAAGAGTGGAAAGTGAGCACCGCGACAGCCGAAAAGGCTCTGCGCAAGCTGCGCAACGAGGGGCTTGTGCGCGGGATCCATGGGATCGGCACCGAGGTGCTGGATCAGCCGGCTCCGATGTCATCGGGGTCCCAGCGACAGGACCGAGGACGCCGTACCGGATCCAGTTGGGGGACAGGTGAAAGGTCCGACTCGCATCAAGCTGCCGTAGTGTCAGCGCCTGCTGACGTAGCCCAAGCGCTGGACATTCAGCCCGGCTCCGACGTGATTCGCCGAAGCCGGGTCTACCGAGACCGGCACGGCATCGTTGCCCACAGCACGTCATGGATCCCCGCTCGCTACGGGAAGCTGATCCCGCAACTAGCGGAGAGTGAGCGACTGACCGGGGGAACCTCGCTTCAGCTCATTGCCCAGGTGACCGGCCACCCGATCAGTCATCGCATCGACACAGCCACAGCGCGCCTTCTGACGCCGGAGTACGCACAGCTCTTGGAGCTAGACCCCGAACGCCCCCCCACGGAACCAGTGGTCGTGATGACGGCAAAGTTCGTGGACAGCGAGGGGAACATCGTGGAGTACGGCGTGGACCTCGGAGGTCCTGGCCGCACATGGCGCACGGAGTCGGAGGTCGCCCCATGACGGTGATGGATGACACGCTCGCGAACGTGCTCGAAGAGCGCCTAGGGTCACTCCTTGCAGCCCGCGCGGCTGGCACAATCACGCTCGAAGCCGAAGCGGAGATGGCCGCCATCTCCCAGACCATGACGAGACCGATGCCACCACGTCCACCGTTCTGCGTCCTGATGACCGGACTCCCGGGCTCCGGCAAGACCACCCTTTCCCGGGCCCTCACGGATCGCGGGTTCGTGCGTCTGTGCCCCGATGAAGAGATGTTCCGCCGACATGGCGTCTATGGAGTCGACTTTCCGCGAGGCACATTCCCCACTCTTGAGCGGCCTGTGCTCGAAGATGTGGCGGTTGAACTCAGGGAGCACCTGAGTGCTGGACACGATGTAGTCGTTGACCACGGCTTTTGGACCCCGGAAGACCGGGCCCGATGGCGAGATATTGCCACTGACGCTGGCGCCTACCCCGTACTGGTCTACCTCGCGGCCAGTCACGATGAGCTTTGGGCGAGAATCAAAAAGCGTAACGAGTTCCATGCGGGCGATCCGAACTCAATCTACTTTTCAGAGAGCGACCTTCAGCGGTACCGGACCAGGTTCATTCCTCCCCAGGCAGACGAACCGCACTTCCTCTACCAGGGCGACACTGCTGCAGTGATCACGGCCATGGACGCCTGTTCCTGAACTTTCCTTGTCTCATCAAGGCGGTCCGTCCCGCTCCCACGCGGCGGGCCCCAGGCCGGACTCATCGCGTCGGCTCTCTATGACATTTGGAAGATTATGCGTCTCACTTGGAAGCGGACCAAAAGGATCCTCCCGTGGGTGGCTCTGCTAGCTGCTGTAGTCGTATATGCGCTTTTGCTATGGCGCGGGCCATGGTGGGTCGACGGCGCACACATTCGTGACAAGAATCTCCAGCCCGCCGATGGGGTGATCATCACCGGAGTCCGCACCGCCCTTGTAGCACTAGGTGCTGGCTTCGTCGCCGGAATAGGTCTGTACTACACCCATCAAAGTCATCGCCATGCTGAAAAGCTCTATCTCCACAGTCAAGAACAATTTGAGCACGCTCGCGAAAAAGATCGAGAACAGGTGGAACTGACTCGCGAGGGACAAGTAACCGGTCGATATGTCGAAGCGATTAAGTTGCTCAGCTCTGAAGACCTGACACAGCGCCTTGGTGGAATTTATGCCCTTGAACGCATCATGCGAGATAGCGAGAAAGACTTCTCAACGGTAGTTAAGGTACTGGCTGCCTTCGTCAGAACGCGTTCCCCCCTACCGTCAACTACAGGTGACTCGGGTGGCCCGGGTCTGGACGTGCAGGCAGCTCTAACCGTTCTCGCTCGTCGACCTCAGGTGAAGAGCGTAACGGTGGATCTATCCCGAACGGATCTCAGAGGAGCAGACCTCAGATACGCAAATCTCAATGGGTGCAATCTCAGGGATGCTCGCCTGGAAAAAGCCAAGCTGGACTATGCAAGTCTCAATCGGACAAATCTTTCCGGTGCGACTCTTGATAAGGCCACCTTTACTCGTGCTCAGCTCATCGAAACCTATCTTAATGTCAAAAGTATGGTTGATGCTGATTTGACTTTCGCCGCAATTGAGGATCCTCCCATTCTGACCAGTGCTTTGTTCGATGCTCGATTGAGTAAGTACACCACTGCGCCATCTGAAATGCCTGATGAATTTCGGGAAAAATGGGACAGGCGGGCACGCGAATGTGATGAAAATATGGTAGTCGTGAACGAGCCGGAGCCTTGGCCCGGGACCGTTCCTGTCGATTAGCTTCGCCAGCGCAACGCTCCGCTGTGGCAGCAGTATGGAGCCGCCCAAGGCAGAGGATGAAGTGTCTCGGCTGGGGGTGCTCCTCTTCGTAGTTGTAGGTCCGTGGTGACGCCACCGGGCCCTCTGTGGGCCCTCCGAGGTCGACCGACGACGACCAACAACGACCAACAACGACAGCTCAACCGCAGGTCAGTTGAGGTGCACACCCCGCTGACCAGGGCCGAAATACGGGCCCGCCAGACCCAGGGCAAGAAGAAGTAACGCGACACGATCAAGCCCCCCACCTGCGGTTCAGCTGCGGGTGGGGGGCTTTTCGATGGCCTCGGGCCGTCACGTTCGTCGGCGTCGGATACGGACGTCGAGGACGATCAGCAGGGCCGTCGGGGTGACGATCTCGGCCGAGGCCCCGGCCCACAGGGCGAGTGCGCCGCCGGCCGTGCCGATGCACGCGATCGGCAGGTCGCGGGGACAGACGTGCAGGCAAGGGCCGTCACGACTCCGGTGCGCGGGGGGACGCGGGGGATGCAGGGCGTGCGGTCAAACGGTGCAGTCCCCTGCGGTCGTAGTACAGAACCATGGCGAACCCGAACAGCAGGGCGAGGGCGCTGCCGATGGCGATCATGACCCAGCCGCGCGTCAGGCCGGCGTCGGCTCGGGCGTCGAAATAGAGGATGGCCCGTACGCCGTCGCTCAGTTGCCGCATTGGTTCGAACAGCGCCAGGAAGCGGTAGAAACCCGGTACGGCATGGAGGGGAATCGTCGCCCCCGAGGACGGCAGGGCCAGGGCGATGAACACGAACATGGAGACCACTTGGCCGATCCCGCCGAAGGCGGCGTTGATGGCCTGCACTCCCAGGCCCACGGCCAGGCTCGCGCAGTAGGAGAAGATCCACAGCAGGGGCAGGTGCGAGGCGTCCATGCCCAGGATCCCGATCGCGGCGATCATGAGCAGGCTGGTGGTGAGCACGCAGATGCCCGCGGTCATGAGCATCTTCAGCAGCAGCGTCTGTGTGCGGCTGATGGGCACGGTGGGGCGTCGGGTGTGCCAGGGCCCGATCTCGTTGTCGGTGTATCCCAGGCCGGCGTCGACGCCGTTGTTGATGATGTTTCCGCCGACGAATCCGGTCAGCACCAGCAGCAATGTGAAGTAGAAGGCACTCAGGCCGAGGCCGCTGTGGCCCCCGATGGGATGGCCCACCTTGGTGATGACGGTGACAGGGTCACCCAGGAGCGAGCGGGTCGTGGTGTCGGTGCCCCGTTCGGAGGCGTGGGCTGCCAGTTGCCGGCCGATCGTCAGGGATGCCTGGTGAGCCGCGCGCTGGGTGATCTGGCCGGCCAGGGAGGAGCCGAGGCTGCCCAGCCCGGGGTTGGTCAGGACGGTGAGGGCGGGCCGCGTGGTGGCCTGGGTGGTCGTCAGTGCCGCCACCGAGCTGGTGAAGTCGCTCGGGATCACCAGAGCCCCGTAGATCTTGCCCGACGCGAGTTGGTCCTGCATCTGAGCCTGGCTGAGCCGGCGCCATTGCACGGCGTCCGGTGGGGTCGCCGCGGCTACCGACCGGCTCACCTGTGCGCCCAGGGTCTGTTGTTGTCCTGGCAGCGGCGGTCCCTGGTCCGAGTCGACCAGTGCAATGGGCAGATGGCGCAGGTTGCCGTTCGGGTTGAGGATGCCGCCCATGTAGAGCAGCGTCAGGCACAGTGCCACCAGTGCGGACAGGACGGTCGGTACCAGCCAGAGCCTCCCGTGACGCGCCACAACGACAGCGCGTGCGAGTGAAGGCTGCTTCCCTGAACCCTGTGAGGTCATGAAACTCCCGTAGGGGCACGGTCCTGGGCTGTCGGGATGACGCGACTTCTGTGCATCAGCGGCGCGACTACGTGGTGTGCAGGGGTTCCTTGAAGGACTTGCGGAACACCGGCCCCGCGAAGGGGATGATCGAGGACATCACCTTCGACTTGAACGAGGTGGGGTGCCGTTCGAGTCTGACGTCGACGCGGGTGCCGTTGTCCGCGGGAGTCATCTGAAACTGCCAGCCACCCGAACCGAAAGGCACCGAGTCACGAGTGGTGACGGTGACCATGTTCGTCGAGGGGTCCCATTCGTAGCGTGCACGCTCCCACGACTTGTCGTTCCCCTCGGTCACTTCCGCCCATGTATCACCCCGCTCGTGGACCTGGAAGTGTTCGGCATCGATGGAAGGCCACTCCTCGACACGGGACGGACTGAAGTTCGTCAGAACACCCATGACCTCGGCGGGGCTCATCGAGGAGTTCACATGGAAGTGCAGGGACGGCATGACCAGCTCCCTGATTCAAGACGTTGTCTGTCGGCGGCTTCCGGTACAGCTCACTGACCTGAGCACTCCACCTCTCAGAATGCACCTCCGCCCGCCACTGCGCACCAGCAGGTTCTTGGCCCGCACCTTCGTGATCGCGTCCGGGGAGATCAGGACCGTCTGTTCCCACAGCGATATCCCGCTCGCCCCCGACGACGACGCCGAACTCGCTGTGGACCCGGGGGGAGGGCTCAGACTGCCTGGCGTCGGATCGCGACTACGGCCGCGTCGTCATCGAGGTGTCCCTGGACGTGGGCCAGCAGGTCCTCCCGAAGGTGGCGCAGCAGTTGGTCGGGGTCGTCCGCGGTCCAGTCCTGCGCCCGTTCGGTGAACGGGTAGAAGACACCGGCAGGATTGCGCGCTTCGATGACACCGTCCGTATAGAGGAGCAACAGGTCTCCGACCTCGAACGGGAAGGTCTGGACGTCGTATGTGGAGATGCCGAAGGCACCACCGAATCCGATCGGAAGGTGACTGGCCTCGGTGGTGAGTGGGGTGAGTTGTTTCCCGCGAAGGAGGAGTGGCGGTGGGTGGCCGCAGGTGATGAGGTGGACGACCGGATCATGGTCGGGAATGTCGAGCAGGATGGCGGTGGCGAAGTCCTCGCTGGTGTCCTGCGCAGCCTCTGGTCGCCACTGGCTGGTGTCCCAGCGGAACGCGCCGTCCAGGTGGACAGCGAGGCGGGGAAGGGTGGCCTGCCGATGGGCAGCCGCGCGGAAGGCCCCGAGCAGCAGAGCGGTGTTGCTGATCGCGGCCATGCCGTTCCCGCGTACATCTCCGATGAGGAGCCGGGTGCTGTGGTGGTCGGTCCGTGCGGCCGCGTACAGGTCTCCGCCCAGCTCGGCCTCTTCCTCCGCGGGGAGGTAGAGGGCGGCGATCCGCAGAGGGCCGGCGTGTGTGGGCAGCGGCTGCAACAGCACACTCTGCGCCGCCTCGGCCACCGACCGCACACGGCGCAACTGCCACTCGCGCCGGTCCCGCACGAGGCAGATCGTGACGCAGATGATCGAGACGATGATCAGAGCAGCGATCTGGGCCTGAATATTCGCCGTGGTCAGGACCCCTCTGAGGACACCGATCAGCACCTGGGCCGCCACCGCGAGCGCTCCCATCAACGCCGTCGCACGGGCGCCGGCGTACGCCACCGTGATCGCGGGCGCCGCCACCAGCAGTGGACCGAGGTGAATATGCGGCGGAGCCAGCACATCCACCACACAGACCGCAACGATCAGCCCCAGCGGGATCATGAGCAGCGCCGGCGCATGACCCGGCCGCCAGGAACCGCGCAAATCCACCCAAGTTCGAAGGGCCATGCCACAAGCCTTCCACCTACCTCCGCATCCTTGCTCGGCAGTCGCTCCTTGGACGAGGCCGCTGTGCCCGCCTGCGACCGATCCGCGTAGAGCTACGGAGCAGAAGGTCGTCACCGAAGCGGCCGGCCCGAACCCTGGGCCGTCCCTGGGCCGTCAGTGGGCACTCGACAGCGGCCGACGACGACCGGGGGCGAGCGCCAGGCCCATGAGCCCACCGCCCCTGTTTGTCCTCGCCGCGTAGCTGCGTGACTGACGGGCCGAAACCGCGGGACCAATTCACTCGTCGCCGGGTGTCCCGTTCACCGGCCCTCGTGGCCTGGGTCAGTCGAAGAGGGCAACGACCCCAGTCACCCAGATCGCGAGGAACGCAAGGACGCCCACCAGGCAGCCGCCGCCCGCCAGCACGCCGACGACCGTCCACGGCTGGGAGGGCACCTCGTACTTCTCGTCCAGGCCGTTCCGGTAGGAGGCGGGGTCGGCCCAGTCAACGGGGTGCCCCAGCTCCTCGGCGCAGGCGGTCCGCACTGCGATCAGCTGTCCCTCCGCGAAGGCCGTGGCAGCCATGGCCTCGGGGCCGCGCCAGGCGAGGGCCTTCATCCGCCACCCGGGAGACCCGTACCGCGGCTCGAAGGCGGCGGTCTCGTCGGCGTTGCGGTCCTCTTCGAGGTACATCCAGCGGCCGGCCTCGGCGGCGTCGCCGAAGAGCCGGTACACCTCGGCCAGACGCCGACGGAGCGTCAGGTCGTACGGGAAGGACGAGACGAGACCGCGCAGACGCTGGCGCGCGACGGGAACCCGGCCGGCGGCCAGGTCTGCATCGACTCGGGTAAGGGTCTCTCTCAAGGGCATGAACAAATGATCGGGTGGCGCACTGATCCACGTCGACCTGGTTTGTCGCTCAGCACTCGCTCCGGACAGCTCAGGGGTAGTCCTCTGGTCAGGCCGTCACACCGTCGCGGCACTCGCGCGGGCCGCAGTCACGTTCCCGACGGGCGGGGTTGTTCCGGTGGTACCGAGCTCTCGGCGACCGCCATCCACTGGTCCAGGTCGGCCTGGGTGAACTCTGCCCACGGCGGGGCTCCGGGGAGTTGGCGGAGGAGGTCGTAGGCCTCGGAGATCTGGGTTCCGCGGAGGACCGGGCAGTGGCAGCCGGCGATGACCTCGGCGTTCAGATGCTGGAAGTCGGTGACGACCGCTCCGAACTTTCGGGCGTCCAGCAGGGCGACCCAGGGGGAGACCAGCCGTCCGCCGAAGAACTGGCCGTCGCGGAATTCGTCCGGGGACAGCGCCGCCGTTTCGGGCACCGGGGTCGGCACGTTCGTGGCGAAGGTGTCAACGGCCCACAGGACGTCGGTCTTCGCGTCGAACAGGGCGCGGGTTGTGGGGTTGTCGTACAGGGGCGGTCGCTTGGCGACCAGGGTGCGATCGCCCGCGTCGATCGTGTCGCCGTCGGTCATGAAGCGGCACCGGTTGACGGGGGTCTCCCACTCCTCGGCCATGCGGCCGATGGAGAACCATGTCGTCAGCAGAGTCGCGTTCGGGCATTCCGCGAGGACTGCCAGGAGGTTGCCGGCGTGGTCGCGGTCGTCGTGGGTGAGGAAGATCCACCGTACGTCCAGTGGGTCCACGACCGACCAGGCTGCCTCCAGCCACTGGGCGCGCACTGCGGGCGCCCCGGTGTCCACGAGGACGGGTTCGGTTCCCCGGATCACCATCGAGTTCATCGGGAAGTGGCCCATCGGCGGGGCCTCAAGGGCCCACGGGATGACGAACGTCTCCTCAGCGATCTTGTACGGCTGCAGAAGGTCGAAACTCTCCATGGTTGTCATCGCTGATCTCCCTGGAACGGAGTCGCGTGGGGCCATCGTCGAACGCAGAACGTTCACGACTGCCCTGGTGTGCTGACGGAGACTCTGTTCGCCGGATCCAGTTCCACGAGACGGGCGCGGACGTCAGGCCGCGCCCCCAGACGCGGTCAGACCGACAGCGGCACCGCGTGGATCTCGTCCGCCTTGTGTCCCGTGCGTTCGTGGATCCGCTGGACCGCCTCCGGTGACGGTGCCTCCGAGAGGCAGTACACGAGGCCGGACTCGGGGTCCGCCCAGGCGCGCTCGAAGTGCACGCCCTCTTCGTTCTCTATCGCGAGGTCGGCCTGGTGGGCCTCCATCAGCTGGTCGGCCGTGATGCCGTGCATCCCACGGTGTACGTCCATGAACCGCGCCATGGCCTGCACCTTCCTGCCATCCCCGAGCCGAACGGTCTCTCCTGCGCCCCGCCCCTGCCTCCCATGCTCCCCCTCCCCACCCGCCCGGGCGACCCGGAACGACAAGGGGCCCCGGGATCACCCGGGGCCCCTCACCGTCGTACGAGATCAACCGCACTGGCACGGACTGCCCGACTGGCACCCGCACCCGCATCCCGAGCCGCAGCCGCACGCGCCGATGACCGTCAGGGTCCTGATCGCTGCGGGCTGCTCGGTCGGGCGTTCCTGCGTGGGGTCGGGCTGGGGAGTGCTGGGGGATTCGGCCATGGGTCCCTCCTCGAGGCGAGAGCCAGTACGTGCCGACTGCCGGACCGACTGTCGGATCAGGCCCTGTGCCCATTGCATGCCCGCCCCCACGGGCGCATCAACGGCGCACAGAGGCTCGCGCACACCCCGAAAAGACCCGAAAGCGCCGGTTCAGGCGCCCTCGACCCCCGTCACGGGCTGGATGTCCTGCTGGAGGTCGTCCGCGTGCTCACCCGTCACCAGGTAGACCACCCGCTTGGCCACCGACACCGCGTGGTCGGCGAAGCGCTCGTAGTAGCGGCCGAGCAGCGTCACGTCGACCGCCGTCTCGATGCCGTGCTTCCACTTGTCGTCCAGCAGGTGCTGGAAGAGCGTGCGGTGCAGCAGGTCCATCGCGTCGTCGTCCTGCTCCAGCTGGAGCGCCAGGTCGACGTCCTTGGTGATGATGACCTCCGCCGCCTTGGCCATCAGGCGCTGCGCGAGCTGGCCCATCTCCAGGATCGTCGCGTGCAGGTCGTGCGGGATGGCCTTCTCGGGGAAACGCAGCCGGGCCAGCTTCGCCACGTGCTGTGCCAGGTCGCCGGAACGCTCCAGGTCGGCCGACATGCGCAGGGAGGTGACGACGATACGCAGGTCCGTCGCCACCGGCTGCTGGCGGGCGAGCAGTGCTATGGCCCTGGCCTCCAGGTCGTGCTGGAGGTCGTCGACCTTCTGGTCGGCCTCGATCACGCTTTCGGCCAGCTTCAGGTCGGAGTCGAGGATGGCCGTCGTGGCGCGTCCGATCGCCGAGCCGACCAGCCGGGCCATCTCCACCAGACCGTCGCCGATCGAATCAAGTTCCTCGTGGTACGCGTCCCGCATGTTCGGTTCCCTCTCGTACGTCATTCCTGTGGGTGCCAGGGGCCAAAACCGGCCGTGAAACCGGTGCTGCGTACCCCACGCTCCCACGTTCGGCCCCCTACGCGTCCGTTTCCGCCCTCCCAAATGAACCAACACCGGCTCCAAGGTGAACTCTGGGCGACGAGTGTTCGAGCTCGCACTCGGACGGCTGTGGCCACGACCGATCCCATGCCTAACCTGGTGGCATGGACGTGAACGCGGCGGTCGCCGCAGCGGCAGCGATCGCCGGTGTGCTCACCGGTGTCATCGCCATGCTGGCGTTCCGCTGGAGCGAGCGGGAGCAGAAACGCCCCACCCGCACCTCCCTGCACACGGACCCGGTGCTTCCGCCGGGCGTGGACACCGTCCTGTCCGTGCTCCGCTCCTCGGCCGTGGTCCTCGACGAGGCCGACGCCGTGGTCAAGGCCAGCTCCGCCGCATACGCCCTCGGGCTGGTCCGCGGCGGCAAGCTCTCCGTGGAGCCCATGCTCCAGATGGCCCGGGACACCAGGCGGGACGGGGAGATACGCCAGGTCGAGCTGGACCTGCCGAGGCGGGGGACCGGACGTGGCGAGGCCCTCGCGGTCTCGGCGCGGGTCGCGCCCCTCGGCTCCCGGCTGGTGCTGCTCCTGGTGGAGGACCTCACCGAGGCCCGGCGGATCGAAGCGGTACGACGCGACTTCGTCGCGAACGTCAGCCATGAGCTCAAGACCCCGGTCGGCGCGCTCTCCCTCCTGTCCGAGGCCGTCATGGACGCCTCGGAGGACCCGGAGGCCGTGGAACGCTTCGCCGGCCGTATGCAGATCGAGGCCACCCGCCTGACCAGCCTGGTCCAGGAGCTCATCGACCTCTCCCGGGTGCAGAACGACGACCCGCTGGAGGACGCCGAGCCGGTCCGCGTGGACGAGCTGGTCGCCGAGGCCATCGACCGCTGCCGGCACCAGGCCGGCACCAAACAGATCACCATGGCCGCCGCCGGCGCGGCCGACCTGCGCGTCTGGGGCAACCGCGGCCAGCTCGCCGCCGCCCTCGGCAACCTCGTCGAGAACGCGGTCAACTACTCGCCCGCCCGCACCCGCGTCGGCATAGCCGCCCGCCGGGTGTCCGTGCCGGGCGGCGACCTCGTCGAGGTCGCCGTCACCGACCAGGGCATAGGCATCTCCGACAAGGACAAGGAGCGCATCTTCGAGCGCTTCTACCGCGTCGACCCGGCCCGCTCCCGCCAGACCGGCGGCACGGGCCTCGGTCTCGCGATCGTCAAGCACGTGGCCGCCTCGCACGGCGGGGAGGTCACGGTGTGGAGCTCGGAGGGACAGGGCTCCACGTTCACCCTCAGACTGCCGGAGGCGGGCGCGGCCCGCGACCGCGCGCTCCAGCACCCCGACCTCGACGACGAGGACGGGCATTCCACCCCCGAGTCGGCTTCTTACGACCCGCTTCCCGCCCCGGAGGTCCTTCCGTGACCAGAGTGCTCGTCGTCGAGGACGAGGAGTCCTTCTCCGACGCCCTTTCCTACATGCTCCGCAAGGAGGGCTTCGAGGTCGCCATCGCGGCCACCGGCCCCGACGGACTCGACGAGTTCGAGCGCAACGGCGCCGACCTCGTCCTCCTCGACCTGATGCTGCCGGGCCTGCCCGGCACGGAGGTCTGCCGCCAGCTGCGCGGCCGCTCCAACGTCCCCGTCATCATGGTGACCGCCAAGGACAGCGAGATCGACAAGGTCGTCGGCCTGGAGATAGGAGCCGATGACTATGTCACCAAGCCGTTCTCCTCACGCGAGCTGGTCGCCCGGATCCGCGCCGTCCTGCGCCGCCGCGGCGAGCCCGAGGAGGTCACCCCGGCCGCGCTGGAGGCCGGTCCGGTCCGTATGGACGTGGACCGCCACGTGGTCACGGTCTCCGGCTCCAAGGTCGACCTGCCCCTCAAGGAGTTCGACCTGCTGGAGATGCTGCTGCGCAACGCCGGCCGCGTCCTGACCCGCATGCAGCTCATCGACCGTGTCTGGGGCGCCGACTACGTCGGCGACACCAAGACCCTCGACGTCCACGTCAAGCGGCTGCGCGCCAAGATCGAGCCGGACCCGGGCGCGCCGCGGTACCTGGTGACGGTGCGCGGTCTCGGCTACAAGTTCGAGCCGTAGACAACAGCTGCCGTACGCAGAAGGGCGGGACCTCCTCGGAGGTCCCGCCCTTCGTCTCGTACGAGGGTCTCGTACGGCTGCTCAGTGGCTCGCGGCCGACTCGGTGGCCGTCGCGCTCGCGGACGCCGCGTCGGTCGGCGTGGCCGAGCCGCCCGGGGTGGCCGAACCGGTCGGGGTCGCGGAGCCGGTCGGCTTCGGCGAGGTCTGCGGCGCCGACGGGACGGCGCTCGGGCCCCACTGGGTGTAGTAGCTGTCGGCCGGGACCACGAAGGCGCGCACGCTCACGTCACCGGTCGTGCTGAAGGTGAAGGTGACCTTCTGGGCGTTGCCGTTCTTGACGCCCGGGCCGATCTCGCTCACGGCGGCCGCGGCGTTGTCCTTGCCGCCGAGGATGATGGAGCCGTGGGCCGGGACGGTCACCTTGCCCTTGCCCTTGGCGGGCGTGATCTGGGCGCTGCCGCCGCCGTCGACGCTCACGGAGTCCAGCGTCTGGGGCTTGTCACCGTTGTTGAAGACGGTCGCGGAGACCACGGCCGGGCCCTTGGTCTCGCCGGAGGCCTGGGTGGACGGCTGGGTGATCACCACGACGTTCTGGAGCTTGATGACGCCCACGCGGGTCTCCGCGTTGTCCGGCTTGACCTCCAGGGTCTGGGCGTCGCTGCCGGCCGCGCACGCGGAGAGCGCGGCGAACGAGAACGCGATGGCGGAGGCGGCGAGGGCGCCGCGTCGAAGGCTGCTGCTCACGGGGGCGGCAACTCCTTGACTTGAGCGGGGCGGCCCGGAAAGCCGCGCTAAGTGTCTGTCAGCGGCCTCAGGTTACCGAGCCGTTCCCGCGAGGCCGCACCCGACCCTCCCCAAGGGGCGTGTCACTCGGTTCACAAGTGACCCGTGAGTCACTTGTACCCGGCACTCCGGCGCTCGTCCGGCATTCACATAAGAGTCTTCGGCATCCAGTAGCAAAACTTCCGTGAAGGAATGCGCGATCGCCCCCGGAATTGATCACCACCTGATCAGCCGACCGCGTGTGATCAATTTCGGATTCGGCGGGGAAGTGACTCCGGACACCGAACGGAGTAGCGGAACTCGCACACCTGGAACCGGACATTTGTGGACGTTCGCCCGCTCGGAGGGTCCTCCGGATGCGTGTAACGTACGCGTTTCACCTCGACCGGAGAGCCGCTCCGACCTGCGAATTCCTTCTTCCGCTCGGCCTGCGCAGCACGTTCCTGTTGCTGTTGTCAAGCCCCGAGATATGCCCTGACCTGCGAAAACGCCATTCAGAACCCGCAGTTTCCGTGTTACCCTGGATAGCCACGGAAGGGGTACCTGTCACATGACGTTCAAGGTTGGCGACACCGTGGTCTATCCCCATCACGGGGCCGCGCTGATCGAGGCTATCGAAACTCGCCAGATCAAAGGCGTGGACAAGACCTACTTGGTGCTGAAGGTCGCCCAGGGTGACCTGACGGTACGTGTGCCAGCGGACAATGCGGAGTTCGTCGGCGTGCGTGATGTGGTCGGTCAGGACGGGCTGGACCGGGTCTTCGAGGTGCTGCGCGCGCCGTACGCCGAGGAGCCCACTAACTGGTCCCGTCGTTACAAGGCAAACCTGGAGAAGCTCGCCTCCGGCGATGTCATCAAGGTCGCGGAAGTCGTGCGTGACCTGTGGCGTCGTGAGCGCGAGCGTGGACTCTCCGCAGGTGAGAAGCGCATGCTCGCCAAGGCTCGGCAGATCCTGGTGAGTGAGCTCGCCCTCGCGGAGAACACGAACGAGGACAAGGCCGAGGCGCTGCTCGACGAGGTTCTCGCGTCCTGAGCGTTCCTGTGCAGGCACCTTGCCCGCCCAGCTCAGCACACACTGAATCTGAAATGCCGCACTGAAATGCCGCGGTGCCCGATGACGCAACAGCTGTCGCCGGGCGCTGCGGCATGTCTGTCTCCGCAACCGGACGTTCTGTGGAACCGGAGATTCTGTTGCCGGACCTTTGACGCCCGAAGTGCCCTGCGCCTGTTTCCCGTGCGTGTTCCTCTCGGAGAAAGATCCCCCGATACTTGGCGTGCCGGGCCCGGGCAGCAAGCTCGACCGGTGTCACGGAAGGGTCCGGTCAAGGCGTCGCGCCCGGCACGCTGTCTCCGTACCCACGTTGGCCGAGCACACAAACCTGACAGGAACCGATGTCTGACGTTTCGCGTCCTTCGCCCGCCGAAGCACGGGCGGGGGCCCGCACCGCGGTGGTGATTCCGGCCGCCGGAAGGGGCGTACGCCTCGGTCCGGGCGCCCCGAAAGCGCTACGCGCGCTGAACGGCACCCCCATGCTGATCCACGCGGTCCGCGCGATGGCCGCGTCCCGTGCCGTCTCCCTGGTCGTCGTCGTGGCCCCGCCCGACGGCGCCGGCGAGGTCAAGTCCCTCCTCGACGCCCACGCCCTGCCCGAGCGGACGGACTTCCTCGTCGTCCCCGGCGGCGACTCCCGGCAGGAGTCGGTCGGGCTCGGCCTGGAAGCCCTGCCCGCCGACTTCGACATCGTCCTGGTCCACGACGCGGCCCGCCCGCTCGTCCCGGTCGACACCGTCGACGCCGTCATCGAGGCCGTACGCGAGGGCGCGCCCGCCGTCGTCCCCGCGCTGCCCCTCGCGGACACGGTGAAAGAGGTCGAGCCGGCGACCGCTCCCGGTACGCCGGAGCCGGTGGTGGCGACCCCGGTCCGCGCGCGCCTGCGTGCCGTACAGACCCCGCAGGGCTTCGACCGGGCGACCCTGATCCGCGCCCACGAGACGGTCACCGAGGACGTCACCGACGACGCGAGCATGGTCGAGCAACTCGGGCTCACCGTCATGGTCGTGCCCGGTCACGAGGAGGCCTTCAAGGTGACCCGCCCGCTGGACCTGGTCCTCGCGGAGGCGGTCCTGGCCCGCAGGAGGCTCAACGATGGCTTCTGAGTCCGTGCTGCCCCAGGTCGGCATCGGCACCGACATCCACGCCTTCGAGGAGGGCCGCGACCTGTGGTGCGCGGGCCTGAAGTGGGAGGGCGAGGGCACCGGCCTGGCCGGCCACTCCGACGCGGACGTCGTCGCCCACGCCGCCTGCAACGCCCTCTTCTCCGCGGCCGGCCTCGGAGACCTCGGTCAGCACTTCGGCACCGGCCGCCCCGAGTGGTCGGGTGCGTCCGGCGTCACCTTGTTGACGGAGGCGGCCCGGATCGTGCGCGAGGCGGGCTTCCGGATCGGCAACATCGCCGTACAGGTGGTCGGTCCGCGCCCGAAGATCGGCAAGCGCAGGGACGAGGCGCAGAAGATCCTGTCGGAGGCGGCGGGAGCCCCGGTGTCGGTGTCGGGGGCCACCACGGACGGCCTCGGCTTCCCGGGACGCGGCGAGGGACTGATGGCGGTGGCGACGGCTCTGGTCGTAAGAGAAGGGTGACGATCGGCCGTAAGGGAAGGGTGACAAAAGGACTGCTCCACGCACCCCCTTCGGCCCACTACCCTAGGTCCCGTGACTATTCGCCTGTACGACACCAGCGCCCGGCAGATCCGTGACTTCGCCCCGCTCACGCCGGGCTGCGTCTCGATCTACCTCTGTGGCGCCACCGTGCAGGCGGCCCCGCACATCGGCCACATCCGCTCCGGCCTGAACTTCGACATCATGCGCCGCTGGTTCGAGTACCGCGGCTACGACGTCACCTTCGTCCGCAACGTCACCGACATCGACGACAAGATCATCGCGAAGGCGGCCGAGCAGAAGCGCCCCTGGTGGTCGATCGGGTACGAGAACGAGCGCGCGTTCAACGACGGCTACACCGCCCTCGGCTGCCTCCCGCCCACATACGAGCCGCGTGCCACCGGGCACGTGACCGAGATGGTCGAGATGATGCAGGGCCTCATCGAGCGCGGCCACGCCTACGAGTCGGACGGCAACGTCTACTTCGACGTGCGCTCCTTCCCGGGCTACCTGGAACTGTCGCGGCAGGAGCTGGACAACCTGCTCCAGCCGTCCGGCGACGGCGAGACCGGCAAGCGGGACCCGCGTGACTTCGCCATGTGGAAGTCCGCCAAGCCGGGCGAGCCGACCTGGTCGACGCCCTGGGGCCCCGGCCGTCCCGGCTGGCACCTGGAGTGCTCGGCGATGGCCCACAAGTACCTGGGCACCGCCTTCGACATCCACGGCGGCGGCCTCGACCTGATCTTCCCGCACCACGAGAACGAGATCGCCCAGGCCAAGGCCTACGGCGACGACTTCGCGCGCTACTGGGTGCACAACGCCTGGGTCACCATGGCCGGCGACAAGATGTCCAAGTCGCTGGGCAACTCGGTGCTCGTCTCCGAGATGGTCAGGCAGTGGCGGCCCATCGTGCTGCGCTACTACCTCGGCACCCCGCACTACCGCTCGATGATCGAGTACAGCGAGGACGCCCTGCGCGAGGCCGAGTCGGCGTTCGCGCGGATCGAGGGCTTCGTGCAGCGCGTCACCGAACTGACCGGGAAGACCGTGGAGCCCGCCGCCGAGGTCCCGCCCGCCTTCGCCGAGGCCATGGACGACGACCTGGGCGTCCCGCAGGCGCTCGCCGTCGTGCACACCACCGTCCGGCAGGGCAACAGCGCCCTCGCGGCCGACGACAAGGACGCCGCGGTGGCCCGCCTCGCCGAGGTGCGCGCCATGCTCGGCGTCCTCGGCCTCGACCCGCTCGACCCGCACTGGGCCGGCGACGAGAGCCGCGGCGAGGACCTGCACGGCGTGGTCGACAGCCTCGTACGCCTGGTCCTCGACCAGCGGGAGGCGGCCCGTGCCCGTAAGGACTGGGCCACCGCGGACGCCATCCGCGACCAGCTCGGCCAGTCGGGACTGACCATCGAGGACGGTCCGCAGGGGCCGCGCTGGTCGCTGGGTTCCCGCTAGCCCCTTTTCTTGATCGATTGTGCCGCCCGGCCCTCCGGGCGGCACACTGCATAGACGCACGCATGTTTCACTGACGCAGAACAGGTAGGTCATGGCAGCCAACAACCGCCGCATGTCCGGCAAGAAGGGCGCGCAGGTCGGCAGTGGCGGCCAGCGGCGCAAGGGTCTGGAGGGCAAGGGCCCGACCCCGCCCGCCGAGGCGCGCAAGGGACACAAGAAGAACCGAATCGTCAACGCCAAGGCGAAGCAGGCGGTACGCCGCCCCGCCCCGCGCGGCCGCGGCGGCAAGGGCACCTCGGAGATGGTCGTCGGCCGTAACCCCGTCGTCGAGGCGCTGCGCGAGGGCGTGCCCGCGGTGACGCTCTACGTCCAGCAGTTCATCGACAACGACGAGCGGGTCCGCGAGGCGCTCCAGCTCGTCGCCGACCGGGGCGGCGTCCACCTCATGGAGGCCCCCCGCCCCGAGCTCGACCGGATGACCAACGGGCTCAACCACCAGGGCCTGGTCCTCCAGGTCCCGCCGTACGAGTACGCCCACGCCGAGGACCTCGCGAGCGCCGCCTACGACGAGGGTCAGGACCCCCTGATCGTCGCCCTCGACGGTGTGACCGACCCGCGCAACCTCGGTGCCGCCGTCCGCTCCGTCTCCGCCTTCGGCGGCCACGGCGTCCTCGTGCCCGAGCGGCGCGCGGCCGGCATGACCGCCGGCGCGTGGAAGTCGTCCGCCGGTACGGCCGCCCGCACCCCCGTCGCCCGCTGCACCAACCTGACGCGCGCCCTGGAGGCGTACAAGAAGGCCGGCATCGCGGTCGTCGGCCTCGCCGCCGACGGCGAGCACGAGGTCGGTGACCTGGAAGCCCTCGGCGGCCCCGTCGTCATCGTCGTCGGCAGCGAGGGCAAGGGCCTGTCCCGCCTGGTCGGCGAGACCTGCGACTACCGGGTGCGGATCCCGATGCCGGGTGGCGCCGAGTCGCTGAACGCCGGTGTGGCGGCGGGGATCGTGCTGTACGAGGCGGCTCGCCGAAGGGCCTGAACGACTGTTCGGCCGGTCCCCCACATGGGGTGTTCCTGGCGTACGGGGCAACTTTGACGGGGTCCGGACAGATCCGGCGAGTCAAAGCAGTGTCCTAACCACACGTCACTCGGTTAGATGAGTGTGGACACCAGAACACCCCGCACACCCACGGGGGGCGGCTCGTCGGGATTCGATACCGGGCTCGATGACGCTCCCGCGCTGAGCATGGTGAAGGTGCCGAGCGATCCGGCGCAGATCATCGTCAACCACGCCAGCTTCCGCGTCCAGCTGGGCGCGTCGGCGCGGCACACCGCCCAATCCCAGCGCATCACACGGCACTTGAGCGCCGCCGAGGAAACCGCGCGCATCGCGGCCGTCGGCGCCACGGCGGTCAGAGCCGGCGCCGCCCCCGCCGCGGGGCGCCGCCGGCCCGTCGTGTGGAGCGGCAAGTCCGACCCCGACGACACCGGCGCCCACCGCCTGCTGCAGGCCGTGCGGGGCGGCAGCGTCGGCCATACCGAGCGGCCCGCCGTCGACGCCGGAGCCACCCAGGTCATCCCCCGCATCGACGTCGACCACGGCTACCGGGCCGACTACGACGACGAGTTGGCCCAGACCACTCAGACCCCGGTCATCGGCGCCCAGCGCACACCCGGCGGCGACGGCGCCCGACTCCTGCCCCACATGCGCACAGTCGGCAGCGCGTACGACGAACCCGCCCACGAGGGCGAGCACTTCGACGACGGCTTCGACGAAACCCGCGCCGACCGCGCTGCCAGGCGACAGAACGACGAGGCCGCCCGGCACGCCTACTACCCGGGCCGCCGCATGAACCTCGGCGTCGTCCTCCTCCCGCTCCGGATTTTTCTCGGCTTCATCACCATCTACGCCGGCATGGGCAAGCTCTGCGACCCCGTCTACTTCGACGGCGGCAAGCGCGGCTCCATGGTCAAGTGGCTCAACACCCTGCACCCCTGGGAAGTGGCCGAACCCCTACGCCAGTTCGCCCTCCAGCACCCCGTCGGCGCCGGCCTCGTCATCGCCTTCTTCCAGGTCATCGTGGGCGTCCTCACGATCCTGGGCTGCTGGCAGCGCGTCGCCGCGGTCGTCGGCGCCGGCCTCTCCGCCGCGCTCCTCGTCACCGTCAGCTGGAAGAGCGTCCCCGTCTACGACACCCCCGACATCATCTACCTGGCCGCCTGGTCCCCGCTGATCATCGCCGGCGCCCCCGTCTACTCCATCGACGGACGCCTCGCGGGCGGCGCCTGGCGCCGCCTCGGACCCCACTCCGACATCTGGGAACTGCGCAGCTACGTCCTGCGCCGCGGTGCCCTCGTCACGGCCATCGTCACCGGCCTCACCCTCCTGATCGGCTCCGTCCTCGGCGGTGCCGTCCGGGACGCCGACCGGGTGATCGTCCCCGGCCCCGGAGAGGCCCCGCGCAACGAACTGCCCGGCTCCCCGCTCCCGCAGGACTCCGCCAAGGCCCACAAGAAGAAGCCGTCGGCGTCCACCGCGCCCAGCCACAGCGCCACGAGCGGCCCCTCCACCGACCCGTCCGCGGCCCCGGGCGCCACCCATGACACCGGCGCCACCATCGGCGGCTCGCCCAGTCAGACCCAGGGCACCACGGGCCAGACCTCGCCCCGACAGTCCTCCCCGGCCCAGCAGGCCCCCAGCACCACCTCCGGCCCCACCGGGGGCACCAGCACCTCCGGTGGTTCAACAGGCGGCTCCGGCACGGGGGGCTCCTCCTCGGGCGAACCCGGCCTGGTGGGTGGCCTGTTGGGGTAGGCGGGCCGGTGGGCGACGTACTGGGCACCCCCACCGGCTGAGAGACATGAGCCCAAGGAAAGGTCCCGCACTCACCGGAGGTGCGGGACCTTTGCCATCTGGAGCGGATATTTCTTCGTTCACCGGATCATTTCGCGCAAGCTCGGGCCGCAGCGCTCGGCCCAGGCTCTGGGTTGGATCGGCAGGGCGATCAGGGAGAGAGGAACTCCGCCCTCGCTCCCGATCGCCCTGCGGCGTGCGACTACTTCTTCTTCTTCTTCTTCTGCGACTACGGCAGGAACTGGCCTGCCCTGTCCGTCAGTTGCAGAAGATGAGGATGGGGAGGAGACCGTTGCCGCACTGGAAGTGCTCGCCGTCCCCGTCCCCGCCGCCGTGACCCTTGGCAGGGGCAGCCTTGGTCGCGACGTGCGTGGCGGGTGTCGCGGCCACGGCGGAAGTGGCGGTCGCCATCCCCGCCGCACACACGATGCCCACGACGGCACTGACCGCGAATACTCGCGGAATCCGGCAAACGGTCTTCTTGGAGAGAGGTGTTGTGTTCATGCACTCACCTTGCACACCTTCGCGATCAGCTGCTCGTCGAGCGCATCCGCAAGGGTGAAGGACCCTCGAAGGGCCGGCCCACCGCTCACTCAGCCCTGGCTATACCTGACGACCCGTCAGGTAACTGGTCGGCTGCTGCGGCCTGTTGGGCCAGGTCAGAGCCCGACTCCCGCACCGGGTCGTCCCACGCCCCCCAAGGGCTTGGTCTCGACGGACCCACAACCTGACAGCCGACGTCACCGACCGAGAGCCGCCAGCTCCTTCGCCGCCTCGGTCAGATCCTTCGCCGTGTCGATGGCCCGCCAGTACGCCCCCTGCGGAATCGGGAACCCGGCCAGCCGCAGCTCACGGGCGAGCGTGGGGAACGTCGTCCGCTCATGATCCCCCCGCTCCGGCAGCAGCTCGGCGAACGCGGGCGAGAAGACATACACACCGGCGTTGATCTCGAACGTCGACGGCGGTGACTCGATGAAGTCCGTGATGTGCCCGAACCCATCGGTCTGCACCGCCCCCCACGGAATCCGCGGCCGCGCCAACGCCAACGTCGCGACCGCATCCCGCTCGGCGTGGAAGTCCGCCATGTCCCGCAGCGAGAACCGGGTCCAGATGTCACCGTTCGTCGCGTACCACGCCCGCTCCGGATGCGGCAGACGCGCCGCCGCGTACTTCAGACCGCCACCCCGGCCCAGCGGCTCCGTCTCGATCACCGTCTGGACACGCACCGGCAGGTCAGCCGTCCTCAGCCAGTCCTGGAGCACCTCGGCGAGATGCCCACAGCTGACCACCACGTCCGTCACGCCCTCCTCGGCGAGCCAGACAAGCTGATGGCCGATGATCGGAGTCCCCGTACCGGGAATCTCGACCATCGGCTTGGGCCGGTCGTCGGTGTAGGGACGCAGCCGGGAACCCTGGCCGCCGGCCAGGATCACGGCCTGAGTGGGACGGGACGCGGCGTTCGGATCGGTCATGACCGGAACTGTACGACGCGCCCCTCACCCGACCTCCGTCGGCATCCCCTCTCGCGGCGGTCAGCTGTGCGCCGCCGCCACACCCGTCGCGAACGACGTGTCGCAGACGGGGCGGGCATACGACTGCGCGCGCGTGGGCCCGTACCTACGGACCGCCGCACGGCCCAGCGCCCTCGCGATGGAGACACAGTGTCTGGCGAGCGACGGACGCTCGTTCACAGCCTCCTGAAGGTGCGTGAGGGCGATGCCCGGGTTCTTCTCCTGGAGCTCGGTCAGGAGATGGTCGCGCAGCGCGTCCTGCGGGGCCAGGCGGGCGCTGCGCGGCTTGCTGTCCATGACCGTCGCGTCCGACGCGGTGAGCACCGAGGAGCTCGAGGGATCCCCCGACCAGTTGACTCGGGTGACCGCGAGGGTCCCGGAGAGCACCAGGACGACGGGCAGGACAAGGGCGAGGGAGCGGCCGATACGGCGGGCGGGGCCCCGGCCGCGTCGCGTCTGTTGGTAAGTGGAGTGCTTCACGCGTGTGAGGGTAGCGTGCGGTAATGATTTGGCGACATTTAGTCACCGGTTCGGGGGACAGGGCAGTGCCGATTTCTGGGTAAGGGGTTGACGCACACGCTCGAAATGACCGGTGTGCCGGGGTATTTGTTCCGACACCCTCCAGGCACGAGAAGGGCCCCGCAGATGATCTGCGGGGCCCTTCTCGTCAAACCGCGTGATGCGGTGCTGTGCGTCCTCAGTCGGAGAGGCGCTCGCCCGTCGAGGTCGAGAACACGTGGGTCTCGCCCGGCCGCGGC
The DNA here is from genome assembly GCF_040607335.1 of Streptomyces sp. NPDC005303. Classification (NCBI taxonomy): domain Bacteria; kingdom Bacillati; phylum Actinomycetota; class Actinomycetes; order Kitasatosporales; family Streptomycetaceae; genus Streptomyces; species Streptomyces sp. NPDC005303. The sequence goes on along the minus strand of NZ_JBEXGM010000014.1, from coordinate 54,175 downwards.
ACGACGTGCAGCGTGGCGCCCTTCTCCGGGACCGCGCGGCCGCTGACACGGACGACCAGGTCCTTCAGTTCGCCGTCGACCTTGGCGGAACCGTAGACGTAACCGTCGGCGCCGAGCTCCTCGACCACGTTCACGGAGACCGCGAGACCGGCCGGAGCGTCCTCGGTGTCCTTGGACAGCGCCGAGGCGGCGGCACCGTTGTGCTCCACGATGTCGAAGTGCTCCGGGCGCACACCGACGGTCACCGTGGTGTCACCCTTGTCGGAGGCGGCCTTGAGAGCCTCGCGGTTGACGGGCACCACGCTGTTGCCGAACTTCACACCGCCGTCGGTGATCGGGACCTCGACGAGGTTCATCGCCGGGGAGCCGATGAAGCCGGCCACGAAGAGGTTCGCCGGGCGGTCGTACATGTTGCGCGGGGAGTCGACCTGCTGGAGCAGACCGTCCTTGAGCACGGCCACCCGGTCGCCCATCGTCATGGCCTCGACCTGGTCGTGGGTGACGTAGACGGTGGTGATGCCCAGACGGCGCTGCAGCGAGGCGATCTGCGTACGGGTGCTGACACGGAGCTTGGCGTCCAGGTTGGACAGCGGCTCGTCCATGAGGAACACCTGCGGCTCACGCACGATGGCGCGACCCATGGCGACACGCTGACGCTGACCACCGGAGAGCGCCTTCGGCTTGCGGTCCAGGTACTCCGTGAGGTCGAGGATCTTCGCGGCCTCCTCGACCTTCTGCCGGATCTCCGCCTTGTTGATGCCGGCGATCTTGAGCGCGAAGCCCATGTTGTCGGCGACCGTCATGTGCGGGTAGAGCGCGTAGTTCTGGAACACCATGGCGATGTCCCGGTCCTTCGGCGGCAGGTGCGTCACGTCACGGTCACCGATGCGGATCGCACCGCCGTTGACGTCCTCGAGCCCCGCCAGCATGCGGAGCGAGGTGGACTTGCCACAGCCGGACGGGCCGACCAGGACGAGGAACTCGCCGTCCTCGATGTGAATGTCGAGACCGTCGACGGCGGGCTTCGTGGAACCCGGGTAAATACGGGTCGCCTTGTCGAACGAAACAGTGGCCATGGCTCAGAGGCCCCCTTCTACCGGCAGGAACGTGCCGGACGATCCGTTGTAGGAAGGTGGTGGTGTAGTCCACACGAGTGGACTGGCTCAGGACGGTACCCGGCGTTCAGGCGTATGTCAGTACCTGGAGGACGGTGAACTTCGCGGAAATTTTCGACAGGCCCCCGCGGCGACCTGGGTACACTGCTCGGGCGCACCCCCGCGTAAGCGGTGCACGCCTCCTTAGCTCAGATGGCCAGAGCAACGCACTTGTAATGCGTAGGTCGTCGGTTCGAATCCGACAGGGGGCTCTGTCGAAGCCCAGCCCAGACAGTGTCTGAGCTGGGCTTTTTCGTTCAGCGGATGCGGCGACGACGGCGGGCGCGGGCCGCACGGCTGTCTGTGGTCTCAGTCCTGGTCTCAGTCGGGGGTTTCTGTCCGGGCATGAAGGCGTCTCCCATGCGGCGCATCGCGTCCTTGGAGAGGTGAGATCTGCCCTTCACGTACCGGCGGGTCTGGCTGATCTGGGTGTGCCTCAGGATCTCCATGATCGTGGGCATGTCCACCCCGAGTTCGTTCAGGATCGTGCCGGCGGTGTGGCGGCTGCCGTCGTAGAGGCGGCGGTCGTCGATTCCGGCTTCTTCGAGGAGTTCCTTGAATTCCTCCCAGTCCTGGCGGGGGTCGAGGGGCCGGCCGTCCGGGCGAGTGAAGACCAGCTTGTGTTCCTGCCAGTCGTCTCCGGCCGCGACGCGTGCTTCCTCCTGCTGTGCCTTGTGCTCGCGCAGGTAGGGGATGAACGGCGGCGGGATGGGCACGGCGTTCCTGCTCTTCTTGGTCTTCGGGCGAGTGAAAACCAGGCCCCCGCCTTTGCGGTCCGGGCAGACACTCGCATGCCTTGTGCACCCCTTGGGGCACGGCTTGGGGCACCCGCGCTTGTAGTTCTTGTGCGTCGTGCAGTCCTGCGGGCACGGATCGAACCGGTGGAGGCGCCCACCGCAGGCGTGGGGGTCCTGGCAGCCGTGGCGCCAGGTGAGCCGCTGCAGCTGCCACTGGGGGTGGAACAGCTCGTTGTCGAGGTCGACGTACGGCCACCGTAGGCCCAGCGTCTCGCCCTGCCGGAAGCCCATGCCGACGCCGACGCACCACCGCATGAAGGTCGACGGCCTGGCCGATCTGGTCGGGGGTGAGGGTGGCCCACAGCGGGAAGCCGTGCCGACCCTTGATGTTGGGGCGTACGGAGCGCAGCAGCAGGTCGGCCGCCGCGATCAGGAGCGTCATGCCGAGTCCGCCCACGGCGCAGGCGAGCGGGTTCAGGGGCAAGTCGCGGGCGATCGTCCACGCTCCGGCCAGCACCGCGCCGACGAATGCCAGCAAGAGCGCGACCTTGGTGTCGGTCCGCGCGATCTCCGCCTTCACCTCAGCGTGCGCGGCCGTCAGATCCTGCTGAAGGGCGCTCATGCGGCACCCCTGGGCAGCACGGCGCCGGCGGTGCGGTTGGCGAGGGCCCGCCGCTCACTGAGCACCCGGTTGCGGGCCCGGCGGATACGGCGGGCGTCCAGCTCGTTGGGCAGGCGGTCCAGGGTGATGATCTGCGCGTCGAGCAGGTCGACGTCCGCCAGGATCAGCGGCATCTCCTGCTCGATCGCGTCCAGCTCAGCGGCGGTCGGTTCGATGAAGTCGGCGAACGCGGTAACAGCGTCCTGAACAGTACCGATGTGTTCCATTGGGTCGTGGTCTCCCTTGCAGGTGGAACGGCCCGAACAGCACCCCCGGAGGGCCAACTCCGGGGGTGCACGCCGTTGTGGTGGGGCCGCATGCGTGTGATGCGGCGGGCCGCGCATGCGGCCAGTGCCCCGGGCCGGATTCGATCCGGCGCCCTCACGGCGAGATGCCGGGGCGGTGACGCAGGAGTGCGGGGTCAGTCGGCCGTGGTCTCGTACCGGTTCGTGATGCCGGCGTCGGTCGTCTCCAGGCTTTCGCCACCGCTCAGGGTGACGGTGCTGTCAACAGTGATGTCGTCCGGCAGGGGCGCGAAGTCGTCGCCGGAGAAGCCGAAGATCTTGGCCATGGTGGGTGGTCCTCTCGGATCGTGGAAGCGGAACCGTCACGGCTCCCCGCACCCCGCCCGTATGACGTCCGCAGAAGTGCGGACGTCATACGGACGGGGGAGGCAATCGGCCGCAGCGCGAAGGCTGCGACGGAAATTGAGAAACGTGCGCGATCGGGACCGCGCTGCCGTCTTTTCGACTCGGGGAGACGGGGCCCACCTATTCAGTTCTCAAGGAACGACCAGTTCAGGGCCCCATATGGAGGCGAGCTATCCCGAACCGACCAGCCTGGAAACAGCCCAAAGAAGACCCTTCCGCCCGTTGTCCTAGGACTGCGAGCGGCCCGAGAAGAAGATGACACGCAGTCCTGGGACTGTCAACAGTCCTAGGACTGTGTTTCACTAGTTCGCGTCGAGAGGAGTTCTGCGTGGCACCGAAGTGGCGCGACCTGGCGGACAGGTTCGCGGAGCAGATCAAGAGCGGTGAGTATCCGCCGGGCGCCCAGTTGCCCCAGATCAGAGAGCTAGTCGAGGCAGGGGAAGGTTCAAAGGAGACCGTCCACAAGGCATACAAGGCCCTGGAGGCTGAAGGGCTGGTGACCTCGACACGCGGGCACGGCACTGTGGTGCGGCCGCGCAGGCCAGTCAAGCGCTTGGGCATCGCCCGGTACGACAAGGCGAAGTGGCGCGACAGCGACGAAGTCGCTTTCATCGCCGACCGCGTCGCTTCGGGACGTGCGTACAAGCGGAACGAGCAGACGCAGACCGTAAGCCGTGTCCAAGCGAGCAGCCTCGTAGCGGAGGGGCTAGGCGTCCCACTCGGCTCAGAGGTGTACGCGCGTGCCCGGCTCGTCAAGGAGGGGACGCAGCCGACGCACACCCTGACCAGCTACTACAGGCCGGAACATGTCGAGGGAACACGCATCGTTGACCCCACCCCGGTACCTGCCGGCCGTGGCGGCGGGTACCGGGTCCTCTACGACGCCGGATACGAGATCGACCACATGAGAGAGGCCCTGTTCGCCCGCATCCCAACAGCGGACGAAGTGCAGCTCCTACAGCTCCCCGTTGGTGAGCCCGTAGTCGAGCTGCACCGCACCACGTACACCGCAGATGGCACGGTGGTGGAGTTCGCGGTGGGCATTCACTCGGCGTCTCGCTTCGCGTGGGAGTACGACTTCAACGTTCCCGACTCGGCACAGGACAATAAGGGGCAGGAATGATCTCGGCACAGGCATGGGCAGACGCTCAACTGCTGTGGGACTACCACTTCATGCACCATGCCCTACGGCCATGTTCGGTGGCCGTAGGACTGGGCAGCCACGATCTTGGCGTGGCTGACGTGACAGCGAAGCTGTACCACCAGGGCATGGCGCCGCTCATCGTCTTCACGGGGGCCACCAGTCCCACGACCCGTGCGCGCATGCCGCGCGGTGAGGCTGTCCACTACCGAGAGCGGGCGTTGCAGCTAGTGCTGTGACCGCAAAGGTTCACCGGCCTGGGGCGTGTGTCTTCCTTTGGCTGAGCAGACGTTCAGGAGCACTCGCGCAAGGGAACCGTCGCAGGAACGCAGCGCGTCACACGCCCGCGGATGAGCCTTGTCGTCGGGAGAGGGATAGCCTGCGTCGCTCTCGGTCGATCTCGGTGACGACCACCGTGATCTCGTCGCCGACCTGGACGACATCTGCTGGAGTCTCCACCGGTGTCCAGGCGAGCTCCCGCAGGTGAACCAGTCCCTCGATCCCGTCGGCGACCTGGACGAAGACCCCGAACGGGATCAGCTTGGTGACCTGGCCAGGCAGTTTCTGCCCCACCGCGATGGTGTCGGCGAATACCTGAAAGGGGTCCGGCTGTGTGGCTTTCAAGGACAGTCTGGCCTCCAGGTTCCACGTGTCGAACTGGAGGAACTCGCATGAGACGCGCTGCCCGACCTGCACCACGTCGGTGGCTGCCTCGAAGCGTCGCCAGGACAGTTCAGCGAAGGAGATGAACCCGACGCCGGGGAAGACCGGATGGTCGGGTCCGTCGTCCAGCGCCACGAACACACCGAACCGTTCGATCGCTGTGACGGTGCCGGAAAGGAACTCGCCGCGGTGCAATGACTCCAGGAATGCCCAGAGTTCTGGGTTCTCAGACGGTCCACCCATCATGCTCCAAGCCTTTCACGAGGAGCTTCGCACCGGGTAGGAAGTGCGCTCACGCTGCGGTCTTGAGGAGACGTCCGCCCCAGCGAATGCCCTTCTCGCTGCGGATGCGGGCGCGTTCCTTGCGCTCGGCGGCCAGGACGTCACGGTGGCGGGCGTTGGCGTTGCGCCAGCGCAGGTAGGCGTGCAGGGCCCGTGTCTGGACGGTGTGGTTGGAGTGGTGGGAGTTGGCGATGGTGAACTGCCGCAGCGGTCCGAAATGCGCCTCGATCGGATTCGCCCAGGATGCATAGGTCGGGGTGAAGCACAGCTCGACCTTGTTCTTCCCCGCCCAGCGACGGATGTCGGCGCCTTTGTGGGCGGACAGGTTGTCCAGGATCACGTAGATCGGGGCGCCGTCGGGCCGGGCGGCACGGATCGACTTCAGCGCGGCCAGCGTGTTGGAGGCACCCTTTCTGCGGCGGTTGACGCCCCACAGGCTGTCGTCGCCGACCGAGTAGCAGCCATGGAAGTACCGCACGCCGTGAGTGCGGTGGTAGGTGGCGGGCAGCCGGTGGGGACGCTTCTGCTCGGCCCAGCCCGAGCCCGCGGTGGGACGGATCCCGAGCGGGCCAAACTCGTCGAAGGCGAAGACCCGGTCGGGGAAGCGGTCGAGGACCTCCTCGATCCGGTCCAGCTTCGCCTCGTGGTCGGGGTCCGGGGATTCCTTCCACGTCTTGGTGCGCTGGAAGGTCACGCCGCGGCGGGCGAGCAGGCAGCGTAACGCCTCGCGGCCGATCCGGATCACGTGGCCGTGGACTTTGCGCAGGTAGGCGACGAGCTTGCGCAAGGACCAGCGGGTGAAGGGCTGGCCGAGCTTGGTCGGGCGGGTGATGGCCGTCTGGATGACGAAGTCCTCATCGTCAGGGCTGAGTTGGCGGGGACGGCCTCCCGCCCACCGAGGGTCCAGGCAGGCCAGGCCGATCTCGTTGAAGCGGTGGATCACGTCCCGGACGGTGTCCTCGTCGGCCTGCACCAGCTGGGCGATCACCGGCACGCGGTTCCCGCCGGCCGAGGCCAGCAGCATCATCGCGCGCCGGTAGCGCACCGAGTTGGTGCTGCCCCGGCGCACGATCTGCTGCAGTTTCTGCCCTTCCCGGTCGGTCAGTCTGCGCACACGGACAGGCTCGGCCACCGCACCTCCAGCGGTCGGAACGGACGTCACCCCCCATCCAACCGCCGCGATCACCAAACCGGCCAACCTATGCGGTCAGAGCACTAGGCGTGCCCGCTTCGGCGGTACTCCTGGAACCTCGTGCCACGAACACCGGCGAGAACATCGAATTCACTAAGGCGGTGTTGGCGGAGGCCGACGTCAAGGTCTCGTCCGTCCTGCTCGTGAGCAAGCCGTACGAGGAGCGGCGCTCGTACGCCATGGTGCGGAAGATGTGGCCCGACGTCGAAGTCGTGTGCGCGTCCACGCCGATGGGCCTGGAGGAATACGCCAGCTCCGTAGGCGACGCTCGCATGGTGATCGACATGATCGTAGGCGCCCTGCAACGAGTGCTCGTCTTCCCGAGGTTGGGGCTGGCCATCGAGCAGGACGTACCAGACACCGTTGTAGCCGCCTTTGAGCGGCTGTGCATCGAAGGCTTCACTAGCCGATTCATGGCCAGCTGACGTTGCTCCCCGCCCCGGCGCCTGATGCCGGGGCGGGGAGGAGCCCGCCCGGAGTTTTCCTTCTGAGATTTCCGTACCTCATCAAGGCGGCTCGCTCCGCTCACCGCACGGCAACCAAACGCTTGACGCCAGAGAGATTGCGCAGTGGCTGGGGCGGACGGCTCCACGGCTTTCACCACAGTCCCAACCCGCTCTGCCGACCTAACTCAGCCTGCGACCGGTCAGGCAGTAAGATGAAGCTCGCCACAGGCCCATTTCCTAAACACCTCTTGCAGGTCATCTCTAATGGGTAGAGACGTAAGAGGGACATCTTCCAGATTGAGGCGTTTCGCTAGATATGGATACAAGGGAGATAGGTGCCTCAGATCCTCAGGATGCCCGCGGCGAATTCCTACGTTTCCCGACCGCTCCACGATGATCATCAGCAATGCAGAGGCACCCAAAAGCGCATCGGGATGTAGCGGAATCAACTCCAGCACGGCATCACTGGACTGCTTTGTCACAAATTCTGCCCATGTACTTTCATCCGAGTCACCCCAAGGAAGATCTGGGTGGGACAGGAAGTATCTCCCCACAGATGTCATTGTCTGAGCAATCTGTGAAATGTCTTCAGGTTCCGCCCACATCATACGAGTAACTCTGCTTGCAAGGAACGGCGCCCATACGATACCGAAAATCCCTGCCGGATGGCCATGGCGTTCATTGAGCCTTCGAAAACCGCCAGAAGACTCAAGGATTTTGTCCAAATTTACCAACCCTCTGTCGGCTGCCAGGAAGAGGAAACCCGGATCCCACTCAGCTGCGGACACGATCCTCTCGGCGTACCTCTCACGGTTCTCTTCGACAAAACCGTCCCAGAAGTTTCCCGTTTCCTTACCTACGCCACCCAGGGGGCCTCGGTTCAGATGGGCAAGCCGAGGAAGGCACCAAACGGCCAGCCTCAAGGCCTTCACTCGAACTTCTGAATCCTCTGATTCCAGGAGACTTGCAATTTTTGAGTTCATTTCTCGCGCCACAATATCGCGAAATGCGCCGCTGCAACGGGTCAACAATACCGTCGGGGCATAGCAAATCTCATCATTCACGTCACCTGCGAACAAGTGATCTAGAATTTGCCCTGTCAGGTGACGCACGACAGCCGGAGGCGGGTCTACTGATTCCAGGCATGATGCCAGGAAGCAAAGTAGATTACTGCGGCTTTGCTGCGACTTGTAACGACGGTCCTTCAGCAAACTCTGAAAAATTCTGGCCGCCCCTTGATCGACAGTGCGATCTTTCATCTGCACCGAAAGCTCTGCAACTACCTCCCACTCTTGTTTCGTGACACGTGGGGCCAACACCTTCGCTAGCTTTTCCGGAGTATCGTTGACGACCGTCAAATAGGCAGCGGTAAAGTACTCCAGGAAAGTTCGATGAGTGAAGGTATAAAGGGTCTCCCCTTTCGCCGTTGTGCCTGCATCACTAAATACCCAAGCTCTCCCCTTGCAGAAGTTTACGAATTCATCGGCCGCCTCACGGGCCTCCTCTTTTGACTCGAACCCACGATGGTGTAGAAATTCCGCCGTCTCGGCCGTCAATCGTCGTTGAGTAACGGCCGATTCCGTTTCCTTCCTACTAAAAAGCCAGTAGGCGAGATGACGCAGCGCCGGCTCTACGTGGGCTCGGGCTCGGAGTTCTGTGTGAATTCGCCGCCTAGCATCCCACTTCCGAAAAAGCAGATTCGCACACTGCTCGTAGACTTCCGGCCTGCTTTGAGGGATAGACCCCTCTCCACGGTACAGAATACACATGAGCGCCAACATCAACGGATTGGAGCGAAGATCGGAAACTGCAGTGCTCTCATCCATGAATGTGGACGCAAGTTGCTCAGCTTCTGAGCGAGTGATGCCCTCTTCGTGAGCGAACCACTTTCTTACGTATTCACCGACTCGATGTGTATCGAATCCACCCACCCGGTATCGAACAAACTGCTGATCGTCCAAGCGGGCTTGATTGTACCCAACTAGGCGAGATGTGACGAGAATTCTTGCTAGTGGATATTCCGACCCGAATCGTTCCACAATTGCCGTTACATCGGCCCTCCGGGTTGTATCGATCAGCTCATCAAGTCCATCGAAAATGACGAGCGCAGATCCACTCAGAAGTAGCTTTCCAACAAGCCCTTGAGGGGCTGGGCATTGATAGAAGGTTTCCAGGCTGTTTTCAATATGCCCAACCACGGACCGTGCCGGTGGATCTTGGGAAGCGAATTCGCGAAGAGTTACAAGAAATGGTACTCGACGGTCGTTCGACTGAGCATGCCAGTGCATCAAGACGTTGGAAGCGGTGGTTTTTCCTCCTCCTGGATCCCCCAACAGAACCGTTCTGTCAATCCGCTCCGCGAGCTGCCATGTGTTCACCGAGTCGCGAGGCGAGGAGCCCACTCGCGTAATCTCCGGAGGAACATAAAGATCATCAATTGGGACGCGTCGTCGCCTTTCAAAGTCAGGGGGTTCAATCTTTCCAAAGTTTTCAAGAACGTGATTTCGATAACGTCTAACAAACTCCCGCTCTTCTTCGGGTGTCGCCACCTTGAAAGAATCAAGACGCCGCTCGATAGCCCTCAAAGAAGAGATCATGCGAGCTGAAAATGCTTCACCCCTTAGTCGCGGGAGGAACTCTTTCGACGCTCCTTGCAACCTTCCAACAATTGCACTAACTTCGCCATCATAATATTCGAAAAGCGAATCAGACACATCGCTGAGGTCAATTGCTGGCTTGAAGAAGGATACGGTGCAGCGAAGAATCGAGCGAATGCGCTCCACTTCTTCCTCAGTGGCGTCAGTTAGTCGAGCTGCTAGCAGTTCGTGCACCACTGAATGGAAACCATCACTATTGAGTATTCCGCAAAGCTCCTCTTCGGTAACGCCGGGCGGCAGGTCTGAAATCTGAGGCCGCGATTCAGTAATCTGATAAGTGTTGAACCATTTTACGATCTCTTCGTCTTCTGCAAGCGCACGGTTTCCCAGACCCTGCAGTGTCACGCCGAGACGAATACCAGTTGCGGTTACGACGTTGGAGATAACGCCACCAATAGCCTGCTGAAGCATGGGATCTTCGATCACAGCCACTTCCCTTCGCTGGGAGGGCACATGCTAGTTGCTGGTGGTCAGTGCGACATCAGGATTCGCGGATTCCGCAACCTTGCCAATAGGTCAGGCGTTCGCTACCTGTCTCTGCACTCACACATCGGTGTGGGGCCTCGTGGGAGTGAAGCGGTAAGGCCGTAACCCTGTCTCACGTCGGCGGGCGAGGATCGGCGTCCAGGACGTGCGTCCGCACTAGCTCACGTGACCTCAGCCTTCGCATCTGAGGCTCAGGCACTAACAGCACAACCGGGCCGTCTGTGTGCCGTCCGAGGGCGGCCAACGACGACAGATGACGGCAGTCGACGACGGCCCTCCCCCTGCTCAGAGACGGTGCTGTGGGGGCTGGCGCAGGAGCTGATCAGCGAAGGTGAGTTGACGAACGCCAGAGCTACAACAACTCTCGTCCACGGCGTTCCCTCGCCTGGCGGCCGACGCTCGGGGCTGTCATACACCCTGGGCAGGGCGCCCACCACCAGCACAGTTGGAAAGGGTGCTGCTGGGTGGATGCCACCGCTTACGCGTCCGGACGGCGGATCAGCGGCTACGCACGGCCCAGTCGTCATTTTCCACGTGAGTGAGTTCTGGTGGCGGAGGAGGTGCAACCATGGGGTGTTTCAGGCGCGTTGACCGGTTCGAACGGGGGGCGGGGTATGGCTGCGCTGCGGTGGATGGTGGCGGTAGTGGCTTCGGTTGCGGCGTTCTTTGCCGTGGCTGTGCCGTGGGCAGTGATGTCGTCGGGTGGGCATGACCCGTGGGAGGTGATTGGCCCGGTCGGCGGTGTGGTGGCAGCGGGGGTGCTGGCCGCGCTGGGCTGGTGGGCCTCACAGACCGGCGCACCCGCTGGTGGGCCGGGGCGCACGGTGCGGCAGTCGGCACGCGCGAAGGGGAACCTCAGACAGACCGCGGGAAACGACGGTGCGGTTGGCAGGGCCGGGCGTCGGCTGATGCGGGAGAGCATCCGCCAGAAGGGGCGAGGCGGCGGTGACGTCGACCAGGTCGGCGGGGACCGAGCCTGAGGGGGGCCGATGGTGGTGGAGCGTTCGGAGAAGCGCCGTACGCGTCAGCAGGCGCGGGCGAAGCGTGATCTCACCCAGGTGGCGGGGGACATGCACGTGTACACGCCGCCGATACCGGGCCCGTCCGTGCAGTGGCCGGTGTGGGTGGGGGACGTGCCGCGGCTCGCTGCGGCGTTCCAGCCGCGTACGTCGATCCGGGACCAGGCTGGTGAGGCGCGGTGCGAAGGTCGTGATGTGGTGCTGTCCGGAGCGGGCGGAGTGGGCAAGAGCCAGCTGGCAGCCTCCCTGGCACGGCAACTGCGGGATCAGGAGCACACCGCGGCTGCCGGTTTGGACGTACTTGTGTGGGCGAGCGCCACCAGCCCAGAGCAGATCATCACCGCGTACGCGGAAGCAGCCGGGCAACTGCATCTGCCCGGTGCCGGTGCCGGCCAAGAGGACGAAGGCGGGGCAGCGCGGCTGTTTGTGCGGTGGCTTGCGGCCACGCAGCGGCGGTGGCTGGTCGTGCTGGACGACCTCACCGACCCTGCCCCCCTTGAGGAATGGTGGCCGGACAGTGGTGCGGGCAACGGCTGGGTCCTGGCCACTACCCGGCGTGAGGATGCCCAGCTCAGCGGCCAGGGCCGGACGCTGATCCGGCTAGGCCTCTATGCGCGGAATGAGGCAGATGCCTATCTGCGGCGTCGGCTCACGGACGCTGGGCACGCCCACCTCCACGACCCGGGCCTGGCGGATGAGTTGGCAGGTGAACTCGGTGATCTGCCTCTCGCCCTCGGCCACGCCGCCGCCTACCTCATCAACACTCGGCGGACGATGGCCGACTACCTTACCCGGCTGCGCGACACCAGCAGTCGCCTGGGAGATCTACTCCCGCCCAGTGCCGACACTGAGGGCTACGGACGGCCCGTCACCGCCTCGTTGCTGCTCTCCCTCGACGCGGTCGACAAGGCCGACCCCACCCATCTGGCACGCCCCCTGCTGCACCTTGCCTCTCTCATGGACCCCCTCGGCCACCCGAACACCGCATGGACCACACCGGCAGCCCTCGGCTACCTGCGCACCGCACGCCCGCCACAGCGCCGCTGGCTACGCCGCAACTACTCGGCCGTCACCGCAGGCGAGGTGCGCAGCGCGCTGGAATGCCTGCGCACGTATGCCCTGATCACCCAGGACACCGCCACCGCCCCCATCCGTCTGCATGCCCTGACCGCCCGCGCGGTGCGGGAAACCATCCCGTCCGGCATACTCCCGGTCACGGCCCGTACCGCGGCCGCCGCGATCTTTAGCCTGTGGCCTCGCCATGACCACGAGGAACGGGAACTGGCCGCCATACTGCGTGCCAACACGGTTCACCTCGACGAGCTCACCCGCCCGGCCCTATGGCAGCCCGAAGCCCACCCGTGCATCTACCAGGTCAGCGTCAGCCTCACGGATGCAGGGCTCTACCAGCAGGCCATCGAGCACGACGAGAGAACCGCCCGTCACAGCAACGACATCCTCGGTCCCGACCACCCCACCACCCTCGACGCCCGTCACAACCTCGCCGTCTCCTACAGCCATGCCGGACGCATCCAGGAGGCTCTCGACCTGCGCGAGCGGGTCCTGGCCGACTACGAACGCATCCGGGGTGATGACCACCCGGACACTCTCTCCGCTCGCAGCAACCTCGCCGTCTCCTACCGCGCTGTTGGGCGTGTCCAGGAGGCTCTCGACCTGCGCGAGCGGGTCCTGGCCGACTACGAACGCATCCGGGGTGATGACCACACGGACACCCTCAGCGCCCGCAACAACCTCGCCAACTCCTTCGGCGATACCGGGCGTGTCCAGGAGGCTCTCGATCTCGGCGCGCGGGTGCTGGCCGACAGGGAGCGGATCCTGGGTGATGACCACCCGGACACTCTCGCCGCTCGCAACAACCTCGCCAACTCCTACGGCGATGCTGGGCGTGTCCAGGAGGCTCTCGACCTGCGCGAGCGGGTCCTGGCCGACTACGAACGCATCCGGGGTGACGATCACCCCACCACCCTCGACGCCCGTCACAACCTCGCCGTCTCCTACAGTCATGCTGGGCGTGTCCAGGAGGCTCTCGACCTGCGTGCGCGGGTGCTGGCCGACAGGGAGCGGATCCTGGGTGATGACCACCCGGACACTCTCTCCGCTCGCAGCAACCTCGCCAACTCCTACGGCGATGCTGGGCGTGTCCAGGAGGCTCTCGACCTGCGTGCGCGGGTGCTGGCCGACAGGGAGCGGATCCTGGGTGATGACCACCCGGACACTCTCTCC
>NZ_JBEXGM010000014.1:0-40743 GCF_040607335.1 Streptomyces sp. NPDC005303 | reverse complement strand
GCTCGCAACAACCTCGCCAACTCCTACGGCGATGCTGGGCGTGTCCAGGAGGCTCTCGACCTGCGTGCGCGGGTCGTGGCCGACAGGGAGCGGATCCTGGGTGATGACCACCCGGACACTCTCTCCGCCCGTCACAACCTCGCCAACTCCTACGGTCATGCTGGGCGTGTCCAGGAGGCTCTCGACCTGCGTGCGCGGGTGCTGGCCGACTACGAGCGGATCCTGGGTGATGACCACCCGGACACTCTCTCCGCTCGCAGCAACCTCGCCCGCGCTCGCGATGCCGCCGCAGCTGTACAGCAACCTGATACAGCAACCTCAGCAACCGCCCCCGACGTTCAACGCCCTTCAGCCGCTCCCGAGTAACTGGTATGCCCACCCCAACCGATCCCTACGAGGCTACGGATCGGAAGTTCTCAGTGCTTCATCCGTGGGCTCTGATCGAGGCCGCTGAGGAACGGTCTGAATTGAGGTCTCAATCGACAGGGATTCTGGTCGTGTCCACCGCCGTCCGCTCAAGTCCGAGCACTCCTGTGATCAGGCACGATACTTGCCGACTGGGATACCTGTGGACGTTCTCGGACGGAGATCCGACAACTTGTAATGCGTAGGTCGTCGGTTCGAATCCGACAGGGGGCTCTGTCGAAGCCCAGGTCAGATCACTTCTGACCTGGGCTTTCCTGATGTTTGGGGGGCGTCGTCGCCGGGAGTTCCACGTCGATGCGCAGGCCGCCCTCGGGGCGGGGGGTGAGGGTGAGGGTGCCGTCGTGGGCCTGGGTGATGGTCTTGACGATGGCGAGGCCGAGGCCGACGCCCGGGTGGTCGGTGCGGATGCGTTCGGTGCCGCGCTGGAAGGGCTCGGTGAGGGGCGGGACCAGTTCCGGGGTGAGGTGCTCGCCGGTGTTCTCGACGGTGAGGACGACCGTCGTGGGGCGGACGCCGGTGGTGACCCGGACGGTGCCCTGCTCGGGCAGGTTGTGGACGATCGCGTTGTGCACGAGGTTCGTGGTGAGCTGGAGCAGCAGGGCCTGGGAGCCGGTCGTCGGGGCGATGTCGCCGTGGGTCTCGATGGTGACGCCGTGTTTTTCGGCGAGGGGGAGGAGGGTTTCCGCGGCTTCTTCCGCCATGAGGGACAGGTCGACGGGTTCTCGGGTGAAGGTTCGCTGTTCGGTGCGGCTGACCAGGAGGAGTGCTTCGGTGAGGTCGATCGCCCGGGTGTTGACGATGTGGAGGCGGTCGAGGAGCTCGCGGGTGTCCTGGCCGGGGTCGGTGCGGGCCACGTCGATGAGGGCTTTGGAGATGGCGAGCGGGGTGCGCAGTTCGTGGGAGGCGTTGGCCGCGAATCTGCGTTGTTCGGCGACGTGGGCTTCGAGGCGGGTGAGCATGGCGTCGAAGGCGTCGGCGAGTTCGCGGAATTCGTCTTTGCGGCCCGGTAGCCGGATGCGGTGGGAGAGGGAGCCGCTGGTGGCGGTGCGGGTGGCGTCGGTGATGCGGGTCAGGGGGGCGAGCATGCGGCCGGCGAGGATCCAGCCGCCGAGGAGACCGAACACCAGTAGGAAGGCGAGTACGGCGGCTGCTCTTGGGGCGAAGACCAGGAGGAGGGCGGACCGGACGGGGAAGACGCCGCCGGTGGGGCGGTCGTCGGGGTCGTAGAGCATCGCGCGGTTGGGGACGTAGCGCAGGAGGAACACCCAGACGGCCGCGAGCAGCAGGATGCCGGCGAACATGAGGAATCCGGCGTAGCTGAGGGTGAGTTTGAGGCGGACGCTGAGGCCGGGTGCCCTATCCATGTCTGTGTCTTCCGTGTCCGTCTCTTCCCTGTCCGTGTTTTGCGTGTCCGTTGTCCGATGCGGTGGCCATGCGGTATCCGACGCCGGCGACGGTGGTGATGATCCAGGGTTCGCCGAGGCGCTTGCGCAGGGCGGAGACGGTGATGCGTACGGCGTTGGTGAAGGGGTCGGCGTTTTCGTCCCAGGCGCGTTCGAGGAGTTCTTCGGCGCTGACGACTCCGCCTTCGGCGGCGACGAGGACTTCGAGTACGGCGAACTGTTTCCGGGTGAGGGCGACGTAGTGGCCGTCGCGGTAGACCTCTCGGCGGAAGGGGTCGAGGCGCAGGCCGGCGATTTCGCGGACGGGGGGTCTGCTGTGGGCGCGTCTGCGGTCGAGTGCTCTGAGTCGGAGTGCGAGTTCGCGGAGTTCGAAGGGTTTGGTGAGGTAGTCGTCGGCGCCGAGTTCGAAGCCGGAGGCCTTGTCGTCGAGGCGGTCGGCGGCGGTGAGCATGAGGATGGGCATGCCGCTGCCGGAGGCGATGATGCGTTGGGCGATCTCGTCGCCGGAGGGTCCGGGGATGTCCCGGTCGAGGACGGCGATGTCGTAGGTGTTGATGCTGAGCAGTTCCAGGGCGGTGTCGCCGTCGCCGGCGATGTCGGCTGCGATTGCTTCCAGGCGTAGGCCGTCGCGGATGGCTTCCGCCAGGTAGGGCTCGTCCTCGACGATCAGCACACGCATGTCTTCGATGCTACGAGTGGGCGTGTATCGCGGGTGTATCGAAAACCGCATACGTGCGGGCAACATCGCGCTGGTTTCCCTGGTGGTGGATGTGTATCGACCCCACTCAGGACCCGAGGACGACTCAGTGAGCAGGACAGTGACCGGCGGTGAGCGAGATCAGGCTGGAGGCCGCGCTCAGGGTCAGGTGATGGCCGGTGCGGAGGCGGCGGATACGGGACGGGAGGGGCCCGTCCGCCGGATCGTCCGGGTCGGTTTGCGCCCTGGTGTCTGGAAGCGCGGCCTGGTGCTCGCCGCGCTGGCGTTGCTGCTGGGCCTGCTCATGTTGCTGCATGCGGAGATCCCGGATCACGGCGGTCTCGGCAGCCTGGTGGAGACGTTCCTGCCGTGGTTCGGCCTGTGGGTGCCGGTGTTGCTGGTGGGGGCGCTGTGGCGCCGGTCCGCATCGGCGGTGGTCGCGCTGTTGTTGCCGGTCATGGTGTGGCTGAGCTTGTTCGGGGGGTTGCTCGGCGACCGGTCTCACTCGGGTGGTGATCTCGTCGTGGTCGGCCACAATGTGGGCGCGGGCAATTCCGATCCGGTCGGTACGGCTCGCGATCTGGCCGCGTCGGGGGCGGATGTGCTGGGTCTGGAGGAGATCACTCCGCGGGCGGTGCCGGTGTACGAGAGGGCTTTGGCGGGGGCGTATCCGTATCACGTGGTGTTGGGCACGGTCGGGCTGTGGAGCAGGCTGCCGTTGTCGGACGCCCGGCCGGTCGACACCGCGATGGATGCCGGGCCGTTGGGGGCGGCCAAGTCGGCTGCCGACAAGCTGCCCTCCAATCGGGCGTTGCGTGCCACGGTGGTCACGGACCGGGGTCCGCTGGCGGTGTATGTGGCCCACTTGGGGTCGGTGCGGGTGGTGCCCGGGATGGGCTTCTGGACGAGCTTCAGGGACCGTAACGCGAAGGCGCTGGCCCGGGCTGTCGCCGCCGAGCCGAACGGGCGGGTGGTGCTGCTCGGTGACCTGAACGGCACCACGGACGACCGCGCCTTCTCGGCGCTCACCTCACGGCTGCATTCGGTGCAGGACATGGCGGGCGACGGTTTCGGCTTCACCTGGCCGGCGCGGTTTCCGGTGGCGCGGATCGACCAGATCCTGGTGCGCGGAGTGAAGCCGGTGGGCTCCTGGGTACTGCCGGCCACGGGCAGCGACCACCGCCCGGTGGGGGCGGGGATCAGTTGGTGAGGTCGGCACCGATGGTCTCTACGGCTTCCGCTTGTTCTCTGGCTCCGTGTCCGGCGGCTCCGGCAGCGGTAGTTCCCGGATCGCGCGGTCTTGGACGCGGGCCATCAGGGCCTGTGCGAACCGGTCTGCGCGCAGGACGCGGAAGGGGCGGGAGTGGTACGGCCTCGTCGTGGGGTCGATCCGGTCCGTGAGGCCGAGTCGGTTGTGCAGGCCGGCGGCCGTTTCGTAGGCGGTGGCGAGATGGCGCTCGCGTTCGTGCCAGTCGGTGGCGGCGAGGGCCGCTGTGAGGGTGGGGGTGAGGCGTTCGCCCGCCGTGGTGTGGGCGAAGGCGCTGCCGAGCCATTTGCTGTACGGCGGGTAGTGGCGGTCCATGAGGAGGCACAGGCGCATCAGGTGGTGGGTCAGGCGGGCGGCGACGACGGCCGAGCCGAGTTCGTCGCCGACTTCTCCGCAGCGTCCGACGAAGGCCTCCTCGTGGGCGATGTGCTGCCACTGGCAGGCGAGGACGTACAGCCACAGGTCGTGCGGGTACCAACGCAGGGTGGCGCGGGCGGGGGTGAGGGTGTGCAGGCCGTCGTGGAAGACGGCGCCGGCGGTGACCTCGGCGAGGCGTTGGGTGGGGGTGCCGAGCCAGTGGGCGGGGGTGATGGTGGCGGTCGGGTCGAAGCCGAGCGTGTCGGTGAACCAGGAGGAGATGTCGGTGATCTCGACGCGGTGGTGGACGGGGCCGTCGGTGGCGCGCATGACGCGGATGTCGCGGGTCTCGCCGGTGGGCGCGAAGTGGGTGGGGTAGCCGTGGAAGGTCTTGGGGAGGCGCTCGGCCAGGACGTGGCGGATACGGTCGGCGTGGCGCGAGGTGTCTTGGGGGCGGAGGAACAGCTGGAGGCGTGGGCCCCATTCGTGGTCGGCGGAGCGCGGGGTGTCGTAGCCGAGGACCTCGGAGCCGGGGCCGATGCGCGCGGCGGAGTGCGGGATGCCGGGGACGGTTTCTGCCAGGAGCGGGCCGACCGCCTCGGTGTAGAAGCGGCGGGCCAGTTCGAGGCCGCGGACGAAGGCGGGGGTGCTCACGCGGTGCCGGCGGCCTTCGTGAGGGCTTCGTCGGTGAGGCGGTACACCGTCCACTCGTCCTGGGGGCGGGCGCCGAGGGAGTCGTAGAAGTCGATCGCGGGGGTGTTCCAGTCGAGGACGGACCATTCGAGGCGCTGGTAGCCGCGGTCGACGCAGATGCGGGCGAGTTGGGTGAGGAGGGCCTTGCCGTGGCCGGCGCCGCGGGCGGTGGGGCGGACGTAGAGGTCTTCCAGGTAGATGCCGTGGACTCCGCGCCAGGTGGAGAAGTTGAGGAACCAGATGGCGTAGCCGATCACCGTGTCGGTGGAGTCGGTCGCGACGTGGGCGTAGGCGGCGGGGTGGGGGCCGAAGAGGGCGTCGTGGAGTTGTTCCTCGGTGGCCTTCGCTTCCGGCAACGCCTTTTCGTAGTCGGCGAGTTCGCGGATCAGGGTGTGGATCGCGGGGATGTCGGCGGGGGTGGCGGGGCGGATCACGGCTGTCGGCTCCGGTGGGTGCGCAGGCGGTGGGCGATGTCGAGGCGGCGGGGTTCGAGGGGGCGGCCGTCCTCGATGTCCCAGAGGGCGTTCTGGAGGAGTCGTCCCAGGGTCCAGGCACGTGCGCGTGCGCGGTCCAGGCCGAGGATGTCGGTCATGGCGTCGAAGCGCCAGGTGGTCTCGGCGGCGTCGAAGCGGTTGTCGAGGGCGGGCCAGAGTTCGAACCCGGGGTCGCCGGCGAGGGGTTTGGGGTCGATGGCGAGCCAGGGGGCGCGGTCGGATGCGAGGACGTTCTCGTCGTGCAGGTCCCAGTGCAGGAGCCGGTCGCCGGGTTCGTCGGCGACCTCGCGCAGGGCGGCGGCGCAGTCGGCGACGGTGTGGCGGATTCCGGGGTCGGGGATGCGTTTGAGGGCTGCGGGGGTCCGGTCGAGCATGGCGTGCGCGATGTCGCCGAGCCGGCGCATTCCGGCGGGGGCGGGTGTCGCGGTCAGGTGGGCGAGCAGTCCGGCGATGACGAGGACCGCGTCGCGGGTGCTCGGCAGGGTGGACAGCATGCGGGTGGAGTCGAGGCGCTCCAGGAGCATGGTGTGGGTCGCCGGGTCGTGGTCGAGGAGGCGGACCGCTCCGTCGCCGTCCCACAGGCGCAGGGCGACGGGTTCGCCGGCGCTCTCCTCGTCGAGGAGCTGGAGTTTGAGGACGGCCGGGGTGCCGTCGCTCCGGCGGACGACCGGCAGGACCAGGGCGGTGACGCCGTGCATGGGGGTGCCGTCCGGTCTGAGGTCCCAGCGTTCCAGGAAGTCCTCGATCAGCGTCGGCAGTCCGGTGATGAACTTCCGGCCCCGGTCGCCGTTGTACAGCTCCTGTGTCGCGGCCAGTTCCTCCGGGATGTCGATCACGTGCGGGACCCTACCGGCGTGCGTGAATCGACTCATGCGAATTAACCGGGGTGTCCACAGGGTGTGGGCGTACGTCCGCAGCGCCCCCGGCACCTATGTGTGGCTGGCGGTCCTCTTCGTGACGACGGTGGCGTTGCACCATATGTCGCCGGAGTTCGAGGAGGAGTTCCTGCGGCAGCGTTCGACCAACATCCATGAGTTGTCGAGCAATCCGGTGCGGGTGCTGGTCTCCAGCGCGATGTGGATCGACAGCGGGCACTGGTTGCCGTACGTCGTCCTGTATTCCGTCTTTCACGCACCGGCGGAGCGGTGGTTGGGGACGGCGCGCTGGCTTGCGGTGTGCGCGGCGGCGCATGTGCTGGCCACGTTGATCAGCGAGGGGGCGCTGCTGTGGGGTATCGGCCACGGGATGGCGCCCGCGTCCGCGGTCAATACCCTCGACATCGGGGTGAGTTACTCCTTGGCGGGGGTGATCGCCGTGCTGGTGTACCGGATTCCGGTGCCCTGGCGGTATGTGTACGGGTTCGCGGTCCTCGTCGTGTACACGGTGCCTCTGGTGACCGGGCGGACCTTCACCGATCTCGGGCACTTCACCTCGGTGCTGATCGGGTTCGGGTGTTATCCGCTGGTCAGGGGGCGGGAAAGAGTACGGATTCCGAAGGAGACAGCGGGCGCGTCGGCGGGTTAACGTCCCAGGCCATGAGCAGCAGGGTCGTGAACGGCGGTATCTCTTTCTGGTACGCGGACGACGGCTTCCCGCAGGCGCGGGAGCCGCTCGGCGGTGACGCGTCGGCGGATGTCGTGATCGTCGGCGGCGGGTACACCGGGCTGTGGACGGCGTACTACCTGAAGAAGGCCATGCCGTTTCTGCGGATCACCGTTCTGGAGCAGAAGTTCTGCGGCTACGGCGCTTCCGGGCGCAACGGCGGCTGGCTCTACAACGGCATCGCGGGCCGCGACCGGTACGCGAGGCTGCACGGTCACGAGGCGGCCGTACGTCTGCAGAAGGCCATGAACGACACCGTCGACGAGGTCGTCCGGGCCGTGGGCGAGGAGGGTTTCGACGCGGGGCTCCACAAGGGTGGCGTGCTCGAAGTGGCGCGTACGCCTGCGCAGTTGGCGCGGTTGAGGGCCTTCCACGAGCACGAGCTGTCGTACGGCGAGAAGGACCGTGAGCTGTACGGTGCCCGGGAGACGGCCGAGCGGATCCGGGTCGCGGACGCGGTCGGGTCGTCGTGGACGCCGCACGGGGCGCGGGTGCATCCGGTGAAGCTGGTGAAGGGGCTCGCGGCGGCCGTCGAGGCGCTGGGTGTGATCATCCACGAGCAGACGCCGGTGACGGAGATCCGGCCCAAGCACGCGGTGACGCCGTACGGCACCGTCCGCGCGCCCTATGTCCTGCGCTGCACGGAGGGCTTCACCGCCGCGTTGAAGGGCCAGCGGCGGACCTGGCTGCCGATGAACTCCTCGATGATCGCCACCGAGCCGCTGAGCGAGGAGCAGTGGGCGGCGATCGGCTGGGAGGGGCGTCAGACGCTGGGGGACATGGCGCACGCCTACATGTACGCGCAGCGCACCTCCGACGGGCGGATCGCGCTGGGCGGGCGGGGGGTGCCGTACCGCTTCGGTTCGCGCACCGACAACGACGGGCGGACGCAGGCCGAGACGGTCGAGGCGCTGCGGGAGATCCTCGTGGGCTTCTTCCCGATGCTGGCCGGGACGCGGATCGAGCACGCGTGGTCGGGGGTGCTGGGGGTGCCGCGGGACTGGTGCGCCTCGGTGACGCTGGACCGTTCGACGGGGCTCGGGTGGGCGGGCGGCTACGTCGGTTCGGGCGTCGCCACCGCCAACCTGGCCGCCCGGACCCTGCGGGACCTGGTTCAGCAGGACTCGGGTCAGGGCGGCCGGACCGAGCTGACGGAACTGCCGTGGGTCGGTCACAAGGTGCGCAGGTGGGAGCCGGAACCGCTGCGATGGCTGGGCGTGCAGGGCATGTACGCCACGTACCGCACGGCGGACCGGCGCGAGCTCACCAGCCATCGTGCGGAGTCGTCCCGGCTGGCGCGGTGGGCGGACCAGATCGCCGGACGGCATTGATCAGATAACGCTTTCTGCGCCTGTGGACAACTCACGGTGCCTTGTCGTACCCCTGTGTCACTATCGCCTCAACGTTTACTGATCCAGGGGGGATCCTTTGCCTGACGACGACTCCTGTCCGCCTGCGGGACGCAGACGGGCGGCCGTCCTGGCCGTTCTCGTAGCTCTGTTGACCTCATTGCTGAGCCTGACCGGAGCGAGCCCCGCGCTCGCCGATGAGGAGTGCGCGCCGGTGGCGGTCGCGTCCTTCGGTGACCCCGGGGACGCGGTGAACAAGGTCACCACGCCGAGCCAGGGCAGCAGTTGCTTCACGCTGACGGCACCGGCTGCCGGTCTGTATCTCGTCTCGGACGACAACAGCGAGACGTACGCGCAGGTGTCGGCCGACGACGGTACCGAGGTCGACTGCTACGACGAGCGGACCTACCAGAGCGGCATGTGCGAGGTGCCCGCCGCCGGCACCTACACGCTCAGGATCGTCAACGGCGGCTGGATCGACGCGCAGACCTCGTTCACCGTCGTGCCGCTCGGCGCGGGCACCCCGGGCTGCTTCGACTCCGTCGGCACGGGCTGGGACCTGGACACGGTCCCCCGGACCTCCGTCGGCCAACTCGAGATCGACTGCCAGGAGTTCGCGGGCAAGCCGGGCGAGCGCGTCCGCCTCACGCACGGGACGAAGGTCTACGGCGACACCCTGGCGTGGATCACCGATGAGACCGGCGCCTGGATCTGCCCGCGCGTCACCGAGGACGACGAGGACACCCGCAGCTGTGTGCTGCCCGGCGACGGCCCGTACCGGGTGCTGTCGACGGTGGGGCCCGGCGGGAGCGGCTACCCCGCCGAGTACGCGGTCAAGGTGCGTTCGCTGTCCGACCCGCGGGGCTGCCGTACCGCGTCCCTGCGGCCCTTCGGCAAGCTGACCGGGCTGGACTTCGGCACCAACCCCTGCTTCAGGTTCACCGCCGACGGGGCGGGCACCTATCTCGTGCACTCCGTGGACGCCTACTCCGCGGTGCCGGTCGAGGTGTACGACGCCGAGGGGAAGATCGCCTGCCGGGAGAGCGACCCGTGTCGGCTGCCGGCCGCGGGCACCTATACGGCGGTCCTCGAAGGCGCGTACCCCTTCCTCTACGACGGGGCCGACCCGGACGACCTGCTGCTGCTCGACCGCGCCTCGGACGCCGGGTGCGTGACGGCGGGAACGGGCGTTTTCAAGGGCGAGTTGAGCACGGTCGGGCAGTACGACTGCCTGACGCTGGACATGCCGCAGGGCGCGCACGTCGCCGCGCTCACCCCGCTGTCCTCGTCCGGCGTGGACACGG
Organism: Streptomyces sp. NPDC005303; assembly: GCF_040607335.1. NCBI lineage: Bacteria > Bacillati > Actinomycetota > Actinomycetes > Kitasatosporales > Streptomycetaceae > Streptomyces > Streptomyces sp. NPDC005303. Next base: position 31,151 of record NZ_JBEXGM010000014.1, on the reverse strand, counting down.
AGATCGCGGTCTACGACCGGGACGGTGTCGCCCGGTGCGACGCCACCGAGCTCGCCGACGGTGACTGCGTGCTCACCGGCACGGCTCCCTACCGGGCGCTCGTGCACACCGACGACGAGGGCGAGGGCGCGACCGGCCCGTACGTGATCGCCTTCCACCGCACCGACGCCGCGAACGACTGCCCGGTCCTGCCGTCCGGCAGCTTCGCCGCGGACGGTGCGAAGGCCACACTGACCACCGGAGACGGCGTCTTCTCGCAGTGCCTGGGTATTCCGGCCGACGCGCACACGGGAGCGGAGCTCTTCCAGCTGGTCGGCACCTCCGGCGGGGTGCCTGCGAGGTTCTCCGTCCTGGACGCCACCGGCAAGAAGGTCTGCGAGCGCGCCTCCACCACCAACGGCTGGACGGTCTGCCCGCTCACCCCGGGCCAGGCCCACACCGTGCTGGTCACCGGCCGCGACCTGGCCGCCACCTACACGCTGGCCCGGCGGGACGTCACCGCGAGCGCCACCTCGGCGGGCTGCGTGAAGAGCGCGGCGACGAAGGTCGGCGGCCCGTCCGTGACCGGCGCGGCCGGCGAGCCGGGCACCCTCACCTGCCACCAGATCACCACCGACGCGGCCGCCGACGCCCTGCACCTCGACGTGCGGGACGCCCTCGGCACCGCCAACCTCGCGGTGTTCGGCGGTGACGGCGGCTCCGAGTGCTCCTTCCGCAACCGCTCCTGCGCGGTCACCGGGTCCACCACCCACCAGGTCGTCGTGCAGACACCGGTCACGCTGAAGGCGGCACCCGAGTACCACCTGGACGCCCTGCGTGTGGCGACGGCGGACGGACCGGCGCCGGAGTGCACCCGGGTGCCCTCGGTGGCGTACGGCTACGGGCCCGTCACCGGCACGCTGGACGAGCAGCACAGCGCGATGTGCGCGGTGCTGCCGACAGCCGGGTTCGACCGCTTCGACATGGCGATCACGGACACCACCGGAGCCACCACCACGGCGGTGCCCGCGCTCTACAACAAGTCCTGGAACAACGGCTGTTCGCTGTACATACCGTCCGGCTGGCAGTGCGCGGCGGGCGGCTCCTCCTCCGCGGCGAGCCCGAGCGTGTGGGTGCTCGGCCTGCCGGAGAAGGCGTCCAGCACCTCCTACAGCGCCAAGCTGACCTGCACGTCCACACTGTGCGGGCCGGACAGGGTGAGCGTCACGGGGGTCGGTCCCGCCACCGGGGTCGCCGGCACCAAGGTGAAGCTCACGGTGACCGGTACCGCGCTGCCCGCGAGCGCGACCGTACAGCTGAGCCGGAGCGGCAGGACCCTGACCGCGACGACGGACTCGGTCTCCGCCGACAACCGGACCCTGACCGCGACCCTCGATCTGACGGGCGAAGCGCCCGGCACCTGGAACGTCAGCGTGTACGCGGGCTGTTGCGAGTTCCAGAAGGGCACGTTCACCGTCACCGAGCCCCAGCTCACCGGCACGGCCGCACCGAAGATCACCGGGACCGCCAAGACCGGCGCCAAGGTGACGGCGGAACCGGGCAGTTGGTCGGCGGCGCCGACGTCGTACACGTACCAGTGGAAGGCGGACGGCAACGCGATCAGCGGGGCCACGGCGAAGACGTACACCGTCGCCGCCGCGGTCGTCGGAAAGAAGCTCACCGTGACCGTCACCGCGGTCAAGAGCGGCTGGAAGAGCGGGACGGCGACCTCGGGCGCGGTGACCGCGGCCAAGGGCGACGCGCCCAAGGCGACCAAGCTGCCGGTGATCAGCGGCACCGCGAAGGTGGGCAGGACGCTGAAGACGTCCAACGGGACGTGGAGTCCGGCGGCGACCTCGTACGCGTACCAGTGGTACGCGAACGGCAAGGCGATCAGCGGGGCCACCAAGTCCTCACTGGTGCTGAAGACCGCCCAGAAGGGCAAGAAGATCACCGTGAAGGTGGTCGCGCGGCGCACCGGTCACAAGGACGGGTCGGCGGTGAGCAAGGCGACGAAGGCCGTCGTCAAGTGAGGTGAGGTGTCGAAGGGGCGGCCTCCGGGTTGCCCCTTCGCCCTCAGCCCACCGATTCGGGCGCCGGTGCCGGAGCGGGAGCGCCGTGCCTCGGCGGCTTCGCCGTCACCATCAGGCCCGCGATCAGACCGGCCAGGAGCATGATGCCGACGGCCCACCAGATGGCCACCGTGTAGCCGTGGACGACGCCCTCGCTGACGATCAGGGCCTTCTTCGAGGGGTCGGTCAGGTGGGCGGTGACATAGGCGGTGCTGCTGGTGGTGGCGATGGTGTTGAGCAGGGCCGTGCCGATCGAACCGCCCACCTGCTGCGAGGTGTTGACGGTCGCCGAGGTCACGCCGGAGTCGTGCGGGGCGACGCCCGCGGTGGCGGTGGAGAACACCGGCATGAAGGTGAGGCCCATGCCGAGGCCCATGAGGAGCAGGGCGGGCAGGATCTCGGTCGCGTACGAGCTGTGCACGGTCATCTGCGTGAGGATCAGCATGCCGCTCGCAGCGAGGACCATGCCGGGGGCCATGAGCATGCGCGGGGGGACGCGGTTCATCAGCCGGGCCGAGATCTGGGTGGAGCCGACGATGATCGCGGCGGTCATCGGCAGGAAGGCGAGGCCGGTCCGCACCGGGGAGTAGGCCAGCACGACCTGCAGGTAGTAGGTCATGAACAGGAACAGGCCGAACATCCCGATGACGGCGAGCCCCATGGTCAGGAAGCAGCCCGCGCGGTTGCGGTCCTTGACGATGTGCAGAGGCAGTAGGGGGTTGGCGGCCCGGGACTGCCACCACACGAAGGCCGCGAGGAGTACGACGCCCCCCGCGATCAGGGTCAGCACGAGGGGGTCGCTCCAGCCGCGGGGCTGGGCCTCGCTGAAGCCGTAGACGATCGCGACCAGGCCGCCGCAGCCCAGCAGCACACCGGGCACGTCGAGGCGGGCACCCGTGTGGCCGGGGCGGTCGTGCAGCAGGGCGAGGGCGCCGAAGAGGGCGGCGACGGCGATGGGCACGTTGACGTACAGGCACCAGCGCCAGTTCAGGTACTCGGTGAGCAGCCCGCCGACGATGAACCCGATCGCGGAACCGGAGCCCGCGAGGGCGCCGTAGATCCCGAAGGCCTTTCCGCGTTCCTTGGGGTCGGTGAACGTCGTGGTCAGCAGGGACAGTGCGGAAGGGGCGAGGACGGCCGCGAACATGCCCTGGAGGGCGCGGGCGGCGAAGAGCATGCCGGGGCCGGTGGCGGCGCCGCCGAGTGCGGAGGCGGCGGCGAAGCCGACCAGGCCGATCACGAAGGTGCGCTTGCGGCCCACCAGGTCGGCGATGCGGCCGCCGAGCAGGAGGAGGCCGCCGAAGGCGAGTGTGTAGGCGGTGATCACCCACTGCCGGTTGGCGTCGGACATGCCGAGGTCCTGCTGTGCGGAGGGGAGCGCGATGTTCACGATGGTCGCGTCGAGGACGACCATCAGCTGCGCGAGGGCGATGACCACCAGGCCCCACCAGCGGCGGGGATCCTCACCTGTCCGGGTGGCACTCACCTGGCCAGAAGACCATGGATCGGTACGCGTCGCATCTGGGCGTGTCATGGCTCCAGAACCACCTTTCCGGTTGTGCCGCGGGTCTCCAGCGCCCGGTGCGCGGCGGCCGCCTCGGCGAGCGGGAAACGTTGTACGGCTGGGGTGAGACGGCCCGCGGCGGCTTCGGCGAGGGCGCGCAGTTCGAGGGTGCGGATGGGGTCGGGGCCGCCGGCTTTGCGGGCCATGACGGGGCCGAGGACCTGCTCGGAGACGCCCTCGACGAGGTACGGCTGTCCGTCGCGGATGCCCTCGCCGGACCAGCCGAAGACGATGTGGCGGCCCGGTCGGTCCTCGTGGCCGAGAAGGGCGACGCACTCGCGGGCGATGTCTCCGCCCACGCCGTCGAGGACGACGGTGGCGGGTCGGCCGCCGAGGAAGGCGCGGACCTTGCCGGGCCACGCGGAGTCCTTGTAGTCGACGGCGAGGTCGGCGCCGTTCGCCTGCACCTGGGCCGTCTTCGACGGGCCGCCCGCGAGGCCGACGACGGTCGCCCCGGCGTTCTTCGCGTACTGCACGAGCAGCGTGCCGATGCCTCCGGCGGCCGCCGGGATCACGGCCACGGAGTCCGGCCCGAGGTCGGCGAACTGGACGATCCCCATCGCCGTTCGGCCCGTGCCGATCATGGCGACGGCCTGGGCGAAGTCGAGGTTGCCGGGGATCTCGTGGACGCGGTCGACGTCGGTGACGGCGAGTTCGGCGTAGCCTCCCCCAGTGCTTGAAGAGCCTGGGGGGACCCCCAGGGCGAAACCGAGGTGGGCGACCACGCGCTTGCCGAGCCAGAGTGCGGCGACGCCGTCGCCGAGCAGGTCGACGACCCCGGCGACCTCGCGGCCGGGGACGGTGGGCAGTGCGGTGGGCCGGGGTGCCGGTCCCTGCTGGCCCTCGCGCAGGGCGGTGTCCAGGAGGTGGACCCCGGCGGCCCGTACGGCGATACGGACCTGGCCGGGGCCCGGTGCCGGGTCCTCGGTCTGCTCGTAGGTGAGGTTCTCGGCGGGGCCGAAGGCGTGCAGGCGGATGGCGTGCATGAGGAGAACTCCCTGTGTCGTCAGGGGCCCCACTCTTCGACCTCAAGCATGCTTGAGGTCAAGAGCGTGTCGGCCGAGTGCCAGCGATACGGCGGTGAGCGCGCTGGTGAAGGAGACCTCCGAGAGCACCCCGGGCGCCGCGACCTGGTCGCCCGCGAGATAGACGCCGTCGCCCCGGTCGACGGCGGGCCGGTCGCGCCAGTTCGTGCCGGGCAGGTCGACGGCTCCCGTGCGGCCGTTCGCGACGGACTCGCGCCGCCAGGTGACGCGTTCGCGCCAGCCTTCGAAGGCGAGGTCGAGCAACTGCTCCGCGCGCGCGACCCCGTCCGCCCTGCTCTCGTGCGGGGCGATCGGGATCTGCCCCTGGAGGAGCTGTTCGCCCGCGGGTGCCAGGGTGCGGTCCTGGGCGGTGAACCGTTCGATCCAGCCGGGGGAGTCGAGGTCGGAGACGGCGAAGGCGTCACCCCGCCGGGTGCGCAACGCGAGGTCGAGGAGGGTCGTCCGGCCGCTCGGCCAGGTCAGGGAGTCGTCGCCGAGGAGCCGGCGGGCCGCGTCGAGGGAGGTGGCGACGACCACGGGGGTGTCGGTGGGCAGGGTGTCGACGCGGGACAGGGTCTCCATCCGGACGCCCAGGTTCCAGGCGCGGGCGGCCATCCGGTCGACGACGCAGGCCCAGCCGCCGCGTGGGTAGTGCGCCTCGGGCGGCAGCTTGGTGGCCCGCCGCAGCCGCTCCTGCACGAAGGCGGCGGACAGGGCGCCCGGGTCGTGGTGGAAGAGGGCGACGGCGGAGTAGTGGGCGGCGGCGCGGGCGCCCTCCTCGCCGGCCTGCCCGGTGGCCCAGGACATGAAGTCCACGTCGACCGGCGCCTGTTGGGCGCTGCGGCGCAGCAGCTTGAGCATCGCGAAGGGCGGGGTGCGGCGCAGTGCGCCCTTGTGTCGCAGGCGCAGCCGGGCCGCCTCCAGGGGTGGCAGCGGGGCGAGCGGTCCGATGAGGTCGCGCTGCTGGAGCCAGGACCAGTGCGGGCCGCCGCTGTAGAGGGCGTGCGGGCCGTCGTTCGTGCGGTACGGACCCTCGGCGGTCCGGGCCCGCCCGCCGAGCGTGTGATGGGCCTCGTACACGGTGACCTTGGCGCCCGCCTCGGCGGCGGAGATCGCCGCGGTCAGCCCGGCGAGGCCGCCGCCGATGACGGTGATGCGGTGCATGGCTGGGGTCTCCCTCTCCTCGGGTGGGGTCCGTCGTCGGTATGACTGATGGAGGGCACCGGAATGTGACATGGGGGCTGTCCGCGCAGGTCGGAGGGATTGTCAGTGGCGGGGTGCAGGATGGGGGCATGGCGAGGAGAGCGACGGCTGGGGCAAGCGGGTCCGGGGGTGCGGGCGGTGCGGGCGGCTCGCGGGTGAAGGGGGCGCGGCGGCCCGAGGTGCGGCTGCCGCCGCTGGAGCCACACGGGGGAGAGGAGCTGGAGCCGGACGGGGACTACGACGGGCTGGAGTTCCTGGAGGCGGACTTCGTGGGGCAGGACGGGGCGGGGGCCCGTTTCATGGACTGCGCGCTGAAAAGCTGCGCGCTGGACGAGACCCGGCTCCACCACGCCCGCTTCCTCGATTCGGTCCTCACCGGCATACGGGGTGTGGGCACCGACCTGGCGGAGTCGACCCTGCGCGACGTCGAGCTGATCGACGCCCGGCTCGGCGGGGTGCAGTTGCACGGTGCGGCTCTGGAGCGCGTCGTGATCCGAGGCGGCAAGATCGACTATCTGAACCTGCGCACGGCGGTCCTCAAGGACGTCGTCTTCGAGAGCTGCGTCCTGGTGGAACCGGACTTCGGGGGCGCGCGGCTGGAGCGCGTGGAGTTCGTGGACTGCACCCTCAAGGGCGCGGACCTCACGGCGGCGACCCTCAAGGACGTGGACCTGCGCGGCGCCGCGGTACTGGAGATCGCCCGGGGCGTCGACCGGCTGGCCGGGGCGGTGATCAGCCCGTCACAACTGCTGGACCTGGCACCGGTGTTGGCGGCCGAGGTGGGGATCCGGGTGGAGGCCTGACGGCGGGCACCTCACCCCGCTGCTCACCTCACCGCACCGCTCACCGGACCCCTCACACCACCGCTCACTTCACTCGCGGGAAGCGTGCCTGGAGCGTCCAGATCGCCGGGTTCTCGCCCAGGTCCTCGTGCAGGTCGACCAGGTCGGCGATCAGGTCGTGCAGGAAGTCTCGGGCCTCGCGGCGCAGGTCCGCGTGGGAGAAGGTGAGCGGGGGTTCCTCCACCGGCATCCAGTCGGCCTCGATGTCCACCCAGCCGAAGCGGCGCTCGAAGAGCATGCGGTCGGTGGACTCGGTGAAGTCGAGTTCCGCGTGCTGGGGGCGGGAGGCGCGGGAGCCCGCGGGATCGCGGTCGAGGCGCTCCACGATGTCGCACAGCGCCCACGCGAAGTCGAGCACCGGCACCCATCCCCAGGCTGTGGACAGTTCCCGGTCCTCCTTGGTGTCCGCGAGATACACGTCCCCGCAGAACAGGTCGTACCGCAGCGCGTGGACGTCCGCGCGGCGGTAGTCGGTCTGCGGGGGGTCCGGGAAGCGGTTGGAGAGGGCGTAGCCGATGTCGAGCACGTAGGCGATGGTGTCACGCGGTCCCTCATAGGATCACGGGCGTGCCCCGATCCGCGCCGCTCGCCCCCACCGCGCCGCTCGTCCCCGCCACCCTGCGCGTCCCCACGGGCCTGCGCGTCTCCACTGCCCTTCGCGTCCCCACTGCCCTTCGCGTCCCCACTGCCCTGCGAGTCCCCACCGGCCTGCGCGTCCCCACCGGCCTGCGCGTCCCCACCGGCCTGCGCGTCCCCACCGGCCTGCGCGTCCCCACCGGCCTGCGAGTCCCCGCCACCCTGCGCGTCTCCACTGCCCTGCGTGTCCCCGCCGCCCTGCTCCTGGCGGGAGCCCTCGCCCTCACCGGGTGCGACGGCGGTGTGCACGGCACCCCCGGCGGCTCCGGTCTGCGCGACCCGTACTTCCCCAAGATGGGCAACGGCGGCTACGACGTTACCCACTACGCCCTGGACCTCGCGTACGACCCGGACACCGCGAGGCTCTCCGGCATCGCGACCCTCACGGCCCGCGCCACCCAGGACCTGACCGCCTTCGACCTGGACCTCGACGGCCTGGACGTCGAGAAGGTCACCGTCGGCGGCGACACCGCCCGCTTCAACCGCGCCGGCCAGGAGCTGACCGTACGCCCGCATGACGACCTCGACGAGGGCCGCGCCTTCCGCGTGACCGTCGTCTACTCCGGCACCCCGAAGACGATCACCGACCCGGACGGCTCCGAGGAGGGCTGGCTGCCCACCGAGGACGGCGCGGTGGCCCTCGGCGAACCGACCGGCTCGATGACCTGGTTCCCCGGCAACCACCACCCGTCCGACAAGGCGTCCTACGACCTCACGATCACCGTGCCCGAGGGCCTGCAGGCAGTCTCCAACGGCGAGTTGACCACGAGCAGGACCAGCGGCGGCCGTACGACGTCCCACTGGCACACCGCCGAACCCATGGCGAGCTACCTCGCCACCCTCGCGATCGGCGACTACGACATCCACCGCTCCACAACCGCCGACGGCCTGCCCGTGTACACGGCCGTCGACCCGGCCGACCCGGCGCAGGCGGCCGCGAGCCGGAAGGTCCTGGCGCAGATCCCCGCGGTGATGAAGTGGGCGCAGAACATCTTCGGCCCGTACCCCTTCTCCTCCACCGGCGCGATCGTCGACCGCGAGGGGGACGCCGAGTACGCCCTGGAGACCCAAAACCGCCCCTTCTTCCCCGGGGCCCCCGACACCGAGACCCTCGTCCACGAACTCGCCCACCAGTGGTACGGCGACTCGGTCACGCCGAGGACCTGGCGGGACATGTGGCTCAACGAGGGCTTCGCCACCTACGCCGAGTGGCTGTGGGCGGAGGACCACGGCGGCGACAGCGCCCAGAAGTCCTTCGATCAGCTGTACACGCACGGCGAGGACGACTACGACGACCTCTGGGACTTCCCGCCCGGCAAGCCGTCGAGCGCCGAGCACCTCTCCGACAGCCCCGTCTACCAGCGCGGCGCGATGGTCCTCCACAAGATCCGGCAGCAACTCGGCGACACCGCCTTCCACGCCCTCCTCCGCGACTGGCCCACCACCCACCGCCACGGCAACGCGGACACCGAGGACTTCACGTCATACGTCGAAGACCTCGCCCCCGACAAGGACTTCGGCCCGATCTGGGACGAGTGGCTGTACGGGGACGGGAAGCCGGAGCGGCCCTGAGGAAGGCCGGTCAGGCCCGCTCGCCCAGCGGCTTGCGCAACACCGCGCAGGGGCGGCGGAGTCGGCGGTCCGTCCGGTGGTCGACGACCTCGTAGCCGAGGGCGGTCCAGAAGGCGAGGGCGCGGGCGTTGTCGTCGAGAACGGCGAGACGTACGGCGGTCCGGCCCTCGATGCGGAAACGGTCCTCGACGAGGGCGGCGAGCCGACGGCCGTAGCCCTGCCGGTGTACCCCCGCGTCCACCATCAGCAGCCCGATCCACGGGTCCGGGTCGGCCGGGTCCGGATGCTGCGCGAGCGTGACGGCCACCCCGACGAGCCGACCCTCGCTGCGCGCCAGCAGCACCTCCGCGTCCGGATGCGCGAGCTCCTCGGCCAGCGCGGCCGCCACCTGCTCCGGCCGGATGTCGTCCGCGTCCGGGAAGTCACCGCTGAGCGCGAAGAACTCGTGGTTGGCGGCGTAGAGGGCGGTGAGCTCCGTCAGGAGGGGCGCCGGGATGTCGTGGTCGGGGGTGAGGGGGAGGGAGGTGAGGAGCATGCGGGGCAGAGTAGTTGAGGCCTTGCGACTCCGGCCGTGACGGCTAGTCCCGGTAGCGCGGCAGGTTGTCCGTGGAGATCGTCCAGTCGGCGATGGTGACGTCCTCGCCGTAGACGAAGTCCTTGCGGGTGGCGTAGCGGGGGCCTTCGGGGGTGGGGTGGATGTCGGTGAGGACGGCGCCGGTGCCGGTGCGGGGGTCGAAGATCGCGTAGACGGGGATGCCGATCAGGGGGTAGTCGCGCATCTTTCCGACCCAGTCGTTGTCGGGGTTGGAGCGGGAGACGACCTCGATGGCGGCGACGAGGGTGCGTGGGTCAATGGAACCCTCGACGTCCAAGTCGTCCCATGCGATCACCATGACGTCGGGGTGACGCGTGATTCCTTCTGGTGCGTTCTCCACGTCCGGTGTGCCGTTGTGGGCCAGCAACTCGTCCGGCATGACCCTCTCCAGACGGCGGCTGACGTGGGCTGCCGTCGCTTCGTGGGGTCCCCCCGGCGACATCATGTCGTGGACGATTCCTTCCTTGGTGATCTCGAATTTGCCGGGGAGGTTGTCGTCCATGGACTGAACGACGTCTCGCATGGCTCGGTAGACGTGGGAAGCGCTCTGCTGCGCGTCGTCCGGGGCGATGGTCATGGCGCTCGCTCCTCGTCTGTGCCCAGGGGCCAGGATCGTCACGTCCATGCTAGGCGGCCTCCGGGAGATCGCCTCGGCAGTCGCGGCAGCGGCCCGGATCGGGGGCGCGGAAGACGCGGGTGCAGCCGTCGCAGTTCTGGAAGGGGTGCCGGATCTCCGGGGGCGGGGCTGGGGGCCGGTACGGGGGTAGGGGAGGGAGCCGGTCGGTCAGGCGGTGGGCCAGGAGAGCGGCCGGGCGACGCAGCATGTCCTCCGGGGGCAGGTCCGCGGTGAGGGCGTGGCGTACGGCGGTGGGAGTGACCTCGCGTTCCAGCCAGGCGGCGACGCCGGGGGCGAGATGCTCGGCGTCGGTGGCGGAGAGGAGGAGGCGGGGGTCGTGGCGGCGGAGCCCGGCGAGGACTTCGGTGGCGATACGGAGGAGCTCCGGGGCCGGGTAGCCGGGCTGGGGGACCGGGGGGAGTTTTCTGCGGGGCTTGTCCGCGGTGGGACGTCGGGTGGGTTTCCTCGGGCGGTCCGGCTCGGTGTCACGTCGGCCGGGTTGGTTGCAGGACGTCGTACGGGTGATGACGCGGCCGCCCGGGACGCGTACACGTCGCGACGCAGGTAGCCGTGGGTCTCCAGTTCGCGCAGGGCGGCGGCGATACGGGCCCGGCCCTCGGGGAAGCGGGCGGCCAGCGACTTGATGTCGACGCAGGCGCGCGCCGGAAGCGACTGGATGTGTGTGGCGAGGCCGATGGCCAGGAGCGACAGGTCCGGGTGCTGGGCGAGGTGGTTGCCGATGACTGTGAAGCGGGTGGTGTGGCGGGTGTTGTCGTGGAGGAGACCACCCGCGGGAGGGTGGTTTTTGCCCGCGTTACGGGACTGGGCGCGCGAGGGCGCGCTAGTGTTTTGGGTGTCCATCGGGAAGCGATCTCTTCCTTGGTGGTCAGGCCCTCGCATTGGGATGCCAGTCCCGGCGAGGGCCGTTGCATGTCTGCGGTTGTGTTGCGCCGACTGTAGGGCAGGCAACCGGGGAGAAATCCAGCTGAGTTGGCGATGTTCACTCGGGAGGGTGAGCTGCGCTTCGGGCGGGAGGAGGGGTGGGCTTGGTCGGGTTTCTTTCACCTTTGAGTTCTTTGAAAAAGACCGCCCCCGCCACCGGAGTACGGGTTTCCGGGCTCTGGTGAGAGGGCGATTTCCGCCCACACCGTCTTGCGCGGACGGGGTCCGGGCGTCACGCCCCAACGGTCGGCGAGAGCGTCCACCAGTACGAGCCCTCGGCCCGACTCGGCGTCCGGCGCGGGAAGTTCGATGCATGGCAGGCGGTCGCCCCGGGTGTCCGTGATCTCGATGCGCAGGGTGTCTGCGACGACGTAGAGCGTCAGCCGGAAGTCGCGTCCCGGTACCCGGCCGTGCGTGGCCGCATTCACCGCCAGCTCCGCCACGATGTGCTCCGCCGGGTCCAACGGCAGTCCCCATTCGCGGAGTTGCTCGACCGCCAGCAGCCGGGCCAGGCGGGCTCCACGGGGCGTGGGGGACAGCGGGACGCTGAAGTTCGGGATGACGGCGGTTTCTTGATTCACGTCACTCAGCGTGGCCGTCACTGCTTACCGTGAACAGTGACGACACCGATACGTACGGTGACTGTCCGGAGCTTGTCCGGTCGTGTCCGGGCTGTCGAGGGCGGCCGTAGGGGTAGGGGCGTCGCGGGTACTGACGTACGGCGGAGGGGTGCGGGATGTCGGTGGACAGCGAGACGGTTGAGCCGGGCTGGGAGGTCGACCCTGACGACGAGTGGGGCGTGGCCGTGATCGCGACGGTGGGGCGGCAGTTGAAGCTGCGGCGCGAGGCCGTGGGGATGCGGGCCGGCGAGTTCGGGGAGGCGGTCGGGTACGGCGAGGACCTGGTCTACAAGATCGAGAGCGGCAAGCGGATTCCCCGGCAGGAGTATCTGGACAGGGCGGACGAGGTGTTGGGGGCGGCCGGGCTCATCGCCGCCGCGTGGGAGGACGTGAAGAAGGTCCGGTATCCGAAGAGGGTGCGGGAGCTGGCCACGTTGGAGGGGCAGGCGGTGGAGATCGGGGTCTACGAGTGCATCAGCATCAACGGTCTGTTGCAGACTCCCGAACACGCACGAGCCTTGTTCGAGGCGTGGCAGCCCACGTATTCGGAGGATGACCTGGATCGCGTGCTGGCGGCTCGGATGGCCAGGCGGTCCGTCTTCGAGCGATCACCGGCTCCAGCCCTCGGCTTCGTTCTGGAAGAGGCAGTGCTGCGGCGTTGTGTCGGCGGCACAATGGTGTGGCGGCAGCAACTCGAACACTTGCTGGAGGTGGGCCGGTTGCGCAACGTCACGCTTCAGGTGATGCCGACGAACAGTGGGGCACATCCTGGGCTGGGCGGCAGGATCGAGATCCTGAAGTTCCCCGACGGTACGGCTGTCGGGCGGTCCGATGGCGCGTTCAACGGCCGACCCACCTCTGACCCGAAGCAGCTCCGCATCCTTGAGCTGCGTTATGGCACCATCCGGGCGCAGGCTCTGTCGCCTCAGGAGTCTCTGGCCCTCATCGAGCGCATGCTTGGAGAAACATGATCCGCAAGGCCTCTGCCGGGACCCACCCCGAGCTGAAGTGGTTCAAGAGCAGCTACAGCAGTGGGCCGGACGGCGATTCGTGCGTGCAGATAGCCACCACCCACACCACTGTCCACGTCCGCGACTCCAAGACCACCACCGGCCCCCGCCTGGCCTTCACCCCGGCCAGCTGGACCGCGTTCGTCTCACAGGCCTAGGAAGAAACATGGTCCGCAAGGCCCCCACCGGGGACGTCTCCGACCTGGCGTGGTTCAAGAGCAGTTACAGCAGCGGCAACGACGGCAACTCCTGCGTCGAGATCGCGCTAGCGCCCCGCACGATCCATGTCCGCGACTCCAAGAACTCCCCCACCGGCCCCCGCCTGACCCTCACCCCCACCGCCTGGACCGCCTTCGTCTCGCAGGCGTGAAGCAACGGAAAGGCACGCGAAGATGAGCTACACCGGTGAGGTTCACCCAGGCGGCCCCGGGGACACCCGGGAGACGACCGACCTGGTGATCACGAAGATCTCGGTCGGCGAGATCGACAACAACGTCTACCTCCTGCGCTGCCGGACGACCGGCGAGCAGCTCCTGATCGACGCGGCGGCCGAGCCGCGGACCCTGCTGGACCTCGTCGGCGACGGCGGCCTGGCCACGGTGTTCACCACGCACCGGCACTGGGACCACCACCGGGCCCTGGCCGAGGTGGTCGCCGCCACCGGAGCCCGCTCCCTCGTCGGACGCGAGGACGCACCCGGCGTTCCGGTCTCCGACGTCCTGGTGGACGATGGAGACACCGTGCGGGTCGGCGCCGTCTCCCTCACCGCGGTCCATCTGGTGGGCCACTCGCCGGGCTCCACCGCGCTGCTCTACCGCGACCCGAAGGGGCACCCGCACCTGTTCACCGGTGACAGCCTGTTCCCCGGCGGGGTCGGCAACACGGAGAAGGACCCGGCGCGGTTCGCCTCGCTCCTCCACGACGTCGAGACGAAGATCTTCGACCGGCTCGCGGACGACACCTGGGTCTACCCGGGCCACGGCAAGGACACCACGCTCGGCGCGGAGCGGGCCGCCCTTCCGCAGTGGCGGGAACGGGGCTGGTGAGCGGCGGGTCTTGACCGGCGCCGCTCAACGCCGGAGCCCCCGACCGATACGGCCAGGGGCTCCCGCTCAGCGCAGCGAATCGCAGCGAGACGTCAGACGTTCACGCCGAAGTCCTGGGCGATGCCCACCAGGCCGGACGCGTAGCCCTGGCCCACCGCGCGGAACTTCCACTCCGCGCCGTTGCGGTACAGCTCGCCGAAGACCATCGCCGTCTCCGTGGCCGCGTCCTCGGAGAGGTCGTAGCGGGCGATCTCGGCGCCGCCGGCCTGGTTGACGATGCGGATGTAGGCGTTGCGGACCTGGCCGAAGTTCTGCGAGCGGTTCTCCGCGTCGTAGATCGAGACCGGGAAGACGATCTTGTCGATGTCGGCCGGGAGGCCGGCCAGGTTGACGTTGATCGCCTCGTCGTCGCCGGCGCCCTCGCCGGTGCGGTTGTCACCGGTGTGGACGATGGTCTGGTCCGGGGTCTGCTTGTTGTTGAAGAACACGAAGTGGGCGTCGGAGTAGACCTTGCCCTCCGTGTTGACCGCGATCGCGGAGGCGTCGAGGTCGAAGTCCGTGCCGGTGGTGGTGCGGACGTCCCAGCCGAGGCCCACGGTGACGGCGGTCAGGCCCGGAGCCTCCTTGGTGAGCGAGACGTTGCCACCCTTGGACAGGCTTACAGCCATGGTTTGGGAGTCCTTCCCTCGTTTATGTACGGCAAGTACGGGCTTGAAGTTACAGCTACCGGTATGAACGCCGCGAGGGGCGTCGACGGTTCCCCGTGTCTTTACTTTCTTTACCGAACCGAGGGCTGCCGCCCGGCGATATTCGGGTGACGTGGACCGGACAGAGCCGGGAACATGGAGCACATGTCCGGTCCCCACGTCATCCGCGGCTCCGTCTCCCTCCCGGAGGCCGAGCTCATGTGGCGTTTCTCGCGCTCCTCCGGCCCCGGTGGCCAGCACGTCAACACCAGTGACTCCCAGGTGGAGCTGCGCTTCGACCTGGCCCGCACCGAGTCCCTGCCCGAGGTGTGGAAGCAGCGAGCGCTCGCCAAGCTGGCCGGACGGCTCGTGGACGGCGTCGTCACCGTCCGGTCGTCCGAGCACCGCTCGCAGTGGCGCAACCGCGAGACCGCGGCCGTACGTCTCGCGGCGCTGCTGGCCGAGGCCACGGCGCCGCCGCCGAAGCCGCGGCGGGCGACCCGGATTCCTCGTGGGATCAATGAGCGGCGGCTGCGGGAGAAGAAGCAGCGGTCGGACACGAAGCGGGGGCGGTCGGGGCGGGACTGGGGATAACCGGCCCTGCTGTCGGGTGCCGGCCGGTGGGGCTTCTCGCGCAGTTCCCCGCGCCCCTGAAGGGGCGCCCGCCGTCAGCGCTTGTCACATCTCCCGCGCGTCGACCGTCAACTCCTAGACGGTGGATGACAGCGAGAGGTGACCCCATGCGCGACGAGGAGTTCCTGGCCGAGCGGTTCGAGGCGCACCGGGGGCGGCTGCGGGCGGTGGCGCAGCGGATGCTCGGGTCGGTCGCCGAGGCCGAGGACGCGGTGCAGGAGGCGTGGGTGCGGACGAGCCGGGCGGACACCGCACACGTCGACAACCTCGGGGGCTGGCTGACGACGGTCGTCGGACGGGTCTGCCTCGACATGCTCCGCTCCCGCAGGTCCCGTGCCGAACAGCCCCTGGAGCCCGAGGCACCGGTCCCGGCCACCGACCCCGACCCCGAGCAGGACGCGCTCCTCGCAGACTCGGTCGGCAGCGCCCTCCTCGTCGTACTCGACACCCTCACCCCCGCTGAGCGGCTCGCCTTCGTCCTGCACGACCTCTTCGCCGTCCCGTACGACGAGATCGCCGACGTCATCGGCAAGTCCCCGGCGGCCACCCGCCAGCTCGCCAGCAGGGCCCGGCGCCGGGTACGGGGCACGCGCAACGAGGACACCGATGTCGTCACCAGCGCCCGCCGGCGTGAACTGGTCGACGCCTTCCTCGCCGCCGCGCGCGAGGGTGACTTCGACGGGCTGCTGGACGTCCTCGACCCGGATGTCGTGGTGCGCACGGAGGCCGGGGTGACGACGGGGGCCCTCGCCGTGGCCAAGGGGGCGGCCAGTTACTCGCGGCACATCGTCGGTGTCGCCGTACCGGCTCTCGTCGAGGGCCGCACCGGCATCGCGCTGGTGCGGGAGGGCCGGGTGGAGCGGGTGCTCGCGTTCACGTTCGTACACGACCGGATCGCCGTGATCGACATCACCACGGACCCGGCGCGGGCGGCACAGACGGACGTCACCCTGCTCTAGGCGAGGTCCAGGACTCCCACCGTCTCGCATCCGCTCAGCTCCCCGGTGCGGCGGAAGCCGAGTCTCAGGTAGAACTCCGCCGGGCCGTCCGGGCCCTCGTGCCAGGTGACGTACAGCTCCTTCGTGCCCCGGCGGCGCAGCTCCGCGGCGACGGACTCGACGGCGAAACGGCCGTAGCCGCTGCCCTGGGCGTCGGCCGCGATGTTCAGCCGCCACAGGCCGGAGCGGCGCACGGTGCCGCCGTCGGCGCGCCAGTCGATGTCGAGGAAGGCCATGAGGAAGCCGACGGCGCGGCCGCCGTCAAGGATCAGACGGGGCCAGGCGACGCCCTCGGGATGTACGTAGGCCTCGGCGAGGGACTGCATGACGGGGGAGACCGCGAATTCCTGCTCGGGACGGAGGCGTATGCCCGTCGCGGTTTCGAAATTCCCGGGTGTGATCTCTTCGAGGCGTGGTGCGAAGGTCATCCGGGGGACCTTAGGACGGGTCAGCGGCGCGCGGCCACCGAATTCATCCCAACTGCCGGTACCTGCCGCGGAAATACGTGAGCGGGCCGCCGTCCGCGCTCGGCACGTCGGCGGTCAGTACGCGACCGATCACCAGGGTGTGGTCGCCGGCCTCCACGCGCTGTTCGGTGCGGCACTCCAGGGTGGCGAGGGCGCCGCCCACCAGAGCGGCGCCGGTCGCGGAGCCGCGGACGTACGGGATGTCCTCGAACAGGAGGCGGTCGCTGATGCGGCCCTTCATGGCGAAGCGGCCGGCGATGTGCCGCTGGCTCTCGGACAGGACGGACACCGCCCACAGCGGTTGCTCGTCGAGCAGGTCGTCCATGCGGGAGCCCGTACGCAGGCTGACCAGCACCAGAGGCGGGTCCAGGGAGACCGAGAGGAAGGCCGTGGCGGTCATGCCGACGTCCTCGCCCCCGGGGCCCTCGGCGTCGAGCGGGGGCTCGAACGCGGTCACCAGGACCACGCCCGCGGCCAGCCGGGACATGGCGGCCCGGAACTCGTCGTTGCTCACCCCCACAGCATGCCCGGAAGCGGGCGGAGGGATCATCGGCACGGTGGCGGGGGGAGTGTTCGGCACGCCGGAAACGCTAATGTCCGCTCCGGGCGCTCCGCATCGGGCCTTCGCCCGAGGCCGGACCTAGGTCCACCGGCGGAGATGCGCACAGTGGCCACAAACACCCAAAGTTTGCGTTCAGTAAACGCACAGGGAAAACGCAGAAGCTCCACTCAATTGTTCATCTTTCGCTGTGACTTGAGTCACAAGGGGCGCTAATTGTTGACCCTGTGTACCGAGTGGGCAGCGCGCTGTGATTCAGTGGCGGGAAGTACCGACCGAGCCGCACCAACGAACCGCACTGACGATACGCCGAAGAGAACCCTTGATTCGCTGCGAGGTCTCGGGGGGAGGGCGAGCAATGGAGAGCGAGTCGGAGCCGTACGTCCGCCTTGCGTCCCTGCGACAGCTGCACCAGGTCATGGCCGACATGAACACGGCCCGCAGCCTGGCCGACACACTGCAGACCGTCGCGAACGGCGTGGTCACCGCACTCGGCTACGAACTGGCGTGCGTCAATCTCGTGCGCCCCGACGGCGACCTCGTGGTCGCCGCCTTCTCCGGGAACCAGGCCGCCGAGGCGCTGATCACCGGCCGGGTGGGCTCCCGCGAGTCCTGGGAGCGCCGGCTGAGCATGGGAGAGACCTGGGGCGACCTGGTCTTCATACCGCACACCGAGGGCTGGGTCCTCGACGACGACGACGTCCCGCAGTGGTACACCGACGGGCCCGCGCCCCGCTTCGAGGACGAGTGGCACCCCTCCGACCGGCTGTTCGCGCCGATGTACACGCCGGGCGTACAGGGCGGTCAGTGCGGCGAGCTGATCGGCGTGCTCTCCGTGGACCGGCCGCGCAACGGCCGCAGGCCGGGCGCCTGGGGTCGCGAAGCGCTCCAGATGTACGCCTTCCAGGCCGCGATCGCGATCAGCAACGCGCGTCTGCGGTCGAACATGCAGCGCGCGCTGGTCAGACTCGAAAGGGAACAGCAGGCCCTCAGGGCCAGCGAAGAGAGCTTTCGGCAGGCCTTCGAGTACGCCCCCTCCGGCATGGCCATCGCCGAGATGGGCGGCGACCAGCACGGCCGCATCCTGCGCACCAACGACGCCCTGTGCCGCCTCCTCGGCCGCCCCGCGTCCGCGATGCGCCGCTATTCCTTCTCCGACCTGGTCCACCCCGAGGACATAGGCACCCTGCTGCGCACCTCGGCGGAGGGCGGACGCGCCGAGCTCCGCCTCGGACGCCGGGACGGCACCTACGTCTGGGTCTCCCTGCGCAACTCCGTCGTCGCCGACGCGGCCGACGGCCCGCGCTTCCTGCTCACCCACGTCGAGGACATCGAGGAGCGCAAGCGCCGCGAGCTCCAGCTCGCCCACCGCGCCTCCCACGACTCGCTGACCGGCCTGCCGAACTCCGCCGAGCTGCGCTCGCGGCTGTCCTCCCGGCTCTGCCAGCGCCCCACCCACACCGGCGCCCTGGAGCCCGTCGACGCGGCCTTCGGCCACCCGGCCTTCGACGCGGGCGGTCACGGTTTCGACTTCCGGCAGGGCGGTGCCGCGGCGTACGACGCCTTCGACCACCATGTGCACACCGTCGCCCCCGAGGGGGAGCGCGACGACGGCTCCAAGGGGCTCGCGGTGCTCTTCTGCGACCTCGACGGCTTCAAGTCGATCAACGACCGGTTCGGGCACAACGCGGGTGACGCGGTGCTCATCGAGGTCGCCCGGCGGCTGTCCCAGTGCGTCCGCGACGGCGACACCGTGGCGCGGCTCGGCGGCGACGAGTTCGTGATCCTCGCCGACGGGCTCGGCAAGGCCGACGCGGCCGACCTCGCGGTACGCCTGCGCAACGAGATCATCCAGCCGATCCGCGCCGAGGGACGGGCCGTGCGGGTGGGTGCCAGCTTCGGAATCGGCTGGGCGCACTGCGGCATGACCGCGGACGAAGTGTTGAAGTCGGCCGACGAGCGGATGTACGTCGAGAAACGATCTCGTCCCAAACAACACAGACGCGCGGGCTGAGCCCCAGGTCAGCGAGCCGATGCGATCCGAGTCACCCGTTTGGGCCATCAGGAGCGGGTAGGCTCGCCATTCTGACTCCACGTATCGCATCCGATCCGCACCTGTTGAGGAGTACCAAGGGATGACGTCCGGCAACAACGGCGCGAGCACGCCAGAGGACGAAGACCCGTTCGGCTACCTCTACGCCGACGGCCAGGCCAACGGCGCCCAGCCGCCCTCAGGCGGCGGCTACGGCTACGGCTATCCGAACTCCGTCAACCGGACACGCTCGGTCGGCCAGCGGCAGTACGGCCAGCAGCAGGCACCGGCCGCGCCGAACGGCCCGTACGGCCAGGTCCCGCAGCAGCAGGGCCAGACCGGCTACGGCCAGCCCAGCGCCCACTACCAGGCCCCCGAGACCCTCCCGGGCGGGGCCCCCACCAGCCAGCAGCCCATGCCGGGCTACAGCGGTGGCGGCCGCTCCGGTGGCCCCAACACCAAGGGTCTGCTGATCGGCGCGATCGCGGTGGTCGCCGCGGTGGTCATCGGCATCGCCATCGCGATGGCGGGCGGCGACGACGACAAGGGCGACAAGGGCAACCAGGCGGCGACGACCCCGACCACGTCCCAGAGCTCGGAGCCGAGTCCGTCGACCTCGGCGTCGGAGGCGGCCGACCTTCCGGAGGCCGACGTCAAGACGATGCGGCTGGAGGGCGGCACCGGCGTCGCGTCCGACGTGAAGGGTGCCCAGGCCGACGGGGGCGTGTACGTCCAGGGCTTCAACCAGGTCGGCGCCTCGGTCACCTGGACGGTCAACGGCATCAAGAAGGCCGGCGTCTACCGGGTGTACGTCCGCTACAGCCTCCCCGCCGAGGACGCCAACGCGACGGTGACGGTCAACGGGAAGCCCTCCTCCCGGCCGCTGAACATGAAGAACTTCGGTGGGCTCCCCGCGAACGAGTGGCAGGAGACCTGGGCGCAGGTCTCCCTGACCAAGGGCACCAACACGATTCAGCTGTCCTGCCAGCAGGGCAACCAGTGCAACGCCCTGCTCGACCAGTTCTCCGTCACGGAGAACGTCGACCGTTAGGAGTCAGGCCGCGCTGACCTCGCCCGTCACCGCGACCCGCGTCAACAGCTCCTCGTAGGCCGCTCGGTCGAACTCCCCGGCCACCGGGGACAGTACGGTCGCCGCCGACAGGGCGACCGCGCGGGACAGGCGGTCCGGCCACGGGAGTTGTTCCGCCAGGGCCGACAGCAGCCCCGCCACCGCCGAGTCGCCGGCGCCCGTCGGGTTGCCGTGGACCGTGGTGGGCGGGGTGGCGCGCCAGCGGCCCTCCGGCGTCGCGGCGAGGAGGCCCTCCTTGCCCAGGGAGGCGACGACGGCGAGGGCGCCCCGGCGTCGCGCGTCCCGGGTTGCGCGCAACGGCTCGTGGGAGCCGGTCAGTTCAAACAGTTCGTCGGCGTTCGGCTTGACGATGTCGGGGCGGGCGGCGACCCCGCGGCGCAGCGCCTCTCCGCTGGTGTCGAGGAGGACCGGGACCCCGGCGGCCTTCGCCGTGCGGATCAGGCCCGCGTACGCCCCCACCGGCACCCCCGGTGGCAGACTCCCGCACAGGGCCACCGCCGCGACGGACGGGACGAGATCCTCGTACGCCTCCTGGAAGGCGGCCCACTCCGCGGATGTCACCGTCGGGCCCGGTTCGTTGAGCTGTGTGGTGTCGCCGGACTCCGCGTCCACCACGGCGATCGTGCGCCGGGTCGGCCCGCCGACCGGGACGAGCGCGTCCACCAGGCCCGGTACGGCGGTGAGCCGCTCCTGGACCGTGCGGCCCGTGGCACCGCCCGTGAACCCGGTGACCGTCACCTCGTGGCCGAGCGCGGCCAGCACCCGGGCCACGTTCAGCCCCTTGCCGCCGGGGCGTTCGGTGACGTCGGAGACCCGGTGGCTGGTGTGCGGCCGCAGCGACCGTACGCGATAGGTGATGTCGAGAGCGGTGTTCAGCGTGACCGTGAGGATCACCTGGGCCGACCTCCCCCGAGAGACAGAATGTGCCCGTCCAGTCTCCCAGGATGCCACCGGGCCCAACAGCGTGACAGATCAGCCCAGTTGGGGATCGACCACCCATTCTCCCCGGCGCATGACGCCCTTGAGGTCGAATTGATGGTCGAGGAGGACCAGGTCGGCGTCCTTGCCCGGCTCCAGCGACCCGATCCGGTCGGACATGCCCAGCAGCCGGGCCGGGTTGGCGGAGATCGCCGCGACCACGTCCTCGACCGGGAGCCGGTCCACGGTCACCGCCCGCTTGAAGGCGCGGTCCAGGGTGAGCGTCGAGCCGGCGATCGAACCGCCCTCGACCAGGCGGGCGACTCCCTCGCTGACCTCCACTTCCAGGGGGCCGAGCATGTATCGGCCGTCGCCGAAGCCCGCCGCGTCCATGGCGTCCGTGATGAGGGCGACCCGCTTCGACCCCGCGTGGTGGAACGCGAGTTGCAGCGCGGCCGGGTGGAGGTGAGTGCCGTCGTCGATCAGCTCGACCGTGATCCGCTCGTCCTCCAGGAGGGCGGTGATGGGACCGGGGGTGCGGTGGCCGAGGGGCGGCATCGCGTTGAAGAGGTGGGTCGCCACGGTGGCGCCCGCTTCGATGGCCTCGACGGTCTGCTCGTAGGTCGCGTCCGTGTGCCCGACCGCCGCGATGACCCCGTGTTCGGCGAGGAGGCGTACCGACTCGATGCCGCCGGGCAGCTCGGTGGCGAGGGTGAGCATCTTCGCCTGGCCGCGCGCCGCGTCGATGAGCTTGCGGACCTCCGCCGGGTCCGGGTCGCGCAGGAGTCCCTCCGAGTGCGCGCCCTTGCGGCAGGGGGAGATGAACGGGCCCTCGAAGTGGACGCCGGCGATGTCGCCCTGTTCGGCGAGTTCGGACAGGAGACCGGCTCGCTGGGCGAGGAAGTCCATGTCGCCGGTGACGGTGGAGGCGACGAGGGTGGTGGTCCCGTGGCTGTGGTGTGTGGCGATGCCCTTGAGCACGTCTTCGATCGTGCCCGAGGTGAAGGAGGCTCCGCCGCCGCCGTGGTTGTGGAGGTCGACGAAACCTGGGACCAGCCAGTGTCCGGTTACGTCGATGACCTGGGCGTTCTCCGGGGCGGCGCCGATGATTCGGGTGCCGTCGACGATCACTCGGCCGTTATTGACGGTTCCCGTGGGGAGGACGACCGTTGCGCCGGACAGGACGAGGGGCGTATGGCCCGTTGCGGGGTGCGGGTTCGTCGTGGCTGGTCGCGCCCGCGCGGCGGTAGCCGCAGATTCAGCGCTGTCCCGCGCCCGTGGGTGGGCTGTCATCAGGGCGTTACCTCCGAACTGTCCGTCTTTTTGAGGAGATCCCAGGCCAGTAGGCCCGCGCCCAGGCAACCCGCCGTGTCGCCCAGTGCCGCGGGGACGATCGTCGGGAGCTTCTGGAAGGTGACGCGCCTTTGGACCGCGTCCCGCAGCGGTGTGAACAACGTTTCCCCCGCCTCCGCCAGGCCGCCACCGATGATCAGGGTGCGGGGGTCCAGGAGGGTGAGGGCGGTGACCAGGCCGTCGGCGAGGGTGTCCACGGCGTGCTGCCAGATCTCCCGGGCCTTCGGGTCCTGGGCCTCGACCGCCTTCGCACAGTCCGCCGCGTCCGCGTCCGGGTTCCCGGTGACCGAGGCCCAGGCCTCGCTGACCGCGGCGGCGGAGGCGTACCGCTCCAGGCAGCCCCGCTGGCCGCACGGGCAGGGCGTGCCGTCCGGGCGTACGACGATGTGGCCGATCTCGCCCGCGAAGCCGTGCGCGCCGGCCTCCACCCGCCCCGTGATGCCGATCGCGCCGGCGATGCCGGTGCCCAGGGCGACGAAGAGGAAGCGGTCGGTGCCCTGGCCGGCTCCGATGCGGCCCTCGGCGAGGCCGCCGGTGCGGACGTCGTGGCCGAGGGCGACCGGGACGCCGCCGAGGCGCTCGGCGAGCAGGTGGCGCAGGGGGACGTCCCGCCAGCCCAGGTTGGCGGCGTAGGCCGCGATGCCCCGGCCCTCGTCGACGATGCCGGGTACGGCGACGCCGGCCGCGGCCGCGGGGGCATCGAAGTGCTCGGTGCCGTACGCGCGCAGCTCGGCGGCGAAGTCGAGGATGCCGTCGACGACCGCGTCCGGTCCGTGCTCGCGGCCGGTCGCCCGGCGGGCCCGGTGCAGGAGTGCGCCGTCCGCGCCGACCAAGGCCGCCTTCATCCCGGTGCCGCCCACGTCGAGGGCGATGACATGTCTCACGGGGGACAGTGTGACCCGTTGACCCACAAGAGGTCTAGTCCACTCGCGTGGTGTAGACCTTAGTTCTGAGATATGTATGACTTTTCGAAAGATTTCGAACGTGAGTTTGGGGCGGTTGTCGGTGCGGCGGCGTAGGACGGGAACGATCGCGGCGGTGTCCGCACTGGGTATGACGGCAGTCCTGGGCGGCTGCGGGCTGGGCGGCGGCTCGGACGAGGTGACGCTGAAGCTGGTCGCCGCCGACTACGGCGACAGTTCGGCCAACAGCTCCCAGAAGTACTGGGACAAGCTCGTCAAGGAGTACGAGGCCGAGCACGCCGGCGTGAAGGTCGACGTCAGCGTGTACTCGTGGACCGACGTCGACCGCAAGGTCAAGGAGATGGTCGACGCGGGCAAGGCGCCCGACATGGCGCAGATCGGCGCCTACGCCGACTACGCGGACAAGGGGCTGCTGTACAAGGCCGACGAGCTGATCGGGATCCGGGAGCAGGCCGACTTCGTCGCCCAGCTCGGCTCGGCGGGGCGTATCGACGGGATGCAGTACGGCATGCCGTTCGCCGCCTCGACCCGGCTGCTCTTCTACAACAAGACCCTCTTCGCCGATGCCGGGCTCACCCCGCCGAAGACGTGGAAGCAGCTGGCCGCCGACGCCGAGACCCTCAAGGCGGACGGGGTGAAGTACCCGTACGCGCTGCCGCTCGGACCCGAGGAGGCGCAGGCCGAGACCATGCAGTGGCTGCTGAGCGGGGGCGGCGGATACATCGACGACGTCGGCACGTACGGCATCGACTCCGAGGAGAACGTCGCCACACTGACCTGGCTCAAGGACGACCTCGTCGGCAAGGGACTGACCGGTCCCGTCGCGCCCGAGAACCTGAACCGGGCCGCCGCGTTCTCGGCGTTCGCCGCCGGGGACGTCGGAATGCTCAACGGGCACCCCTCGCTGATGAAGACCGCCGCAGAGAAGGGCGTGAAGTTCGGGATGGTGCCGATGCCCGGCGCCGACGGACCGACCAGGAACTCCATGGGCGTCGCCGACTGGATGATGGCCTTCCGGCAGAACGGGCACGCCGAGCAGGTGGGCGACTTCCTCGACTCCGTCTACAGCGAGAAGAACGTCCTCGCGTTCTCCCGCGAGTACGACCTGCTGCCGGTGACGAACTCCGCGTCCGAGGTCATGAGCGGTGACTCCCGGGACGCCGACCTCAAGCCCTTCCTCGACGCCCTGCCCAGCGCGGAGCTGCCCCCCGTGGGCAAGACGTCCTGGGCCTCGGTCAGCGCGGCCGTGAAGAAGCGGATCGGCTCCGCGGTGAGCTCCGAGGGAAACCCCACCGAGGTGCTGCGCGCGTTGCAGCTGACCGCGCGGAACGCGGAGTAGTCGCTGTCGGTGGCGGGCGTTACGGTTCCGGGCATGGAGCATGCGGAACTCGACCGCCGTGAGCGGGACATCCTCGCGCTGGAGCGCCGCTCCTTCGCGGGGCCCGGCGCGAAGGAGCGGGCGATACGCGAGGAACTGGGCCTGGCACCGGTCCGTTACTACCAGCTGCTCAACGCCCTGCTGGACGATCAGCGCGCGCTGGCCTTCGACCCGGTGACGGTGAACCGGCTGCGCAGAGTGCGGGAGGCCCGGCGGGCGGAGCGCTGAGGGGTCAGCCGAGCCGCTCCGCCAGGTCCCGCAGGAGGCCCACCACACCGGCCGGGCCGTCCACCACCAGGTCGGCCCGCTTGCGGAGTTCCGTCACCTCGTCGCTGCCGCTGCACACCAGGAGGCCGGGGGTGCCGGCGGCGCGGAGGTCGTCGACCGCGGCGAAGGCGGGCAGGTCACCCAGGTCGTCGCCGGCGAACAGCACGGACCGGGCGGAGACCTCGCGGGCGTGCTTCTGGAGGGCCACGCCCTTGTCCATGCCGGGTGGGCGGAGCTCCAGGACCAGACGGCCCGGTTCCACGATCAGGCCGTTGCGGGCGGCCAGGTCGGCGAGGGGGCCCTGCAGGGCCTCGAAGGCGGACTGGGGGTCGTCGGCCCTGCGGGTGTGGACGGCCACCGCCCGGCCGCCCTTCTCCTCCAGCCACGCGCCCGTCCCGGCCAGAAGCTCCGGCAGCTCGGCCCGGACCGCCGCGACACCCGGGTGCGGGGCGGGGGCCGTGACCTCACCCGTCGCCGCGTCCCAGCGCTCCGCCCCGTAGTGGCCGAGCACGGTCAGGTGCTCCAGGCCCGGGACCTGCGCGAAACCACCGTTGCGGACCGCGACCGCGGCCGGGCGGCCGGTGATCACCGCCACGGACGCCACCTTCGGCGCGAGCGCCGCGAGCGCCGGCACCGCCTCGGGGTGGGCGAACGCTTTCTCCGGGTCCGCCACGATCGGCGCCAGCGTCCCGTCGAAGTCGAGGCCGATCACCGCGCGGCGCGGTTCGGCGAGGAGCGCGCGCAGGCCCTCCTGGCCGGCGGGGGTGGTGGGCGTGGGAAGGTTCATGCTCACCCGTTCAGTGCGTTCAGCTGGTCCAGGAACCACTGGGCCGGTGGGAGTGCCGTCGCCGCCGCGGCGAGCCGCTTCGCGCGTTCGGCCCGTTCGTGGGGCGGCATCGTCAGGGCCTCGTGCAGGGCGGCCGCCGTCTGCTCCACGTCGTACGGGTTCACCACGATCGCGTCCTCGCCCAGCTCCTCGTACGCCCCGGCCTCCCGCGACAGCACCAGCGCGCACCCCTCGTCGGAGACCACCGGCACCTCCTTCGCGACCAGGTTCATGCCGTCCCGGATGGGGTTGACCAGCGCCACGTCGGCCAGCCGGTACGCGGCGAGGGAGCGCGCGAAGTCGTCCTTCAGATTCAGCAGGACCGGGGTCCAGCCCGGTGTGCCGAACGTGTCGTTGATCTCGTCCGCCAGCCGCTGCACCTCGGCCGTGTAGTCCCGGTACACCGCCAGGTCCTGCCGCGACGGATACGCGAACGCCACGTGCACGACCCGCTCCCGCCACTCCGGCCGCGACTCCAGCAGCCGCCGGTAGGAGAGCAGCCCGCGCACGATGTTCTTGGACAGCTCGGTGCGGTCGACCCGCACGATCGTCTTGCGGCCCGCACCGATCTCCTCGCGCAGGGCGACGATCCGCTCCTCCACGTCGGCCTGGTGGGAGCGGGCGCGCAGGAAGTCCGCGTCCGCGCCAAGGCCGTGCACCCCGATCCGGGTCTCCCCGAGCCCGTCCGCGAACTCCGTGCAGCAGGCGGTGAAGGCGTCCGCCCAGCGGCGGGTGAGGAAGCCGAGCCGGTCGGCGCCCAGCATGCCGCGCAGCAGCTGGGACGCGATGTCGTCGGGCAGCATCCGGAAGTAGTCCACCGGCGCCCACGGCGTGTGCGAGAAGTGGGCGATGCGCAGGTCGGGGCGGAGCTCGCGGAGCATCCCCGGCACCAGGCACAGGTGGTAGTCCTGCACCAGGACCGCCGCCCCCTCGGCCGCCTCCTCGGCGAGCGCCTCGGCGAAGGCGCGGTTGTACGTCTCGTACGACGCCCACTGCCGCCGGAACTCCGCGTCGAAGGACGGCTCCAGCGGGGTCTGGTAGAGGAGGTGGTGGACGAACCAGAGGACCGAGTTCGCGATGCCGTTGTACGCGTCCGTGTGCACGTCGGCCGGGATCGGGAGCATACGGACGCCGTCCTCGCCGACCCCCTGCCGTACCGCCTCGCGGTCGCCGTCGGACAGCGCGGAGCACACCCACAGCGCGCCCGCCTCCGGACCGATCGCCGAAAGGCCCGAGACCAGTCCGCCGCCACCCCGTCTGGGGTGCAGCGAACCGTCCTCCTGGACCTCGTACGAGACCGGGCCGCGGTTGGACGCGACCAGCACCTGGGCGTTGTGCGATGAAGCCATGCCTCGAAACCTAGCCCGGTGTACAACCGCTCAAACGTTCCCGTAGCGTCTTCGGCCCGCGGCCCGTGGGGGCTGGTCGCGCCCACGGGGCGGAGCCGCAGATCGATACAGTCCCGCGCCCCTTGGTGGGTCTACGCAGCCCTTCTTTTCATGTACTCCGGAATCTCCGTCATCGGCGGCCGCTCCTCCGTGTCCACGGAGTACGTACGCGGCTCGAAGCCGTCCCGGCCCCGCTCGAACTGGGTGAGGGAGGGGCGGATCATATGGCCGCGGGCCAGCCGCAGCTGTGCGGTGCGGTAGATCGCGGCGGACATCCGGCCCAGGGCCTGCCCGTCCTGGTGGCGGTGCTTGCGCACCCCGACGTCGACCTGGGCGAGCGCGTCCAGGCCCACCAGGTGCAGGGCGTCGACCAACATGCCCAGCTCGACGCCGTAGCCGACGGGGAACGGCAGCTGCTCCAGCAGCGAGCGCCGGGCCGCGTACTCGCCGCCCAGCGGCTGCACGAAACCGGCCAGCTGCGGCCAGTGCATGTTCAGCAGCGGCCGCGCCATGAGCTCGGTGACCCGGCCGCCCTGCCCGGCGGCGCCGCCCAGGGGACGGTCGTACATGCCCTTGACCAGGTCGACCCCGGGTTCGGTGAGCAGCGGGCCGACGATGCCGGAGACGAAGTCCGAGGAGAACTCCTTCAGGTCGGCGTCGATGAAGCAGACGATGTCCCCGGTGGTGGCGAGCAGGGAGCGCCACAGGACCTCGCCCTTGCCGGGCACGGCGGGTAGGCGCGGCAGGATGTCGTCACGGTGGACGACCCGCGCACCGGCCGCCTCGGCGACCTCGGACGTGCGGTCGGTCGATCCCGAGTCGACGACGACGATCTCGTCGACCAGCGGGACCTGCTGCATGAGGTCATGACGGATCACGGCGACGATGTCACCGACCGTCTCCTCCTCGTTGAGCGCGGGCAGGACGACACTGACGGTCTGACCCGAGCCCCGCTTCGCGGCCATGATCCGGTGGAGCGGGCGATCGGTCACCGACCAGGAACGGGTGGCCAGCCAGCGCTCGACTTCGTTCAGCACAGTGCGCGGCTCCTCTGCGTGTGATCTGCGGGTGATCCATCTCGCGGTTCGGACGACTCTCTCAACTGTCCTGGTCGTCGGTTACAGTCTTGAACAACGCGGATGACCATCGCATGTCCTGGGTGGGCCCGCCGTTCACAACTTCATACCGCTCATCCAGAGGGGCAGAGGGATACGGCCCGATGAAGCCCCGGCAACCCTCCAGTCGGTTCTCGTAGCGATCGCTGACGATCGTCTCCGCGAGGCTCCCGATTAGGGAAGGTGCCAAATCCGTCTCACGGCGAAGTGCGTCGTGAGGAAGATGAGGAAAGGGCCTCGCCTCCATGGCTGCGCAGACTGTTGCAAGCACCACGAACTCCGTCGATCTGGGTCCCGCCGCGGCGCTGAGCTGCCGCGAATGCGGCCACCGCGTCCCGCTCGGCCCGGTCTTCGCCTGCGAGGAGTGTTTCGGCCCGCTCGAGATCGCGTACGACTTCTCGGCCTATGACACCGAGGAGCTCCGCAAGCGCATCGAGGCGGGACCCGCGAACATCTGGCGCTACGCCCCGCTGCTGCCCGTCCCCGCGGACGTGGCGGACAAGCCCAACATCAACCCCGGCTGGACCAAGCTCGTCAAGGCCGACAACCTCGCCCGTGAGCTGGGCGTCGACGCCGGAAAGCTGTTCGTCAAGGACGACTCCGGCAACCCGACGCACTCCTTCAAGGACCGGGTCGTCGCCCAGGCCATCGAGGCCGCCCGCGTCTTCGGTTTCACCACCCTCTCCTGCTCCTCCACCGGCAACCTGGCCGGTGCGGTGGGCGCCGCCGCCGCCCGGGCCGGCTTCCGCTCGTGCGTGTTCATCCCGCACGACCTGGAGCAGGGCAAGGTCGTCATGGCCGCGGTCTACGGCGGCGAGCTCGTCGGCATCGAGGGCAACTACGACGACGTGAACCGCTTCTGCTCCGAGCTGATCGGCGACCCGGCCGGCGAGGGCTGGGGCTTCGTCAACGTCAACCTGCGGCCGTACTACGCGGAGGGGTCCAAGACCCTGGCGTACGAGATCTGCGAGCAGCTGGGCTGGCAGCTCCCCGACCAGCTGGTCGTGCCGATCGCCTCCGGCTCGCAGCTCACGAAGATCGACAAGGGGCTGCAGGAGCTGATCAAGCTCGGGCTCGTCGAGGACAAGCCGTACAAGATCTTCGGTGCGCAGGCGGAGGGGTGCTCGCCGGTGTCGGTGGCGTACAAGGCGGGCCACGACGTGGTCCGGCCGCAGAAGCCGAACACCATCGCCAAGTCGCTGGCGATCGGCAACCCGGCGGACGGGCCGTACGTGCTGGACATCGCCCGTCGTACCGGCGGGGCGGTGGAGGACGTCGACGACGAGCAGATCGTCGACGCGATCAAGCTGCTGGCCCGGACCGAGGGCATCTTCGCGGAGACCGCGGGTGGCGTGACCGTGGGCGTGACCCGCAAGCTGATCGAGAACGGCGTCCTCGACCCGACGAAGACCACGGTGGTGCTGAACACCGGCGACGGTCTCAAGACCCTGGACGCGGTGGCCGGTACCGGGCTCACCGCCACGATCCGTCCGAACCTGGACTCTTTCCGAGAGGCTGGCCTCGCATGAGCGTCAACGTCCGCATCCCCACCATTCTGCGCACCTACACCGGTGGCCAGGCCGAGGTGCAGGCCGAGGGTGGGACCCTCGCCGAGGTCATCGCGGATCTGGAGAAGAACCACACGGGTATCGCCGCGCGTGTTCTCGACGACCAGGGCAAGCTGCGGCGGTTCGTGAATGTGTACGTGAACGACGACGATGTGCGGTTCGAGCAGGGGCTGGAGACGGCGACGCCCGACGGGGCCGGCGTCTCCATCATCCCGGCGGTCGCCGGCGGGTGACCGTATGACTGGTCATTACCTTCGGTAACAGTAATTACCGAGTGTTCATCTGATTGCCCTCTCCGCGAGAGAAGCGGAGGGGGCAATTCTCTATGGTTGAGCACGGTACAGTTGGGGAACCTGCTGCTTCCCGCATGCCGGACGCATATGAGTTCCGACTTCGGATGCGACGAGAAGTAGCCAAAGTGTGTGGGTTCTTTGCGCCTTATGCTCCTTTTATGGGGCCCGACTTGCCCCGAATTCGGGCGAATTCTCACTACATTCCGGACCCCTTCCGTCCAGAATTCTCGTCCGATTGACCTGTTGCAGACGGCAGTTGGACAGATACATTCAGCCGCGGTCGACGCGTTCCGGCGCACGCCCCCAACCATGTGGGGGGTGAGGTCTGACCCGGATCCATGAAGTGTGGATCCGTGCAAGGGCCAGTAATAGGGGAGTTAGGCATGGCTCAGGGCACCGTCAAGTGGTTCAACGCGGAGAAGGGGTACGGCTTCATCGCGGTCGACGGTGGTGCGGATGTTTTCGTCCACTACAGCGCGATTCAGATGGACGGCTACCGCACCCTTGAAGAGGGCCAGCGGGTCGAGTTCGAGATCTCGCAGGGTCAGAAGGGGCCGCAGGCGGACATGGTCCGTCTCGCGACTGGCTGAAGCACGCGCCGGGTAACAACAGCGTCGTTCTTCGTTCTTCTTCGAAGGGCTCGTACCCCATGGGGAGTCATGGGTACGGGCCCTTCGGCATGTTCCTCCGGCGGTTGGGCGGGTTGGGGTTCGGTGGGGGCGGGCGTTTTGCGCAGTTCCCCGCGCCCCTGGATGCCTGCGGCGCAGCTGCGGCCCCGGTGGGGACGGGTGTAGCGCGTGCGGGTGTGTCGTGGGTCGGGGCCGGGGTGGGGGGTGTCCGTCCTCGGTCCGGCGGCTCGGCTGCTTGAGCAGGGCTCGGTAACGGACGCCGGCCGCTGCGGGCGGACACCTTCTCGATCGCGGCGACATCGCGGC